>JAFGFF010000407.1 GCA_016931075.1 Pirellulales bacterium | reverse complement strand
GGGGATTGGGGGTTGGTTGTTCGATGCTCGAAGAGGAGGCCGAGGGCGCTGCGGCGGGGTTCGCGGACGGCACGGTCGCCGCCGGGCAGAGGGAAGGTGCGGAGATGGGCCACGCGGGTGAAGCGACCTGATTCACACAACAACGCCTCGCCGCCCCAGACCGTGCCGTCGGGGCCATAGCCCGTGCCGTCCCAGGACAATCCCAGGACGGGACCCTCCAAACCGTGTTCGGCCATGCACGCGGCGACGTGGGCGTGGTGATGTTGCAGGCGAACCAGTGGGACGCCCCATTGGTCAGCCAGCGTTTCGGCGTGTCGGGTCGAGCCGTAATCGGGGTGCAAGTCGCAGGCGATCACGTCGGGCGTCACGGCGAAGAACTCGACCAGGTCGCGGACCGCCCTGCGGTGAACCTCCAGACTGGCCACCGTCTCCAAGTCGCCCACGTGCGAGCCTACAACCACCTGATTACCCAAGGCCAACGCCACCGCGTTTTTCAAATGCCCTCCCACGGCCAGAATGATTGAACCGTCATCGGAAAGCTCGTTGGGCAGCGGGGCATACCCTCGGGCACGCCGGAGCAACTGAAATCCGGCGGCCGTCACCTGGCCGACCGAATCGTCGACCGGGCGGACGATCGGCCGGTTGTGCGTCAGCAGGACATCGGCAATAGTGCCGAGGCGTTCCAACGCGTCCTGGGTCGACGTGGCCATCGGCTCTTCCGACAGGTTGCCGCTCGTGCAGACAACCGGCCGACCGATGGCTTCGATCAGCAAATGATGCAGCGGCGTGTAGGGCAGCATGACGCCCAAAGTCGGATTGCCCGGGGCGACCTCCGGGGCAATGTCCGATTCGACCGCTCGACGGCGAAGCAACACGATCGGGGCCGAGACCGACGTCAACGCCTGGGTTTCTTCCTCCGACACGTGGCAATACCGCCGGACCGTGTCGAGTGAATCGATCAGCAGGGCGAACGGTTTGGACGGCCGGTGCTTTCGCCGGCGCAACGCGGCGACCGCCTCGGAGTTGGTCGCGTCGACAACGAGTTGAAATCCGCCCAGGCCCTTGATCGCCACGATTTGGCCCGCCAGGATTGCTCGGGCACACTCGGCCATCGCGTCGTCGCCCACCGCCAGGTCGTTGCCCGAGGCGTCCAGCAGGCGAAGCTCCGGCCCGCAGCGAGCGCAGGCGATCGGTTGGGCGTGAAACCGGCGGTCGGTCGGGTCGTCGTACTCGGCCTGGCAGTCGGGGCACATCGTGAACGGGGCCATCGACGTCTTGGGCCGGTCGTAGGGCACGCCCCGGATGATCGACCAGCGCGGTCCACAGTTCGTGCAATTGGTGAACGCATAGCCCTTACGCCGTTGGCCCGATGCGTGAATCTCGGCCAGGCAGTCGTCGCACGTGGCCAGATCGGCCGGGATCGTCGGCCGAGGCGAAGCCTGGCCTTGACTCGGACGGATTTCGAATGCCGTCCCATCTGCCTCGGGCATCACGGACCGGATGTCGACTGCATCCAGCCGTGCCTGGGGGGGTGGGCTGTTGCGGAGCGTCTGGACGAACGCGTCCAAGTCCGACCGGTCGCCCTGGATCTCGATCTCGACCGTATCGGCCTCGTTGCGGACCCAGCCGGTCAGCCGTCGGGCGACCGCCGCGTTGTAGACGAACGGCCGAAATCCGACCCCCTGGACCACCCCATGGACCGTGATCGCCAGCCGGGCGAGCGTCGAGGTGGAAGGGGGCGTTTGGTCCATGGATCGCCGGAAGGATCAAGAAACATGTTGCGCCGAGTGGCTCCTTATTAGTCTAGGGCGATTAACCGGTGGGGGCCAGGACCCGGGGGCCATGGAAGTGGCCACCCGGCGGAGGGCGGACGTCCGGCAGGGGATGTCACCTTGCAGCGGGGGGCCGATTCCTCGATAATCCGTGCTCTTGACCTGAGAGAAACGTGGCATGGAAACCTGGAGAGACGCCCTGCGGTCGCATCCACGGCCTGGCCATTGGCCACCAGGGCACTGGCAAAGCCAGTGGCACCCTCGTTCCATCCTAGTCACCAGCCACTAACCTCCCCTCACCCCCGACCCCTCTCCCAAAGGGAGAGGGGAGGTGCTTTCCAAGAACGTTCATGTCTAGTCCCACGCCCAACTCATCATCCAGCTCTCGCGGCGCTGGCAAGGAGATCTTTGCCTGGGCGATGTACGATTGGGCTAACAGCGCGTATTCGACGCTGTTGATCACGATCGTGGTGGGCTATTTGACCAAAATCGTTTTCTCGCCCGACGACACGTGGGGGCCGACCGTTTACGCCTGGAGCATTTCAGCCTCGATGTTCCTGGCCGCGTTGCTTTCGCCCGTGTTGGGCGCGGTGGCCGACGCGAATTCGAGCAAGCGAAAATGGCTCGCCGGCACGGCCCTGTTGGGATCGGCTGCCGCCGTGGCGATGGCCGCCGTTCCGCCGCAGTCGGTGGCCTTGATTGTGGGCTTCTTCTTCCTGATGAGTCTGTGTTTCGAATTGTCCTTGGGTTTCTACAACGGATTCTTGCCCGAGATCGCGGACGAGCGGACGATCAACCTGGTCTCGGCCTGGGGATACGCGTTGGGCTACTTGGGCGGCGCGCTGGCGCTGGTGATCGCCATGCTGGTCATCCGGTTCGGCGAGCGATTGGGTATGCCCGACGTCTCCGACCAATTGCGGATCGGCATTCTCGTGCTCGGCCTGTGGTGGGGACTGTTCAGCCTGCCAACGCTTTGGATCCTCCGCGATCGGGCCGCGCCGCCAAGCGAGAAACAACCCCTCCCGGCAGCCGCCCGCGACGCGTTTCGCCAGGTCGGCCGGACGTTGGCCAACGTGCGACGCTATCGCATCCTGGCTTTGTTCTTGCTCGGGTATCTCTTCTACAACGACGGCATCCAGACGGTCTTGAGCCAGGCATCCGTCTTCGCCACGGAGACTCCGGAGCTTCGGTTCTCGGTCGGCGAGTTGAGCCTGTTGGTGCTGATGATCCAACTTGTCGCCATGCCGGGTGCGATGCTCGTCGGCTGGCTGGCCGATCTGTGGGGGCAGAAATCGACGCTGATGTATTGCCTGGCCGTGTGGGTTGGGCTGCTCGTGGCGGCGTTCCTCGTCCAGAACAAGATCCAATTCTGGGTCCTCGGCGGGATCCTCGCCCTGGTGATGGGCGGAACCCAGTCGGTCAGCCGTTCAATCATGGGCCTGATGACGCCGCCGGCTCGAACGGCCGAGTTCTTCGGCTTCTTCAACCTCTCGGGCAAGGCCACCAGCTTCCTCGGCACATTCCTTTTCGGCGCGATTTTCAAAATCACCGGTGACCCACGTCTGGCCATCCTCAGCCTGCTGGTCTTTTTCCTGCTCGGCTGGGCCATTGTCGCCCGGATTAACGTCGTCCGGGGCCAGGAAGAAGCACTGCTTGACAGCTCCCGCCCCATGCCCGAAGATCAAACAGGCCCGGCCACCTAACTCCCCTCTCCCTTTGGGAGAGGGTGGCGGCGCAGCCGCCGGGTGAGGGCGGGGTAGAGTTGAGAGCGCAGCACCAGCAAACGGCACAACCTGGAGGCAAGGATGGGGCCGGACGAAATGAGACACCTTGATGCGGCACTCTTCCCGGATGCCCCGAGCCAGATCGCGGCAGATTATCTCGCGTTCTTGGCTGCGCGGGTTCCGAAGGACATCGCCGAGCAACTCGACACAGATGGGCAGCCAGACATTGGGATGCCTCATCAGACGGTTACGATCGAGGATCTCCTCGCGCCGCTATCATCCGGTGTGTTTCCCACTGAAAACCTCTACGGTCTGGCGGATCTCCTCGGATTCATTGTCATTGGCTACAACACTCTGATCGACGAGAATGAAGGCAACCTGGCGCCATACAAGATGCTCTACGGTGCGTCGCTCTATCTCTATTGCTTTCTCGGTAATGACCGTGAGCCGAGTGCCAGCGGCTATCCCTGTGCGACGCGCGTCATAATCAGTGTGTCGGCAGCCCTCGATGTGCCCAGCCGGCTCCAAGTCTGCCGTTTCCTTGCTTCTCTCGTGCCCATGGTTCCTGCTAACGAGACAGACGAGCCGGACTGGGAGACTCCTCGGTCCGTCTTACTTCTCACGCTGGCAATGATCGTCGGGGGTATTCTCAGCGATCTAGGTGTACTTGCAGAACACGCAATGGAGAGCGAACACCTACATCAGGAGTGGAACGATTGCGATTCCTTGTCGGGTGTTAGTGACATGAAGAAGGCATTGCTGGAGATGTTCGGAATGTCCAGAGGAGTCCGAGAGGCAGCGGACCGCCTTCTTGCGGCCACACAGAATGGCGACAGCAACAACTGTGAAAATGGAGAGCGATAGCGGGACGTTCCACAGCTCCATGTACTAAAGAAGGGTGAGCGCCTAGGTCAGCGCTGTAGCGAATTATCGCGAGATAGACTTATCATTGGCAACAATCTTATGTTCCTCGGCATCGAAATCGGCGGAACGAAATTACAATTGGGCGTCGGCACGAGTCGGGTTGGCCGGTTGGTGGCCCGCCAGCGGCTCGAGGTCGATCCGGCCGGCGGGGCCGAAGCGATCCTGGGCCAGATTCGCGAGGCGGCCGTACCGCTCATCAAGGAACATCGGCCCAAGGCGATTGGCGTCGGCTTTGGTGGGCCGGTTGATACTGCATCAGGCCGAACGGTAACTAGTCACCAAGTCGACGGCTGGACCGACTTCCCGTTACAGCGGTGGTGCCAGGACATGTTGAACCTGCCGACCGTCGTGGGCAACGACGCCGACGCGGCCGGACTGGCCGAGGCCCGGTGCGGGGCCGGGCGAGAAGCGTCAGTCGTCTTCTATACCAACGTCGGCAGCGGCATCGGCGGCTCGCTGATCATCGACGGCAATCTCTATCGCGGCGGCCAGGGCATGGCCGTCGAGCCGGGCCACCTGCGGCCTGGGCTGCAGGCCGATCGACCCGATCAGACGGTCGAGTCGCTCGCCAGCGGTTGGGCCATCGCCGCCGCCGTGCAAGCTCGATTGGCCGAGCCCATCTCTCACTCGATCCACGGCATGACCGCCCGGGACCCGGAATCGGTTCGCCAACGCCTGATCGAGCGCGAGGACGCCGAAGAGCAAGACGCGGCCGATCTCCTCTCGCGGTGCGACGGCGACCTCGACCGGCTCACGACCAAGATGATCGCCGACGCCGCCCGGGAGGGCAACCAGCTCGGCCGCGAGGTCTTCGATCGGGCGGCCGAAGCGCTGGGTTGGGCCATCGCCCAAGTCGTCACGCTCGTCGCGCCCAACCTGGTCGTCGTCGGCGGGGGCGTTTCGCTGGCCGGCGAAAAGCTCTTTCTCGCCCCGGTCCGCCGCTACGTCAACCGCTACGTCTTCCCCGCCTACGCCGAGACATTCGAGATCGTGCCCTCCGCCTTGGGCGAAGACGTCGTCCTCCACGGCGCGTTGGAGCTGGCGGCCGACGCGGAGCAAGGTTGAATGCGAATCTGGTCGTTGCACCCGCGATACTTCGACGCGGCTGGGCTGGTGGCCGTGTGGCGTGAGGGGCTGTTGGCCCAAGCCGTGCTGCAAGGAAAAACCACCGGTTATCGGCGCCACCCGCAACTCGATCGGTTTCGCCGTTGCCCGTCGCCGGTCGGGGCAATGGCCGATTACCTTCGGGCCGTCCACACCGAGGCGACCGCCCGGGGCTATCGGTTTGACGCTTCGAAGATCAGCCGTGCGTCGGCCCGCGAGCCGTTGACCGTCACGCGCAGCCAACTTGCCCACGAATGGGCCCATCTCCTCTCAAAACTCCTCACCCGCGACTCGGCGCGCCATGACCGCTTCGTGGATCTCCAACGCCCCCAATCGCACCCGCTTTTCCGCGTCGTGCCGGGGGAAATTGAAAGCTGGGAACGAGTCACCAAGAGCACACACTAATCCTCGCATTAGCAGTGACGTCTCGGAGTTGGAGGGCCACGCTCCGTCGTGGACGGGTGCACTAGATGGCGTGGCCACAACGGAGCGTGGCCCTCCAGGTGTAGGATATCACTACTTATGCTAAGCTCATTAGGCAACGGCCGCGGCCCCGGCTTGCGCGACGACATGATCGTCCTCGACCGTGCTGCCCGAGACGCCAATCGCGCCGAGGATCTCTCCGTTGGCGTTCTGGATCGGAACACCGCCGGGGAACGTGATCAGTCCGCCATTGGAATGTTCGATGTTGAACAGGTCGCCGCCCGGTTGCGAGAGCTTGCCGATCTCGCCCGTGTTCATGTCGAAGAACCGAGCCGTTCGAGCTTTCTTCATGGCGATGTCGATCGATCCCAGCCAAGCCCCGTCCATTCGGGCAAACACCTTCAGATTCGCCCCCGCGTCGACAACCGCGATATCCATCCGCACGCCCAGTTCCTCCGCCTTCGCCCGGGCCGCTGCCACCGCGGCTTGGGCCTGTTCAAGAGTAATGTCGCTCATCGTGTTCTCCGATACGTGGTAATTTGTGGAGTGGGTAGAGCGGGCTTCGCAACTGATCTCCTGATCTCACTCCCGCGGCCCGGTTTTCGTTGGGATTCTATCGTCACTCCCTCCGCCGGACAAGTCGCCAAGGCAATACGGGCAGCACCTAGGGGACGCAGTTGGCCTCGAACAAGAAAGGGGATATCGCTACAATCGCGATTACGTGGAGCTTCCGCGACACGGACCGGCGGTTTGGATGGCACGGACTCAGCGGGAGACACAACGTGGACAAGCAGGAAGCCAGGGTAGCGTTGAAGGACGAGTTAGCCCGGTGGAGTCAGCGGGCCTACGACGATCTCGTCTCGAGGATCGGCAACGGGCCCGCGACGGGTGAAATCGAGGGCCCGTCCGGAACCACGTATCAATTCGAGATCGACGTCCTCCGGGACGGCCCTCCCGGCGGGAACGTCCGCATCGTCGGCTCTATCGACGACGGTGGCATTCGGGCGTTCTTCCCGCTGACCGACTCCTTCGCCCTCACTCCCGACGGCACGCTGGTTGACGAGGATCCACGTTAACGGACACACCAGCCACAGGATTTTCGAGGCCGCCAACATCGATTTCGTTTACCGGAGGTTCACGTAATGACTACTCGCGCGAAGCCTTTAAGCCAGATGTCGCCGAGGATGCGGTTCTTCGTCACACGAATCTTCCCGGCCCTCTTCATCCTCGTCGGCGCGGGGGCACTGGCGTTCGGTGTGCTGAATCTCATTCGGGCGTGGCAGAGCACGTCTTGGCCGACGGCCGAGGCGGTGATCCAGGAGTCCCAGGTCACCGAGAGCCGGGACAACGAAGGTCACCGGACGTACCACCCCAAGATTGTCTACCGGTTCACCGTCGACGGCCAGCTATTCACAGGCGACACCGTCGCATTTGGCCAGGCGGGCACGAGCGATCGTTCCTACGCCACGGGCATTGTGAAGCGATACACCCAGGGCAAGAAGGTTTCCGTCTCCTATTCGCCCGACGAGCCCGAGCTGTGCGTTCTCGAGCCGGGCATTTCCGCCATGACCTGGCTCCTGCCCGGCTTCGGCCTAGTCTTTTTTCTCGCTGGCAACATCATGGCCATCGGCCTGCCACACATGTTCGCCCGAATCGAACCAACGGCTGCTTCCAACGCGCCCGCTGAGCCCGACACTTCAGACGGAACGGGGCCAACAGAATAGCCGGGCCCTTCGGGTGAGTGTTGAGGGCAAGCACCAGGCGGCTAGCAACATCATGAGCAGAGTCATGCTGCCCGGTTCCGGCACGTGAGTGCCCTCGGGACCGCCGGATCCGTTCCAATGGGCCGCCAGGACCGAGGCGTCCAGGTCGTCGACGATCTGGTCGCCGTTGAAGTCGCCCATCGACCAGATCGCGTCGTGGGCCAGCCAGTTTTGGGCAAGCACCCTGGCGTCGTCGGCATCCACCACGCCGTCGCCCGTCGCGTCGCCTGGAATGGTCGTGTAGACGATGCTCAACAACGGGTGCGTGTCGAGAGCGCCCGCATCATCGCTGTGGAAGAAGTAGACGACTCGATCGTTTTGGGCCTCGCCGTCCGGAGTGCGAAGCAGCAAATCCAGCGGTTCGCTCGACGCCAGGGCGGTCTGAACCGCGCGAACGAACGCGGCCGTCGATTCCCAGACGTAGTCAGGCCCTTGCGAAAGGAGTCGATAGGGATTGGCTTCCAGGGTGGTCAGGGGCGTGTCGACGAAATCACCGCCAGGCGTATCCCAGGGCTGGCCCTCGGCCCACTGGTCCCAGGTGGCCTCGCTTTCCACGAAAGACTTTTCAAGCTGATGCAGGCTGAGCACGAACTGGCCGTCCACGCTCGGCCCGTTCGTTTCGTCACGGTCGGCGCGTAGTGTGAGCGAAACGCTCACCACATGAGCCCCGGCCGGCAGCGAGGACAGGTCGAAGCTGAACACGCTCCGCAGGGTCTTCTCGTGGTCGGCCGCCTCGCCGATGATGAGCAAGTCGCTCTCACCAAGCGTGCTATCGGTCCGGATTTGGGTTGCGCCGGCTTCGTACGCATTGTCGGGGTAGAGCGATTCCTGAAATCGCATCGTCCCGGCCGGAAGGGGCAGCTCCGGCTCGGTCACGCGAACCCGTGCAAGGTAAATGCTCGTCTTCTCTTCGTGACTCGAGTAGTAGCTCACCCACAGTTCGTCGTTGTGCCAGACCATGCCCGGATAGCTCGTGTCGCCTCCGGAAGGCAACGTCAGCAGTTCCGTCATGCGTCCCGTTTCGAGATCGATCCAACTCAGCGAAGTCCGCTGGACGGGGTCGTACAAGCGCGAGGCGGCCAGGATAGCGCCACCCGGCAGCTCGATCAGTTCGGGACCTCCGACCCGTTTGTCGATCTCGCGAAACGTCCAGTCGGTGTAGTCGCCACTGGAAGTTCCCAACAGTGAACGCTCGGCGCCCGTGTTGTCGCGGACCAGGGCGACGGCCGATCCGTTATCGCGGAAAAGGAGCGCCGTTTCGCCCGTTTCGGGATCCGAAGTGAGCGTGGGCACGAGCGTCGTGTACGCAATGCCGTCGGTGCTGCGATAGAGCCTTGTGGTTCTGGGGTGCGAAGTTGTGGGGCCGTAGCCGACGCCGTAGACGTCGCCGCTCGTGGGATGAACCTCGACGCCCCAGAGCCACCAATTCGGCTCTCCGACCGGATAGGGTCCGTCGCTCCAATCCAGTCCGTCGTCGGTGAACCAGACGAGCGATTGCCGCTGGCTGGTGGCCGCCAGCGGCGCAGCAGCCGTGTTGAGCATGAGCCGCCCGTCGGACGTGACGTGGAGCTTGCCGTCGCGCATGTCCCATTCAGGACCGTAGTCCAGCAGGGCCACGGACTCCCAGACCACCCCGTCGGCGGAGCGGATCACCCGGAGGTCCCCATCGCCCGAGACCGCGTGCGCATTCGCCTCGCGGAAGCTCAGGAACCACTGGTCTTGGAATCGGACAAGATCGGTAAAGGCGTTGTGGGGTCCGACGTCCCAGACCTTGTTAACCTCGATCAATTCGAGCCTGAAGGGGAGCGCCGCAGCGGACGCCGGCGAAGCCAAGGCGAGGCATATCAGTCCGGTGACAATGTAACGAACGAATCCGAACATACCCATGATGGGCATCCGATCCACTATTCCATAACAAAGAGGAAGCCCGAGCCGTTGCGGAGGCTAACAGCCCGGGCATCCTTGGGAGGCTATTTGTCGAAGGTCAGCCCGTAGGTTGACACTTCTCCTTCACCGTAGCTTTACTGTCCAGTATCCCTTGTCCACTTGGCGTCATTGCCGATCCTTATTCCGGTCTACTTCGACACCAGGTCGAACTCCAGCCGGTTTGGCTGGCCTTCGGCGATGTCGATGGTCAGCTCGCTTTGGCTGTTATAGCGGGCGGGGACGTACTGTTCGGGAACCGGATATTTCTCGCCGGTCATCGGGTCGACAGCGGTCCGGCCGCTGGGACGATTGGCCAGGATTTCGACGCGAAACTTCCCGGCAAACGTGCTCTTCGACGCGTCGATCGAGAACCGGCCGTTTTCGATCGAAGCCCCGGCCGTCGGGCCGAGCGTTCCTTTCTCGGGCAGAAACTTGATGCTGCCCTTGGGCATCGGCTGGCCGTCCATCGTCACGGTGCCCTCGATGCTCTGACGACGCGAATTGGAACAACCTGAAAGAAGCAAAGAACCAAAGACAAGCAAGATTCCGACAACCCGGGGCCTGTCAGCGATTCGAGACAACAACGCCATGGCGTCGCTTCCTCATCACAAGGAGGAACTAGGAACCGGACGACGTGTCCTGATAGTTCGCAGGCAAGTTGTAGCCGTCGTCGATCTTGGCGAGACACCGCCAGACCCAAAGCTCGATGACGTCGGAGACGAAGTCGACATGCCCGTCGGCATACACGACATTCACTCCGCCCGGATGGTAGCTCCGTGCCGAGGCAAACGATCCGGCATATTCGACGTTGCTAGTCGGATTGCTGCAGGGCATGTTTGGCTCCGGAACGCAGCGCTCGTATCGGACCGCCGACGGTGCGTCGCCGATGCTCGTGTTGGGTGAGTAGAGATGGAGATAAGAGGACGCTCCCACGTACTGGATGGCCCACATGCCTCGCGTGTCCCACAACCCGGCGCCGCCCTGGTTCGGTTCCCCAGAGAGGACTTCACTCCCTAGGGCCGTGATGCCCGACCCATCGGTAAGGTCCTTCATCCTCCGTGGCTTGTTCCACCGAAAGAGACCGTTGCTGTCGTAGTCCTCGTTGACAACGATGGTCTTGAGATTTGTCGAGCCCATCGACACCACGAAATTCGAATGGGCGTAGTTGACATAGTCCGGCATGTTGCCGGTGTTTTCGTCACAGGGGCAGTTGAACATTGCCACTGAGTGCCGGATCAGTTCCCGGTTCGTCGGCGGCGTGTTGTAGCGAATGCTGAAATCATACATCCCCACGAGCGATTCCTCTCCGCCAAAGGCGAAGAGGAACGTCTGGGCCGTGTGACCCAGGTACGTGTCTGTCATGACGATCCCGGGCGGGAAGACCTTGTGGCCGCTCTCGTAGTTCAACACGGCCAGCCCGCACTGCTTCATGTGGTTTGCGCATTGAAGACGGCGAGCCGCCTCGCGGGCCGCCTGCACCGCTGGCAGCAACAGTGCGATCAAGATGCCGATGATCGCGATTACCACCAAGAGCTCCACGAGCGTGAAGCCCTTGGGCTGGTTGCGATTCTCCATGCCATTCATCCCAACACCCCTCATTCTAGGATGGACTTCTCTGCCCTTCTCTTTCTGACTCGTTGAGGAACGGGCGCCTTCACTCGGTAACTGCTTCGAGAAATTGCTTTGTGGTCCGAGGACTTGGAATGCTCCAAATCCAATTTCGAAACGGGCAGATAGTAGTGAGTCGTTGATTTCAGACTGATGAACCCTTCGGCATACGGCGCTTTCACGCGACTTCCGAAAGCCCCGTCGATCGACTCGATGCGTTTCCTCGCATAGGCGCCGCCGTACCCTTGCGAGGCAACCTCGTCCAAGCACGCAATTTTCTTTGCAGCCACATCAGTGATGTCGATGAACACGTCATTGTGGAACCCACCTTGCGAATCCCAAAGGTCGGTTCGCGTCGCGGCGGCCCCGATCCCGAAGAAGAAGACCTGCGTCACCTTGTGGGGAGCTGTCTTGTCGCCGGGATCAATGCCCGCCGCAAAATGGACCGCGTGCATCACCATCTGGCCTGTCGTGGCGTGCTGGCTGGCAATGCCCGCATTCTCCAAGGGGAAATGCGTGACGACAACGTCGGGACGGAGCTTTCGGATCAGTCGGGCCATTTGACGGATCATCGGCTCGTTGACCAGAAGGACCGCGTCGTCTGCCCCGAGGAAGAAGACGTTCTCGGCGCGAACGCCCAGGATCGAGCACGCCCGAAGAATCTCCTTGGTCTTCAGATCGGCACGCTCGAGGATCGTCTTCTTCACTTCTTGGGCGTCAGGAATCTCCTTTCGAGGGAACATTTCATCAGACACGACCTTGTCGTGAACCCGAGCGCCGTGCGTCAGAACCAAGCAGCCGACCCAGTCGCCTCGTTTCACGTGGTGCGCCATCGTCCCGCCCGATTGATCGAACACATCCGCCGGATGAGCACCAATAACGAGAAGCCGCAGCGGCGCGACTTTCGCCGCCGAACCATTGGTTCTAGCGTTTTCCAGGGCGGGATCGTTCCGGCGCGCCGCCTCGAAGGCAAGATCCGACTCGTTCGAGCCGACCTCCGCCTCCGAGGCCGTGCCAGCCTGGCCCCCACCACTAGGAACGACCCCCACGTGACTCGAGGACCGGTTCCGCTCGGTGGAACCGGTCACCGCCGGGGACAAGTCGCCTCGCGCGTCGCAACCGAGGGACACTCCCATCAGGACGATCGCAATGCTCACGCGGAAGAAACAGCACACTTCGGTCGTCCTCTGAAAAGTGACCTCATGCGATCCGTCTACGCAGCCACAACAAGACCAGGCCCGCCAGCGCCAAAACGAAGGTCGACGGCTCGGGTACGCCGACTCCCTCGGCCGACGGCGGATTCCAATTGGCCGCGAGAATCGAGGCGTCGAGGTCATTGACGATGTTATCACCGTTGAAATCACCGTCGTCCGCGCCGTTGTAGACCGTCTTGAGCCAATTCTGCGCTAGCTCCGCCGCGTCCGTGGGACCTACGAATCCATCACCGTCGGTGTCGCCGGGCACGTCGGTTGCTTCACCAAACGTCAGCGTGAGAACCGGATGCAGGAACATGTTGTCCTCGTCCTCACTATAGAACTCGACGAACTGACGCACTTGCGAGTCTTCGAACGGAGCAAGCAACGCGAGATCCAGCGGGGTGTCACCATCGATAGCCGCTTGGACCGCCGCGATAAACGCGGCCGATGAATCGAAGACCATTTCGGTCGTCTCGGGCGTCGGGTCCAGGTAGCTTGAAAGGAGCGTGGCCGTCGGATTGCCGGGCCCGTTGGGCCCCCATGGAATATCATAAATCTCATCCACAAACGCTGCCCGGAGCCAGTTAGCCGTCATTTCATCGAACTCATCAGGCAAATCGGCCAGATAGAGGTCGATCTGGTCCACGTCGCCGCCGTCTTCAACAACACGACTGACGTAAAGCTTCAGTGACGCGCCGGTGACCGTGGTTCCCTCGGGAATGTCGTCTAGTGGGAAACTCAAGATGCCTCGCATCGCCGCGGGGCCCTGGGGATCTCTGAGGACAGACCCAACCTGGATAACCTCGGAGTCTCCGAAGGACACCGTCTCCTGCCACTGACGGACGTACGTGCCTTGGTGGTCGTAGCCGTCGATCGAATTAGCGGCCAGCACGGCCCCGTCTGGATGGATATTCCCGTTAGGATTAACTACTTCTTCCCATGTGTCGCCGAAGCGGACCTCGTCATAGGTCACCACAGAATCGAATCCGATGTTGGTCGCATTGAGCACGACCGTATCGACCACCCGATTTGGATCGGCGCCCGGATCGAGCCAGTTGTACCCCTTGACCGACAATGCTGGCGACCCGGCGTTAAACAGTCCGGCGTTGACCGGCGGATCGAACCACACCGTATTCAAGTCACCGCTATTCGGATGATCGTAATCGCCGTCGATATAGGTGACAAAGAGATGGTTGCCTGGTTGAACATCCGCGGCCACGACGTACTCCACAACCTCATACGTTGTACCAACCTTTGCCCGGTGGCGAACGACGGCGTCCACACCGCCGGTCCCATTACCTCGGAATCCCCACTGGACGCCGATGGCCCAGTTCACACTTGGATCGCCCTCTTCCGCGTTGAGAATACCGGTGAACGCGGATGAAGTCGTATCCGCGCGAAAATACTCGTCGAACGACATCATGCAGGCCATCCAATAGTCCCCGTTCTCCACCATGCCGGTGTTGGTGAACGTACGAACGGCGGCCTGGGTGTCGCCATAAAATCCATCGTTGACAAACTGGACCGCGCCTCCGCCGACGTTCATCAGGTCGGGCCAGGTGAGCCCCGTGCCGACCACGTCGAACGTGTTCGGCCAAGGCGTCGCCAAGCCGTCAGCCCATGTGCCCGTGAACGAAGAAACGGTCGGCCCTTGGCCTCCCAGAATACCCAAGGCGTATTCGCCGGCGGCCGGATTGGAACCGGTCAGGAACGAATCGGCCATGTACACGGTTGCCTGGGCGTTGGCCGCAAAGCACAGGCTGAGGCCCATCGCGCCCAGAATGATCCATCGAGAGAGAAGGCTGGACATCTTCGAAACCCTTTATTGTTGTCGCAAAACCCAGTGACCGAGAGGAACTTGACTCGCGCCCCTACCCCCCCTGCAATCGGCGGCAGACTCCTTCGACATCCATCCCCCCGCAGTCCGCACCGGAGCGCCATGGGCGGCTTTTCCACCCTTGGATGAAGCCACAAGGGCGGTCAAGCCACCCATGGCGCCCAAGTTGAACATGGTTCATTCAGGAACCCAAATAACCCGTCAGCGAACACGCCGGCGCACGGCTAACAACACCCCGACCGCTCCGAACAATAGAACAAGGGTGCTCGGCTCTGGCACGGGCGCGTAGGAAATCTTCAAAAGGGGCCGCTGATACGGATTTGCCGCGTCATCGGAGTAAAGCCCGACAAAGTTGCGGTAAGTGTTATTGGTCTCGGCGTCAGGCGCCATCAAAACCAGTTCGAGCAATTCGTCCCCGTCGACGGCCGCCTGGACTGCCGCGATTAGCTCTGGCGTCGCCGAGAAGGTCACCGTGTCGCCAGCCGCCGGCTGTGCGATCGAAGCGAGCACGGTCGATTCGGGATCGCCGCCGCCTGTGGTCCAACTCGTGCCGGAACGAATCTCGTTCCAGGTGACGCCACTGCCGGCGTTGCCGTCGCCCTCGATCATGTCGACGATCGGATCGGTTGCACGCAATTCGATATTGCCAGTTCCGTTTCCTTCTATGGCGATTCGTTTCACGGTCATCGTCAGTTCGACGTTCGTGATGACGACGTTGTCGGGAATCGAATCCGTACCAAAGGCTAACGCGCCTCGGAAGTGTCCTGCCTCGTCTCTTTCAGAACCGATAAGCATTTCGTCAACATTGCCGTAGTTCGTGTCGACCTTGGAGCTTTGTCCCCGCAGCGCCGCGCCGAGATGCTCATAGCCTTCCAGATCCTGTCGGAGATAAACCGTGTTACCCGGGACGCCGTTGGGCAGGACTTCGCTCCATTGCTCGGCCATGCGGACCTCATCATAACCGACCACCGCGCCATCCCCGACGTCGGTAGCGCGGAAGACCACGTTCTTGACGGTTCGCTCCAGCGTGGTCGGATCCAGCATGTTGGCAAAGTCATCAATGAACGTGGGCTCGAGAATCGCCTCGATGCCGTTGGCCGCCGGATCGAGCCAAACGGTAACCCGATCACGACTCGATCCAGAAGCGTAGTCCACGTCGATCTTGACCACGAAAAGATGGGTTCCCGGCGTGATGTTGCTGGCAACCACATTCGTGACGACGGGATAAGGGGAGGAGTTCGACCGACCACGGAAAACCGCGTCGACGCCGCCGGCCCCGTTGCCCTGAAATCCCCACTGCGCGCCGAGGGTCCAGCCCACGCCCGGGTCGCCTTCTTCCGCGTTGAGCAGGCCGGTCATCGCGGATGACGTCGTGGCCGTCGAGAAGTTAGCGTCGAACGACATCAGCCCAGCCATGTAGTAAACGCCGTCGTTGTAAGTAGCCGCGTTGGTGAACGGGCGGACGGCCGCCTGGGTGTTGGCCAGGGAGGTCGCGTTCTGGAACTGCACGGCCCCGCCGGTGGCGCCGAAATCGGCCCACGTCAGGCCCGTCGCCACCGCGTCGAACGTGCCGGTGACGCTGGTGGTCAACCCGTCGGCCCAGGCCGCGTTGTACGTCGAAACCACCGGGTTCTGCGGGACGAGATCACCCGGGGCGTATTCACCCGCCGCGGGATTCACGCCCGACAGAAACGAATCCGCCACGAGCGTCGAACCTTGGGCGGAGCCCGTGCCGCAGACGCTCCACGCCACTAGCCCCACGACGACACACCATCCGATAAGAAGTTTGCCGGTCATCATTGCACCTCACCGTTGCTGGAACGAGACTCACCATGAACCTTGTGCGCGAACCGAACGCCTCCCAGTTGCCTGGGAGTCGCCGATTCCCTGTCTTGTTCGCCTCTGCTCTGTCCCGCTTTATTCCGCCGGGCATCTTCCCACGGACACGACTTTCGCACACGAGAAACCCGTGGGCGTTTTTTTGATAAGTTGCTCGATTAGTCAGTTATTCAAAATCGTTGCGGTGCGATGTGCTTGCGCAGCACTTGTTCGACCCCGTCGGCGTCGCCCGCCACCAGGTGATCGACCAACAAGCGGTGCTCTTGCTGCACCTTGTCCATCCACGCCGTGGCTTCCTCCGCCGACGGCGTGCGCCGCTGGCGCGAAGGCCTCAGATAGAACACGTAGTGGCTCTCGGTCAACAGCAGCCGGACGGTGGCAATGGCCCTCTTGTTGTGGCTGGCCTGCACTAGTGCGTTGTGGAACTGATGATCCAGCTTGGCCCAAGTCTGGGAACCATACTCGCCGACGTGCCGCGTCATCTCTTTGCACGCTTCTTCAAGGCGTTCGATGTCCTCGCCCTTGGCATACCTGGTGGCGGCTCGAGCGGCGCCCACCTCGAGAAACAAACGGAACTCGTAGAGTTGCCGGATTTCGTCGGGCGTGTACATCCGAATGCGTACGCCTTCGCGTTTTGCCCCCCCCAGCAACAGCCCCTGGGCAACCATCTTTCCCAGCGACTCACGGACTGGGATGCGGCTGACCTGTAACTGTTCGGCCAGGTCGCGCTCCGTCAGCTTGTGTCCCGGTTCGTAATTGCCCGAGAAGACCAACTCGACCAGTCGGTCGTAAACCGATTCTTCCGGCGTTCTCAGTGCCTCGCTCGTCGCCATAAATCTTTGGCTTCTGATACTTGGTATACCGGACTCAATCACCCACCCCGGACGGTTCTCCTCATGAGCCGCCCTTTAGGATAATCGCTGGTATACCTAATGTCAATATACTGGTCGTGCAATTGCACACACTTTTTCAATGCTTGACACATGCTCCCCTAATACCTATCCCGTCAACAACTTACGATAATTCACCGAACATCCGCTTCGTTAGAAAATGGTATACCGAACCCTCCTTTGGAGCCATTATCGCATCCGCTCCGGACGAAACGTGAAGCCGACCGGTCCGTAGGTTTCCTTTACCTGGCGGAAGCCGGCCACCAGGTGCCGCCAGTCAGAACCGTCGGTGAAGTAGCGAACTCCCTCGTCCATCAGGAAACGGCAATGGTCGGCGTCCAAGGCGGGCGTCCCGCACACCAGCCCTCGGGCCTGGCATACTTTTACCACGGACCGAATGGCCCGAACCACTTCCGGATGTTTGAATTGCCCCGGCACGCCCAAGGCAAGCGCCAGATCGGCCGGCCCGACGAAGAGCACGTCGATGCCCTTGACTTGCGCGATTTCATCGGCCCGCTCGATGGCATGCATGTCCTCGAGTTGGATCACCACGAACGTTTGTTCATTGGCGGCGCGTAAATACTCTTCCAACGGCATCAGGCCGTAGTCGGCGTCGGCGTAGATGTTTTCAAGCTCACGACTTCCAATCGGCGGATACTTGATCCGGTCCACGGCGAGTTGAGCCTGTTCGACCGTTCGCACATGCGGCACCATGATCCCGTTGGCCCCCATGCACAGGAACCGCGCCAGGTCGTCGAAGCTGTTCATTCCGGTCCGGATGACGCACTCGATCCCCGCGGCGCGGCCCGCGCGGACCAGGTTCTCCAGCGTCGAAGGCGTGATGGCTCGATACTCGTTGCACAGCCACACCGAGTCGAACCCGAGCAGCCCTAGCGTTTCGACGATATCGGGATCCAAATAACACACCTTGGGCACCAGGACCGGTTTGCCTTCGGCGAGCTTCTTTTTGACGATACTGGTCTGCATGAGGTCGTTCCTTGGAAGCTAGGAGTTAACAGAGCCGGCGGTTGCCCGACTCCAAAAGGTGTTTCCTTTGATCTGCTCCGGCGACGGGGGCGGCGTGAACCGGCTCGCGCCGTAGCCCACCGCCACGGTTGCCAGGCAGCCGACGATGTTGATCCATAAAAATGAAAGCCGTGGGCTGTCCTTGGGCAACTCGAAAAAGTAGTAGGGAGCCGTGACGGCCAACGCAACGCCCAGGCCGACGCCCGCTCCGACCAACGCACCCAGCGACGTGGCCCGGCGCGAAAGGATGCCCAGCAGGAAGATGCCTAGAAGGATTCCTCCGAATAGCCCGAGTGTCACTTCCGAAACGAAGATCAGTGGATTCTGCTCGCGTCGAGGGCCGAAAAGCCATATCATCAACGCGGCGCTGGCGATGGCCAACACTCCCCAAACGACCGTCAGCACCCGGGCCGCCGCCACCTTGCGTTTCTGGCTCGCATTCGGGGAAAAAACTCGGCCGTAGAAGTCGGCGACCGAGCAGGTGGCCAGCGAGTTGAGGCCCGAATCGACCGTGCTCATTGCCGCTGCCAAGATGGCCGCGATCAGCATGCCGCCCACCCCGGCGGGAAGCTCCGTGGCGATGTAGTGCGGCAAGGCATAGTCGCCCGTCATGTTGGGCAGCGCCCGTTCGGGATGCGTATCGTAGAACCACAGCAGGCCGAGGCCCAAGAAGTAGAGCAGGCCCATCACCGGCACGCCTACGGCCGTCCCCCAAACGAGACTCCGTACCGCGCTCTTTTCGTCGCGCGTGCTCAGGTATCGTTGGATCGCGATTTGATCGGCCCCGGCCAGCGAGAGTTTTGTGAAAATGGCGGAAATAATGATCGCCCAAAACGAATAGGGAACGAACGGATCGAGGGAGTAGAAGCTCGCATCGCCCATCCGATTGAATCCATGGCCTTGCGACTGCCCGTACTCCCAAATTCCCACGAGGCTCTGTGAGGGTCCCCAGGTGAGCATGGCCAGGACTAGCAGGATTCCGCCGCAGAGGACGAGGAACTGGATGGCGTCGATCCAGATGACCGACTTCATGCCGCCCATGGTGGTGTAGATCGTCGCCACCAGCCCGACCAAGACCACGCTAAACCAGACGGGCCAGCCCGTGGCCGGCTCTAGAGCGATGGCCGAGGCGAACAGAACCACGCCCAGCCAGAAGCTCCGAAGCAGGAGGAACAGAAAGCTGGCCACGAGGCGGACGCTCAGATTGAACCGCCGTTCGAGGTATTCGTAGGCCGTCGTCAGCGACATGCGGCGGAAGAACCGGACGAACAGGATCACGGCCGGCGGGACTCCCAGCAGGACGGCCACCGATTTGAGCGACAGGGTCATGCCGTGGTTGAACGCCTCGCCCGGCGCCGCCACGTAGCTGGTCGCGCTGAACAGCGCGGCGAACATGCTCAGCGCCACGGGCAGCCAGTGAAACCGGCGTCCGCCGAGGAAGTATTCGTCGGTCGAGGACTGCCGGCGCGCGAACCAGGCCCCCAGCGCGACGACGCCCGCCAGATAGCCCCCCAGCACCAGATAGTCCCAGAAGCAAAATCCCATAACAGGCAGCTCTCACGCCTCCAAAGGCCTATAACATCCAGGATGTTACACCGTATCCGTTTCCAACGGTCTCCTACTGCTACTTCTCGGCTCGCCCTGCCTCGGAACGGGAGAACGTCCGTCTTAGGGGACACAATCCGTCCACCCACAAGAGTTGGTTTCCGTGTCCCGGCCGTATTCGCGTGGCGTCTGGGTCGGTTTCGCAGCAGGCTTTTCCCTTGATGTATACCATAACCGGCCTCATAATGAACTTCAACAGTAGGCCTTATGGATTCTTCAGAAGCCGCCCCGTCCGCTCGTGGTATACCTCTTGCGCCGGTGGCGGCCAGCGCGAGCGTTCAAAAGGGAAGTTGGGCACCTAGGGAGATCGCAACATGGATCGAAATGGGATCATCCGCCGCCAAAGGCTATTCTTTGCCGTTTGGCTGGTCGCCGCGTTGGTTGGCATGTTCATTCACACACCGTCCGCGGCCGACGCGATGACGCTCGAGGAACTTCGCGAGGCTCGCGAGATCGCCAAACATCGCCAGCGGAATCTCATTTTCAATAATGACGGCGGCGACGTGATCTACGGCGACGAGCATACCCCCCAGGGCCTGCTCGACGTGCGGACCTCGGGCTTGGCCGGCACGCAGGTCGATTCGCTCTACTACTGCTCGCGAAGTTCCGGTTTCGGCCTATTCACCCATAACACCCAGGTTGGAGAGATCTTCACCAGCACCGGGGGCCGATATTCCAACAACATGACCCAGGACCTGATCGACCAGGGGACCGACGTCCTGGAGGTGATGAGCAATTTCGCCCGGGCAAACGACATGGAAATGATCTGGTCGATGCGGATGAACGACACGCACGACGCCAGCGGCGATCAATACCTGTACGCTTTCCCGCAGCTCAAGGTGGATCATCCCGAGTGGCTGATGGGCACGCTGACCAATCGGCCCGCCTACGGGGCCTGGTCGGCCGTCGACTATGGCGTGGCCGAGATCCGAAGTCTCGCGCTGGCCTATGTCGAGGAAGTCTGCCAAAACTACGACATCGACGGCGTGGAGCTGGATTTCTTCCGCCATCCGTTCTTCTTCCGTTCGCACACGTCCGGCGGCACGGCCACGCAGACCGATCGGGACCAGATGACCCAACTCATGCGCGACATCCGGACGATGACCGAACAGGTCGGCATGCAACGTGGCAGCCCGATTCTCCTTTCGGTCCGCATCCCCGACTCGGTCGGCTATTGCAGCGACATCGGTCTGGACGTCACCCAATGGCTCCAGGAAGACCTGATCGACACCATGGCCGTCAGCGGCTACTTTCGCGCCGAGGAGTGGAGCGAGTCGGTCGCCCTGGGCCACCAGTACGACGTGCCCGTCTACGCCTGTCTGAGCGAGTCGCGGATGAGCGGTTCGGCAGGTACAATCCGTAATTCGTTCGATTCCTACATGGCCCGGGCAAGCGCCGCCTGGGAAGAAGGCATCGACGGGATCTATATGTTCAACTATACAGACGACGACAGCCCGTTGTGGAACATGGTGGGCGACACCGCCACGCTCGAAGGCGTCAACAAGGTCTACACGACCGGCGCGCGGGGCGTGGGCTACATGTCCAGCGGACTGGCCGGCGGGTTGGGTTACCTGGATCGAACGGTCGTCTCGCCCGAGAAAACGATGGCCATCGGCCCCAGCCAGTCAAAAATCATTCCCTTGACGATCGGCGACGACCTGTCGACCTATTCCGACTCCCAAGCCCGGGCGAGGCTCCGTCTGCAGGTGGACAATCTGCCGAGCATCGACAAGCTCAAGGTCTGGCTGAACAACACGATACTGACCGGGGGGACGCTCTCGAACGGCTACCTCGACTACATGCTGGACCTCTCGCTGGTCAATCAGGGCGCGAACGACTTCCGCATCGACGGAGCGGCTTCCCTATCGGGCAACGTGACACTGAAGGACCTGCTGGTCTACGTGAGCTTCCGGCCCATCGGCTTCCGGTCGCCCAAGCTCGAAGAGCCGTTCCTGACGGGCAGCCCGGCCGATCCCGGCAAGGGTGAGTATTCCGTCGGACCGCTCCTCAATCCCGGCCAGGCCCCCGACGTGGGCCGATTCTCCGGCCCTTGGGTCCAAGGCCAAGGGACCCACCCCGCCTGCTTCGAGGTCGTCGCCAACGGTCTGAGCCACGGGGACATGAGCACGCGTGGAGGGGCCATCCAATTTCAGTCGGCCACGGCGATTGCCGGCACGGAGAGCGTCTTACGCACGTTCGACGCCAGCGACGTCACCTCGGACGACCGCGTGTTCTACCTGGCCGGTCTGATGAGTTTTGACGAGAACTTCTCGACCAACGCCAGCGCGAAGGCCCTGACCGGACTGCTGAACGCCGAGGAAGGCACCCCGGGCATTTCCTGGACCATCGGACTGCAGTGGGGATTCCAGGGCGACGGGGCCGGCGGGGTCGACGCCGTGATTCGCTATCGCGACGACGGATCGCCCAACCCGGTCGTTACCGACGTCCTGGGCGACAATCTGGCGGCGGGAACTCATCTGTTCGTCGTGCGGGTCGACGTCGACATGTCCAGCTCGACCGACAGTGTCATGGTCTGGCTCGATCCGTCCGACACCTGGAGCGAGGCGGCCCCGTCGCTGAGCTTCAACGCGGCCTGCTGGTTGCTGCCGTCGACCGACCCGAACCGCCTGGTCGACACGCTCGTGCTGAGCGTCACCGACGCGGGGGCCGGGGCCGCGATTCTGTTCGACGAGATCCGCATGGGCAAAACGTGGGGCGACCTGTTTCTGCCGCTGCCCGGCGAATTGCCCGGCGACGCCAACGGCGACGGGAAGGTCGACCAGTTCGACGCCCGAATCTTGGCAACGAACTGGCTCAAGACGAGCGGAGTCGGCTGGACCGAGGGCGATTTCAACAACGATGGGCGCGTCGACGACCTGGACGCCTCGATCCTGGCAGCCAATTGGGGATCGAGTTCGACGCCGACCGACGTGCCCGAGCCGTCGACCTGGGCACTCCTCCTGGGTGCGGCATTGGCTCTGATCGTTCGGAAGCGTCGGTAGGAAAATACTGAAGATGTCCGGAAATTCGATGGGTGGCTGGGGCATTTGCCCCAGAGATCAGCGATTCAACTCAAACGACCTGGGGCAAATGCCCCAGCCACCCATTGCATGGTCAACGAAGGATGCCCGTCATGCTTCGAGATGATGTGGCGACCGGTCGAAGCGTGCGAACGGACCGGATCGAGGCCGATCTGGTCGTCGTGGGCGGAGGG
>JAFGFF010000406.1 GCA_016931075.1 Pirellulales bacterium | reverse complement strand
GGCTGGGGTATTTACCCCAGGCTGCTTGAATTGCAGCCCTAGCATCTGGGGCAAATACCCTAACCACCCGTCCGGGATTCGCTCTTCGCTGATCATTATCTTTCCGTCGTCTCTTCCCATCCTTGACATCCTCATTCGGGCACCACAAAAAAAGAGCCCGCCGGCAGAGAGATCTCCCCACGAAATCTCTCCACCGGCGGGCTCTTTTTGATACCTGAAAACCAGGCTCTGCGGATACCTGCTTGTTGATCCTAAATATATAAAAACACTTGCCCGATTGCAAGCTTTCTTTTCAGTCCACCATTCTTAGGGATCACTCTTTTTCCAGCCACTTCCATGGACCTATTATTCTAGGGTTCCAGACCATCAACGCCCCTTCCCAGTTCCCTATACCGGGTGCCCCTTCTGGTCCTTTCGGGTATATGTATTTTTTTGAACGTATACGCGGCGTCCCGCCGCGTCCGAAAGCATCAACACAATCCGACAAATCTCCAAACAACGCGGCGAGACGCCGCGTCTACGGAATCGACCGCCTCGACCGGGCCTGGAGGGCTGTCCACAAGATCGCCAAGACACAAACCGGTAAGACGCCCTTTGGAAGCTCATGACACGCCCTCCTATGCATGTGGGGGCTGACCGATCAGGAGCCTTTCTGGGCAATTCGATGGCGCATTCCGGCGCAACTTCCTCAGGTTCGCAGACTGTCATTCCGTACCGTGGTCGTGACCCCACGCGCTGGGTTTTCGTCTCAGCCCACTTGCTGGGACCCATACCTCGCGGTAGTGTAACCTGTGCCAGCCCGGCAAAAGGGATTCTGTAGAAAAACAAGTTCGCCAGTGAAAAGATGAATACAAAGACTCGATTTGAGAATCTCCCAAAACGTGACAGGGAGGAGGTCCTGCGCATTGATGGCCTTCTGTCATCTCGGGCGCCATCCCCGGAGGCCTACACCGCTTGGGTGCTGCAGAACTTGCAGAACCAGCGGGAACATTTAACAAAAAGAACACCAAACTCGCTGCTTGCCAGCGCATTACATGGTTTGAAGTCGTACTTCTGTGATTGGTGCATAGTCCGCCGGTATCTAGACGATGACCTTGTCCAGCTACGACTTGGCGTGGACTCATCTGCTCGCTTGGGTTTTCTGATGCGAATCGCAGGAGGCGAAGAATATTCTGGAGGATACGACTGTGCTCACGTGTTCGATCTGTTGCTGGCTCTCGTGGTCGAGGACAAGTCCGTCATCGACCTTTTCTTGAATCGCTTCCCAGCGCCATTCAGTTCTGGCCATCCTGCGACCGTCCTTTTGTCTAATGGACTTTACTCCGCTCTCAATGATGACCAAGAGGCCTTCGCGAGTCTAGAGAAGCGCCTTCGCGAGAAGAAAGAGAGCAGGTTCTTCCGTGCTATGTATGACTGCCTCTTGGGGATAATGGCCGAAGACCTATCGGCCGTGGCCGCATCCCTCGGAGAGATGGTTAAATTGAATCGCCGTCAGGAGCAGTTGAACTCGTCTATGCAGAAGCTGATTTGCCTCACCGCTCACGCATTCTACAATGTGTGCAGAAGAACCTGCGTCACTCGCGGAATCGCAGCTCCTGTAATCCCCGACGAATCCACCTGGCACGGAGACTTCCAAGAGTTGATCCAGTCATCCGAAACGGAGAACTGCTTTATCGAGTTGTCATCGGTCAATCCGGTACTTGCTCGGTGGTTGAAGGAACTGCCAGCGACACTCAACATTGAGGAATTGCTGACCAACGACTACTGATTTGGAAAGGCGAACAAAACGCTGAACCGTATCGTCCAACCCGCGCGCCTTCGACACCCGGCTTGAACGAACGGTTAGCGTGGACGTTCCACATCTAGCCGTGCCCACTGCCGGTTCTTATGCAGCCAGCAACCTCGACGGTCACACCTACCGCTGTTTGAGCGGGCAAGCAAATCTATATCAGTGTCGTCAGATTGAGTGCGCGAGACAGCCGATTCTCACGCCCCTAGCGGTTCTCGCTACGTGAATAATGACTAACCGTCCTGAGTCACAGACGCCAAGATTGTGACACACGAACTTGGTCATTCGACCGGGAGCGCGGGGCGTGGCTCAGGGGTGATGTCGATGCCCAGGCTGCGGAGGAGAAGAGGGGCGGTGGGGGAGGACGAGGAGATCGCGGTCGTGGAAAGAGGGGATTAGGGATTAGGGATTGGGTGAGGATAGTAGACGCCGCGTCTACGATGCCTTGCGCAATCGTTTCAAGGATAATGTGGCTGTGGCGAGAAGCATAAGAATCCCCATGGACGGTTCGGGCACGGGCGATGACGTCTCGGCCGGGCCGGTGCCCCAGTGGGCGGCGAGGATCGAGGCGTCGAGGTCGTTGACCTGGCCGTCGTTGTTGAAGTCGCCGTTGCCCCAGGCGGGCTGGTCGGTCATGAGCCAGTGTTTTGCCAGGACGGACGCGTCGGATGCGTTGACGTGCCCGTCGCCGTTGGCGTCGCCGGGTGCCAGGTGGTCGGTGATTGAAAAGAACGTTCCGTACATGACGCCCCAAGGATTTCCACCGCCTTGGAACTTCTCCCACCGGACGCTCTCGTTTTCGCTCCAGGTGTCGTAGCAGGCGTAGAAGTTGCCGTCGACGCGACTTTCGTAGCCAAACACGGGCACGAAGTGGTCGGTGCTCCCGTCGCCGTTGGTATCGACCAGGAACATCATGGGCCGGCCGGCGGCGATCTCGGCCTTCAGGTCGTTCCAGGTGAAGGAACCGCTGCTGTACGACTCCCACCAGGAATTACACTCGTAGCCGCGGTAGGTGGCGTAGCCCTCCAGCGCGTCGTCGGAGTAGGTTAGAGAGCTCCAACCGTAATCCAGACCGCCCACGGAGGTCCGAAACCAACAGGCAATGCTCGTGTTGGGAGGGACGGGCAGGTTCGGATCGTCGGGCTTCGGGTCGTACTTCGCGTTGTGCGCGGGCGACGAAATCTGGTCGCGAACGTAACGTGTGTATTTCACCTGGGCCCAGCCGGAGGCGTCGAATAGATCGTCGAATCCGTGGTAGTCATAGTAGCCGATAATGGAACCCGCCGCCGTCGGGCCACAACCGTGATACCAATCGTAAGCCGGAACCCCCGACAAGACCACCGCGCCGCTGCTGGACTCGGGTTCGAAGTACGTCTCCGCGACGCACGGGCCCGACTGGGTGCTCATCGGCTCGTCGGCCAGAGCCGGATTAGAGATCGACAGAAACAGCACGCAACCCAGCGTGGCGCAGCATCGCATCGGGTGTCTCCCTTGAGGAGAGTGGAGCCCTTGTCGAGGATGTGATCTGGCCGTGTCGCGCGCTGGCCGTCGTCCGGCAGCACGAACTGGTCACTATTGTCTCTCCTCTCAGCTCGCGGGTCAAGAGGATTGTGGGCGAAACGGGATAGATCTGTTCCTCTTGACGCTTTGTGATGCCGTGGGCGGCCCGGACAGCATGCCCATCCACCGCTGAAGCGGCGTCTGGGCATGGCACCCGACTACTCTGTTACTCGGTATCTTGCCATGCTCACTTTTTGAGAATATCGCGGTATTCCGCGGTCGGGCCGGCTTGGTCCACGATCTTTTGAATGGCGGCTTTCTCGGGGGAATCGTCGCCCGGGCGGACGTCGAAGAAGTTATCGTGTTCGTTGCAGGTGGCGATGCGGTTCTGCTTGCGGTTGTTGTAGTGCGCGCCTCGGTAGACGTCGTGGGCCACGTTGCCGGTGATTTCGATGAATCCGCTCCCTTCGTCCAGGTAGACGCCGCCGGGGATGCCTGGGTTGTCGTGGAAGTAGTTGCCTTGGATGATCGTGCCGGGCATGTTGCCTAAGGTGTAGATGGCGCCGCCGTCCTGCAGGTACTTCGAGACGCGGTGGATGTGGTTGTTTTCGACGCGATTGTTGGCCGCGGGCGTGGGCGTGGCGTACTTCAAGGGCACGTGGTAGCGCTCCGCCCCGCCGCCGGCGTCCAACATGCCCCATCCCCAGCCGACCGAGATGCCCGAGTAGGGCAAATCGTGGATTTCGTTATAGGCGAGGGTGGTCCGGTCCGTGTAGCCGACGAAGATGCCCACGCCGCCTTTGTAGTCGACGCAACAATCGTGGATGTGGTTGTTGACCACGGAGTTGTTCTTGACGATCATGCGCGGGTCGTCGGGGTGGTGGTCGTCCTTGAGCACGTCACCCACTTGAATGGCCGTGCCCGAGACGTCGTGGAAATGGCAGCCGGAAATAACGTTGTCCTGCGAACCGTATTCCAGATCGAGCCCGGCCCCGCCGAGCTTGGTGAACGTGCACCGCTCGAAGCGGACGGCATGGGCCGCGTGGCAGACGACGTTCGCCGGGCTTTTGATGTTTTCGCACTGGGGCGTGACGACCCACGGGTCGATGCACGGAATCAGTCGCTCCGGGTCGTGGATGAAGTTCGCCTGCACGTCGACCAGCCCGATCCGGCTCGGCCGCAACCCGTTTGCATGGGCGAACGTGATCCCGTCGAAGCGGATGTTCTTGACGGGCTTGTTGAGCGTCCCGCGGAGTTCGACCAGGGTTTCGACGTTCGGGGCGATCACGCGGGCCGTCGTCATGTCTTCGCCCGGCCGGGGGATGTAATAGAGCGTGTCGGCCGACCGGTCCAGATACCACTCGCCCGGCTCGTCCAGTAGCTCGAACGCGTTTTCGATGTAATCCGCCAGCGGTTTCTTTCGCAGCAGGCGGTGAACGGAAGGCGAAAGGCGATTGGGCAGATTGACCTGAACGCCCTGTTTGGTTCGGGCGATCTTGAAATGCGGCTGGAGCATGGTCACGATCGCGTGGTCGCCGTCGCGCCGGATACTCTTCACTTTGCAACGCGTGTGGCACCACACGACGAAGAAACAGAATTCCAGGTCGCCGGGATTCTTCCAGTCGGCCATGGCCACGTCGGTGGTCATGTAGCCGACGTCGCCGTGTAGGGCCATGTTGGCCGGCACGTCGCCTCGTGCCCGGACGGCGCGCCGGCCGTTGACGTAGAGCTGGCGGAAGTCCTCGATGTTGGTGGCGGCCTTCCACCGCCCGTCGGCGTCCGGTTTCCACCCGGTGATTGCCCGGCCGCCGCTGACGACCGGCGCCGCGCCTTTTGCGGCCTTGTAGACGACGTTGTGCCCGTCGGCGCCGCTGTCGCGGTGGTCGAAGGCCAGGGTATCATCGAGTTGGTATGTGCCGTCGTGAAGAATCACCTCGATGCGGCCGGTCCTCTTCCGGTTGATTTTGCGAACCGCATCCCGAGCTCGCCGGATCGTTTGAAACGGCTTCTTCTCCGTGCCCGGATTGTTGTCATTTCCGGACGGCGACACATGGAAAGCCGTTTGCGCGTTTGCCACCGTGGTGACAGCAAGCGACAGACAGATCGTGCCGACAAGCAGGGCTGTCAGGATACGGATTGTCCAATAGGATTTCATCGTGGTGCTCCGTGAGGTTTTTTAGAGAAACAACGCCGAAAACGGGTTCGCCCGTTCGTCAAACGTTGTTTCTCTGCGTGGAGTGGGCAATCGGACGGCAAAGCGACGGCGAGCTTCGCCCCGCTTCAAGCAGTCATGGGGCGCTCTCGCCGTAGGTGGGAATGCTCCTATCGTACCACATTGCTCCGGACTTGACCACTACCCGTGGTTCTGTTTTGAGAGGGTTGGTGGTTCGGGGCACGGGAATGGTGGGATGTCAACGCGACGCCTGGCTGCTAATTAAATCCTACATAGTCAATGTGCTTCACCGCCGATGGGCCGCTTCACGGCCTGATCGGCTCCCCCGGTTAGCGGGAAACGTTCGTTGGCAATGCAGACCTCAATGGTATGCCAAATCTGGTTCTCGGAAGAGACCCGATTTCGACAACGGGTCTTCGCGATTGACTTTACCAGACAACGTGTCAGGATACCCAGGTTTCTCAAGAAATCCTGAGTATTGAAAGACTTCTTCGGCAACCAGGTTGACAACGGCTCGGTACACAGGTGTGCATCTGTTTTGTAACCGTTCTCGTGAGACTGAGAGCCTGGCACCACACCTTCTTTCTGCGGTTTCGGTCGCATCAAATCTACCGGTGGTAGTGACCCGATCGGGGGTTGACGTTTGAGCTATAGTTCGATAGCCTGGGCCAGCGCAAGCCCTGGGCCTGTCAGCTCTTCAAGCCCAATATAGGGAAGCCGATGAATACCAAGTTGGACGTTCCGCCTACTGCCATGTCAGCCGATCCACCCTCCAAACCGTCATCAGCAACTTCGTCGACTCCTTCCGACAGCCTGACGCTGGCCGAACTGCAGAAGCAGTTGGGGGCGTCGCACGACGGGCTGAGCCAGGAGGAGGCCCAGAGCCGGTTGGTTCATTACGGGCGAAACGAACTACCGGAAGAAAAGACGAACGTCGTCCTGAAGTTCCTCTCGTATTTCTGGGGTCCGATTCCCTGGATGATCGAGATCGCGGCGGTCCTATCGGCCATGGTGAACCATTGGGCCGACTTCACAATCATCACGACGCTGCTGGTGGTCAACGCCTTGATCGGGTTCTGGGAAGAATTCCAGGCGGGCAATGCGATTGCAGCCCTTAAAGAAAAACTGGCCCTGCGGGCGAAAGCGCGGCGGGACGGAGCGTGGCGGAACGTGCCGGCTCAGGAACTGGTGCCCGGCGACGTGATCCGGCTGCGGATCGGCGACATCGTGCCGGCCGACGCGAAGCTGCTCGACGGCGAGTCGATCCACGTCGACCAGTCGGCCCTGACCGGCGAGTCGCTGCCGGTGACGCGCAACGTCGGCGAGGACGTCTATTCCGGCTCGGTCGTCAAACAGGGCGAGATCGAGGCCTTGGTCTACGGCACGGGCCAGAACACGTTCTTCGGCAAGACGGCCCACCTGATGCAAGGGGCCCAGGCGCCGAGTCACTTCCAACGGGCCGTGTTGAAGATCGGCAACTTTTTGATCGGCGTGGCCGTGGCCCTGGTCTCGTTGATTTTGATCGTTGCCCTGTTCCGGGGCGATCCGATCATGACGACGCTTCAGTTCGCCCTGGTTCTGACCGTGGCGGCCGTGCCCGTGGCGCTGCCGACGGTGCTTTCGGTCACCATGGCGGTCGGAGCGAAGCTGTTGGCCCGCTACCAGGCCATCGTCAGCCGGCTGGCCGCCATCGAAGAACTGGCCGGGATGGACGTGCTCTGTTCGGATAAGACGGGCACGCTGACCCAAAACAAACTGACCCTCGGCGAGCCGTTCTGCGTCAACGGCACGGCGGCCCAAGCGGCCATCCTCAGCGCCGCGCTCGCCTCGCGCGAGGAAGACCAGGACGCCATCGACCTGGCTGTGATCGGAGGGTTGAAGAGCCCGCAAGATCGGGACGCCTACAACGTGGTCCACTTCCAGCCGTTCGACCCGGTAGGCAAGCGGACCGAAGCCACCGTCCGATCGCCGGATGGATCAGAGTTCAAGGTTTCGAAGGGGGCCCCGCAGGTCATCCTCGCGCTAGCGGCCAACGCCGACGCCGTTCGCGAGTCGGTCGACGGGGCGATCGACGAGTTCGCCCGACGGGGTTTCCGGGCGTTGGGCGTCGCGCGGACCGATGCCCAGGGCCGCTGGCAGTTCCAGGGCGTGCTGCCGCTTTACGATCCGCCGCGGGCTGACTCGAAGGCCACGATCGAGCAAGCCCGCCAGATGGGCGCGAAGGTCAAGATGGTCACCGGCGACCAACTGGCCATCGCGAAAGAAACGTCGCGGGAGCTGGGCCTCGGGCCGAACATTCTCGACGCGAGCCTTTTCAGCGACACCGAACACCACCAAGCCGCGCAGCTCGACGACGAAATCGAAAAGGCCGACGGATTCGCCCAGGTCTATCCCGAGCACAAGTACCACGTGGTTGACGTGCTTCAGAAGCGAGGGCACGTGGTCGGCATGACGGGCGACGGGGTGAACGACGCGCCGGCCCTGAAGAAGGCCGAGGCAGGCATCGCTGTCTCCGGTGCGACCGACGCCGCCCGGGCCGCCGCCGACATTGTCCTGCTCTCGCCCGGCCTTTCGGTCATCACCAAGGCCATGACCGAAAGCCGCAAGATCTTTCAGCGGATGACCAACTACGCAACCTACCGAATCGCTGAAACGATCCGCGTTCTGTTGTTCATGACGCTCTCGATCCTTGTGTTCAACTTCTATCCGGTCACGGCCGTGATGATCGTCCTTTTGGCCTTGCTGAACGATGGGGCCATCATCTCGATCGCCTTCGATCGGGTTCGCTACTCGAAGAAGCCGGTCGTGTGGGACATGAAGCGAGTGCTTAGCCTGGCCACCGTGTTGGGCGTGGCAGGCGTGATCGAGTCGTTCGGGCTTTATTACATGGCCGAGCATCAGGTCGAACTGACCTGGCTGGCCTGGCTGCCTTCGTTGAAGGATTACACGACCACCGACGCGGTCGCCCGGGATTCGATGATCCGGACGCTCGTCTACTTGAAGCTTTCGGTGGCCGGCACGCTGACGATCTACGTCACGCGGACGCGAGGCCGGTTCTGGACCGTCGCCCCCGCCTGGCCGCTGTTCCTGGCGGTGAGCGGGGCCCAACTGACGGCCACCGTGGTCGCCTCGTTCGGGATCTTTATGGCCCCGTTGCCCTGGGAGTGGGTGGCCGTGGTCTGGGCCTACGCCCTGGCCGGGTTCCTGATCGAAGACGAACTGAAGCTGATCACACTCCGCCTGCTGGAAGCCCCCCACGCCCTGTTCACCCCACGCCGCATGAGACGTCGCTGGGCCGCGTGAGGCGCGCCCACGGGGTGGCACTGACATCTTGCCAGTGCCCTTGATCGGACAACATGGGCAACTGGAGGGACGCGCGGGGGTCGCGTTCGCGGAACTCGTTGGGTATCATGCTTCCATAGTTGACGCGGCGTCTCGCCGCGTAAGAAAACACGGTGTCTCACCGCATCAAATAACGCGGCGAGACGCCGCGTCTACGGAAGTTGCCATACACGCACGCTCCGTTTGCACTTACCCCTGGAGTGTTCCCCATGACCGACCGACGTGAAATCGTTCGCCGGGCGATCGAGTTCGATTCGCCGCCGAGGTTGCCTTTCTGGCAGCATTGGAACCACAAGATGCCCGGTTTCGCGGACGACGTCTGCAACATCTGGGAGATGGACCGCCAGGAGGCCGGCTGGTTTTTCGATCGGGCCGCGCCGGACGATTGGGGTTGTGGGTGGGAGGCCACCGAGCAGAAAAACATCGGCCAGGTGAAGGAGTGCCCGTTGGACGACTGGTCGGCGCTGAACGCGTACCGCCCGCCCGATCCACGCAACCCGTTCTACTACGACCGGCTCGGCCCGATGCTCGATGCGGCCGACGACCGCTACGTTTGCCTGACAGCGCACAGCCTCCTCTTCTCGCGATTGCACAAGCTCCGCGGGTTCACCAACACGATGGAGGACTTTTACCTCGAGCCGGAGAAGGTCGATCGCGTGCTGGACATGATCGTCGATTTCAAGATCGGTCAGATCGACGAGCTGCGCCGGCGATTCGGCGACCGGATCCACGGCCTGTTCATGACCGACGATTGGGGCACGCAAGACCGGACCCTGGTGAGCCGGAAGGTCCTCGACACGTTCTTCTGCCCTCGCTATCGGAAGATCTTCGACGCGATCCACGAGTGCGGCTGGCACGTCATCCTGCATAGCTGCGGCCGGATCAACGATTTTGTGCCGACGCTGATCGACCTGGGCGTCGACGTCCTGAACATGCAACAATCGCGGGCCTACGGTCTGGTCGAGTTCGGCCAGCAGTTTCGTGGCAAGGTCTGCTTCCTGGCCACGGTCGACATCCAGACAACCCTGCCGGGGGCCGTCGAATCGGAGATCCGCGAGGAAGCCCGGCTGCTGGTCGAGAACTGGAGCACGCCCCAGGGCGGCCTGATCGCCTTCGACTACGGCGACTGGCCCGCCGTGAACGTCCCGCCCGAAGTGCCCGACATCATGTTCGACGAGTTCACAAAGTTGTCGACGTTCTGGCAGGATCGCTCGGGCGACTAATCCCTCGCTCCTCATTCCGAACTGATGTACTGGATCGGGGGAGTAGCCCCGGCGCCGATGACGGAGTCGTCTTGGTTGGTGCCGGCGGCGACGTCGCCGTCGTCGTTGAGGAAGAGGTTGTCGCCTATCTCGGCCGGATAGGGAGAGAGGAGGAAGCAGACGTGGTTGTCCTCGAAGAGAACGTTCTGGCCGTAGCGGCCGTGGTTGATGCTCTGACGTTGGGGGAGCGAGTCGCTCGGTGCGTCGGAGGCGATGGCGTAATAGGCCCGGCCGAGGTTCTTCGGCGCGTGATAGCCCGAGTCGTCCTGATAGCCCAGGTTGTAACCGTAGCTGCCGCCCATTCGCTCTTGAAGCTCGGGCAGTTCGTCGATCGGATCGGCCGCTTCGAGTTCGGCCAGGGAGGGGATGTGGAACTCGTCCTCTTCGGCCAAGGGGGAGCTGGGGCAGACGACGATCCGGTCGTCGTCGAGGTAGTCCTGCTGGGCAAGGATCGGGCCGAACGCGCTGGCGGCGGCCAACGGGCCCTTGGTCGGAAGCTGTGGGAACCATCCGTCGTGCTGCTGGCTGTAATCGGTCAAGGCCGTTCCTAGCTGCCGGAGGTTGTCCTGACACGCCAACAGCCGCGCTTGCACGCGGCTGTTGTGAAGGGCAGGAAACAGTATGACCAGTGACGCCAACAAGACGCCGGCCACCATGAGCAGGTCCTGCCAGCGAAATCGGACGGCCGGATCGCCCAGCATGTCGGCATCTCGCATGATGTGGACCGCCGGGCGGGGGCGGGTCTCGACGGAGGGGTTCTTGGCTCGGGCAGGCAACTCGGCCACCAACTGGCACGTCCGGGCGGCCAGGCCCGGGGGCGGATCAAACTGACGGCGCGCGCCGTCCAACGGAGCCAACGCCCGATTGAGCAACGTCAAGTCGTGACGCAGCGCCGGGTCGTCGGCCAGACGCTGTTCAAGGGTCTTCTGCTCGTCGTCGTCCAGGGCCCCGAGCAGGTAGCCGAGCAGTTGATCGCGGGTAGGATCACTCATTTCCGGGGGGACTTGCGGGTAGGATCGCTTCAGTAAGTTTATGAATCGCGGAGTGCAGCCGGCTCTTGACCGTTCCGACGGGAATCTCTAACACGTCGGCTGCTTCCCGATACTTCATGCCTTGAAAATAAACCAACATCACCGCCTGGCGAAGGGGATCGGGCAGGGCGTCAACCGCCTCGCGAACCGCCTCGCTGTTTTCGGTCGATTCGAGCTTGTCCAGGGAATCGGCTTCGCCCGAATCGAGCAACTGGATCAACGCCGCCACGTCGTCCTCGCCGTCGCCGTTGATCCGGCGATCGAGACTGACCATCTTGTGGCGACGGTGTTTACGCTGGTTGTCGATGGCCTGGTGGGTTGCGATTGTATAAAGCCACGGTCGCACCCGGCGTCCCGGCTCGAACGTGTCGCACTTCAGGTGGACCTGAAGGAACGTCGTCTGGAACGCGTCCTCGGCCATCTGGGCGTCGCCCAAGTAGTGGCGCAGGTAGTTGTAGAGTTCCCTTTCGTACCGATGAACGAGTTGTTCAAACGCGTGGCGATCCCCCCGATTGCGGTAAGCGAGGAGCAGATCCTCGTCCGTTTCGGTCCACTCCCTCACTCCATCGAGCGGGGTGACGCCTTGCCTGATCCGTTCCTTTGTACTGTTCATTTCCAATACGCATCCCGTTGCTGAGGAGTTCGCCCAGGACGAGAAGAAGTCGAAAAAAGCGACGCTTCCTACGTCTAGGCCTGTTCAATCCGGCTCAGCCCGGCAGCCTCTTCCAATGCGCATTCTACCAGCCGCCGCGGGAATTGCCCGCCTGGAGCGCATTTTCTTGGTCCGAAAGGTAGAAGAGTCTGCCGCCATGCGGCCTTCCGGAAGTCCCTGTGTAGTGCAACTGTCGTGCCTAAACAGTGCGATCGCCCCGGCCGTTACGATCTGATTTCCTGATAGCTCGGACGTAAGCCCAGCGGGGAAAGGGACTTGAAGTACCTGTACAAGAGACCAGTTTTCCAGCCCGGTTTTTGTTTTCGACCCGACGGCTTGTGAAAGATGTTCCGCCGGCTACATCCCGGACCGGTGCCAATCTGGCAGACAGGCCGCAGAGTTGACGCCTTCTGAGGAGAGCCCCGGTATCAGCTATCCGCCGCAGCTTGCGCTGCCTGGTTCGCTGCCCGAGTTCTCGGCGCCCGTGTCGTCGGTGATTTCATGGGGTTGGGTCTCTTCCGGACGGAGGATTCCCTGGGCGGCCTGGTAGGTCGTGTAACCGCCCGACAGATTGCGGCACCGATGGCCGTGGAGTGTGAGGATCCGGCAGGCCAAGTAGCCGCGGAGCCCAACCTTGCAGAAGGGCAGGATTTCTTTGTCCTTCGGGATCTCGTCGAGTCGATCGCGGAGTTCGTCCAGG
>JAFGFF010000405.1 GCA_016931075.1 Pirellulales bacterium | reverse complement strand
CTTCCAGATGATAATGCCGCGTGTGCGGGCTCATCCGCGGGATCCATTCAGCCGGATCTTGACCGACGCAGAAGGCGTGGCCGACGTCGAAGTTCAGGCCCAGCCAGGGCGAATCAACCCGATCGGCCAGTTCGAGGTACTGCTCGAACCGCTCGACGAGCAAGCCCGGCTCGGGCTCGATCAACAGCCAGACCTCCAGCCGCTCGGCCGCCTCGACGCAAGGCATCAGTTCGTCGTAGAAGACGCCCATCGCCGCCTCGCGCGACTGGCCCTGCGGCAGCGGCCCGCCTGGCTCGGTCTGGATCGACGCCGCGCCCAGGTCTTTGGCCAATTGCAACGCCCGCCGGGTGTGCTCGCGTCGGATGGCCCGATAGTCGGCGTCCGGCTCGATCCACGACGGGTGCCAGTACGGCTGCCTCGGGTCGGCCACGGCGTTCATCATGAACGCATTCACATTGGCGATCTCCAGCCGATGCTCGTCCAGACACCGCCGAATCGCCTCCACCCTCTCCGGCAGCAGCCCGGCCGGCCACGCATGAGGCACATCGGCCAGCAGCTCCAGCCCGGCATAGCCCAAGCCCGCGATCCGCCGGATCGTTTCCTCGATCGAAAACCGCTGATAGGCGTTGGAGCTGTAGGCGAGTTTCATGGTAGAGCATTCGTGTCGCGGGGCGCGGGGGCTTTTGAAAGATTGTGCACGTCGTCGATCGGCTCGCCGCCGTCGATGGTCAGCGTGGCACGAAGCAACTCGGGGGCGATTTCTGCCGGCAGTGGTATCACCGTGCAGTCAGCGAAGAGAACATTCATGTAGAGATCGTTCTTCAGGCCTAGATGGTTGGCGCACATGCCGAGCCCTTGTGGCGGATTCACGAGGATCGGGCCCTCGGGCACCTTCCAGTCGCGGGGCTCGGTCCAGAGGATGCCCGTTCCAGACATCTCGACAACGGCGATCGTGTTCTGCTTTCCGTCCTTGAATTCCTCGGTCGCACGGGCCGTCGGGCCGTCAGAAAACATGCCGGGGCCAATGGGCATGACGTAGCTCGTGTCGAACTCCCCCTTCGGGCGATCGGATTTGCAGCGAAACACCTTCGGGATTTCACGCCGAGCTACTGCCAGATTGTGTGGACTGTCCCACGGCTCATCGAGACGGAATTGCTTGTAGAGCGTCTCACTTCCCTTCATGTCCTCCAAATAGGGCAAGATCAACATCCGCCAACTGTGCATCGGTCGACCGTTCTCATCGACCGTATATGCGGGTGGAAACACATGATACACGTTGTGGTAGCTGTGCAACGCCATGCCAATCTGGCGGAGTGAATTGAAGCATTTGATTCTTCTAACACATTCGTCCGTCTCGCGCGATTTCGACTTCGAAGAAGCATACACCACGAATGCAACGATCAGCAGCATGAGAACGATCGCCGCTGACCATACCGCCTTCTTTCGCCCGGACATACACTCCCATTTCGAGCGACCTCCTCTCGGCATCATAACCGTCTCCTTTTCCTCATAGGCCCTGGTCGGTTCAGGTTGTGTCAACGAGAGCTTCGAAGCAGCAACACAACAGGATTCCATCACCTTATCGTACCCATTCAGGGCTTCTCTTGTGAAGGTCCCCTTTCTACTTCATGCCGAGCTGAAGTGCGGTGTTCCCAGGGAGCATGATTCGGCTCTCGCTACGCCTCCTCCACCACCTTCCACCCCAACGCGTCGGCCAGGGCGAAGACGGGTTCTTTGAGGTCGCCGAAGTAGGTCACGCGGTGCCAGCTCCAGCGGTCCCAGTGGCGGAAGAGCTTTTCGAAATCGCCGACCGGTTCGGCCGCCAGCTTGGTCCGGCAGGCGCGATCGATGATCACGTTGTCGACCGCTTTGCCCTGGTGGAAGATCATCTCCTTCCGTTCCGGCGCGAACTTGACGCTCGTCGTCATGTAGCCCAGCGGAAAGAGCGATCGGACCGAGGCGCCCTTGCGGTCTTCGCTGTGGGTGAGGATCTCGTAGGGATTGGGATCGCTCTGGGGGCCGAAAGCACGATTCGACGCCACGCAGTGGGCGTAGATGATCTGACGCTTCGACGTGTCGAGCACGGGGTCGGAGATGAAGCCGGGCCGGCCCTGCGTCATCGCCGTCAGGGCCACCATCGTCGAGGTGGAATGCAAATCGCACTCGCACGCGCCGATCAGGCCGTCGTTGTACAGCTCGTGGAAGCCCAGGCAAGGGTAGGCGTGGATATGGTTGCCGTAGAACCCGCCGAGACAGTTGATCGTGATGGCGTTGGCCTGGTGTTTTTTCAAAACCTCCTTCTGGGCCAAGTACATGGCGGCCGAATCTTCGAGCGTCTTCCGCGAGACGTTTTCGATGCGGCGCGCCGCCTTCTGCCAGCCGTCGGCCATCTCGGACGCGCGGTCCTTGTCGGCCTTCTCCCAAGCGGCGTTCAGCTCGGCATACGAGACGTTCTTCACCTCGACGCCCAACTCCTTCGTGATGGCGTTGGTAACTTGCGGGTGCTTGCCGCCGATGGCGAGGATCTTCCCGCGCTTCATCGCGGCCAAGGTGTCCTTGGTGTCGAGCACTTTCACGTCGTCGGGCTTGGTCGTCATGTCCCCGGGGGCCGGAGTCCCGTCCCGGCGCGCCTTCTCGATGGCCGCGACGAACTGCTCCATCGTACGGCCCTTCTTGACAAGCTCGAAGCATTGGACCGCCTCGACCAGGTCGTGGGGATTCGACGAGGCGACGAAGGCGAAGTTGGGCTGCTTCCGGCGGAGCAGGCCGGCCGTGTAGCGGTCGAACCCGCCGCTGCCGGCGTACGTGTAGTCCGCAAAAATCGTCGGCTTGCCCGCGGTGACCATGACCTGAACGACGCGCGGCCAGTTGTTCATCTGCATGACCAGATAGCCGTCCACCGGCGACGACTTGTCGCCGGCGAGGATCTTCTTGGCGGCCTCCGGGCCGTCGGCCATCGAGGTGACGAACTCGATGTTCGGGCATTGCTTGCGCAGTCGGGCTTCCAGCTCGGCCATGACCGGTCGGAAGTCGAAACCGACATGCGGCCAGGTGGGACGAGGTTGCACTTCGCCAAAGCACGAGTAAACAATCCGCACTCGCGTCTTGGCGCCCTCGTCGCCGGCCGTGGCCGAGGCGGCCGACGCGAGCAAGCTCGTCGCCCCGGCACAAGCCGCGCAACTGGCGCCCAAAAACCGCCGTCGACTCAGCGAACAGCACGCGCAGCCAGAAAACGTTTCAAGACGTTGCATTGGAAGAGCCTCCAATAAGGTGGGAACATGGGGCGGGAAGGCAAGATCGATGGCAGGCGCGCGGCGAACGTCTATTAAGGTCTGCATTGCCAATGAACGTTTCCCGCTAACCGGGGGAGCCGATCAGGCCGCGAAGCGGCCCATCGGCGGTGAAGCACGAACAT
>JAFGFF010000404.1 GCA_016931075.1 Pirellulales bacterium | reverse complement strand
CTGTTCAGCTACTTCGAGTACACGGGCGACGACTTCGACGCCGACATGCAAACCATGGCCGCCGATCCCGAGACCCAACGCTGGTGGGCCGAGTGCAAACCGTGCCTCGAACCGGTCGAGCCCCTCCCCCCCGGCGACGTCTGGTCGCCGATGGAGCCGATCTTCTTTGGGCCATGACGAACACGGCCGCCAGGCGATCAACGAGTCAGTTGTAGACCTCCATCCGCCCGACGGGGAGGTAGTTCTTGACGCGGAGGTTGATGCGCCGCTCGATTTTCTTGAGGACGAAGACCTGGACGTGGGAATACTTCTTGCCCGGCGCGAGCGGGGCCAGGCGGAAGCGCTCGCCCGAGTCGACGTAGTCGAGCGTGAGGAGCCGGATGCGCGGTTGGCTGAGGAGTTGGAACGCCCTGGTGGAAATATTGTTGGTGATCCCGAACAGGAGCGTCTGCTTGTCGAAATCGACCTTGTCCGCCTTGACGTCGATGCCGTAGACCGCCTTGAACTTGGCCAAGCCCTCCTTCGACTCGATCAGGCCGCAGCAGACCATGTCGTTCTTTTCCCGAACAATACGCTCCGAGAAGATCTGCTCGATATTGATATTCTCGAACGGCACGAACCGGACCTTTGCCGGCGGCGAGTCGTCGGCAATGCCGTTCGAACTACAGGATAGGACAAGGGCGGCGACAAATGCAAATCGTTTCATGGAAAGTTCCTTATGAACAGCAGCAAACGACTGGTGGAAGGTCGGCAGACAGGCGATTGAGCATTGGCAGAGCCGGTGGCACCCGTCGGAGAGCATCCTACGGAAACCGCAGCCCCAGCACGTACTTCTCCCACTCCTTCTTGAAGGCGTCCATGTCGGTCTGGCCGAGGACTTCTTGGAGCGTTTTGTAGCCGGTCGGATCGGTCGTGTGTTGGGCGTGGAAGCGGTGGTAGAATTTTTCCAGGAGGCCCTTTTCTTGGAGGTAGTAGCACAAGTAGCGGGCTTGGGCGTAGTTGGTGCCCGGGTCGGCGTCGTAGAACTGGCGGGTGGTCGTCGAGCAGAGGGTTTGGAACGAGGGGACGGCTTCCTGGCGGATGGCCCGTTGCAGGCCGGCCAGGCGCCAGTTGGTCAGGCCGCGGATCCGGCCGTTGCGTTCGCTGCTCTGTTCGTAGAGCGAGCCGAGGCCTTCGTTGAACCAGGAGGGACATTCGGGGAAATTCGACGCGACGAACGGATGGACGATCTCGTGGACCAGCGTGCCGCCGCCGGTGGCGATGTTCATCACCAGGGCCCGATCGGTGTGCGAGAAATAACCGTAGGGCGTCGACGGGACCGTGTTGAAGATCGATCGTGTGTGCTTCTCGTAGCTGTCCTTGTCGCGGAAGAGCCAGATGTCGAGAATTTCGTTCGGGTCTTTTTTGAAGTAGCTCTTCTTGAGCTTGTCGACAGCCCATTTGACTGTGCCGAGCGAGCGGCGGCGGACCATATCGGGCGGTTCGTCGCCGATGACGACGAACGGGTGTTGGATGATGATGGTAAAGCCCTCGCCGGGCACCTTTTTCTTCAGGTCCATCAGGTGCTGGGCGTAGTCGGCTGCCGTGAAGGTCGTGGCCGTGCGGCCCGGGCGGAGTCGGCCCGGCACGAGCGGTATCCGGATCACGGTCCACTGCTTGGCCGAGTATTTTAGCGGCCAACAATCCATCAGCGTCGCCCGGGGCATCCGGCGATAGGCCCCGTCGCGCTCGGCCGGCTCGTGATAGATGACCTGGTCGGTCGCGGCGTCGTAGCCCAGGACAAGGCGAAAGTGCTCGGTCGCCCCGGGCCCGTTGCTGGTCCTCATGCAGATGATTGAACCGTGCCCGGCCAGCAGGTCAGTGTGCAGCGCCTTCCATTGGGCTTCCAAACCCGCCTTGGCCGTGGCGGTCGGCACCGTGTACCAGACGTCGCCAATGCGGAAGCCGATCTTCTTGAGCGCCGCGGCCAGTTCCTTCGTAAAACACCCTCGGGCCGCCAGCGGATCTAAGCCCGACTGGTCAAAGACATAGTCTTGGTCGACCTTCTGCCCCAACCGCTGGAGCATCATGGCCGTACACGCCTCGCCACAGAAGTCGGGCTTCTGTTGAACGTGTGGGACGTTCTCGATCAGGACGCTTTTATAGGTGTCGTTCGCAGCCGAGCCGGAGTTCGGGGCGTTGTTGGCAACGCGTGCCGCTCCCAGTGCCGCGACCACCAGCAGGGCCAGTCCGGCCGTCCTCAGGGGCGTGATCCGCTTTAGAAACATGGTCCGAGCCTCCCAGGGTTCCTCGTGTGTCACAATCCGATTTCATCCTTATTCTCCTACGAGTCCGGCCCATCATCTGGCCGGCGCATACCACCACCTCACCTTGAGACGTCTCCCATCAGTATAAAGTTCCTTGCAGCACCTCCTCTCCCGGGGGGGGCAGAAGTAGGCTTTCTCTCATCCTGGAAGCCGGCTCATTGTAGCACAGCGATCTCAGCACACGCGAGCTGGAAACTCACACGGCTGGTTTCCGATCGCTGGCCCGGATAACAGCTTGTTCGGGATGTCTCCACTATCCGGAAGCCGTCATGTTCAACAGGTGTCGACCGACCACGGGCCCAATGTGCGACATGGACAACCGGACGTCGATATCTCGGTATCATATCTTGCCATTCCGGCAACCCAAACCGTCAAACATGGAAGCTCCCCTTTGGTCAGGAACGGGCACTGGATATGGTGCGTACGTAAGCTATTGGCTCTGCCGTTTGTCAATTTAGCTATGCAAGAATTTCGTCATGATGCGGGGTTTATGGAAGAAGTCTTCTTGACGGCGCTAGAGAGGAGTAGCGGTAACTATTGGAGGTTGGTATTCCGTTTTGTGGAGCAGTCCCTAACGCAGGCTTTCACCACCGGACATGCATCTCGTGCTTTTGTGATTCACAGGCCAGATGTTGCGACTATCACCTCGGCCTACCCATGCCGGCGGCCTCTGAATTAAAGTGGATTCACCCGGTCGACCAAACCCGTTTCCCGCGAAAACGTGGGTCTTGTCGCCCCGGGGGCATTCGGGGTAGACTCAAGGTTCCCCAGGGGCACGGTGCGGATTGCGGAACAGAAGGGAACCCGCCGATGCATGCTTTCTTGCTCGCTCTTGTGCTGACAACAACACCCCAGGCCGAACCGGCGCCGGCGGCCGTGGTGGTGTGCCCCGAGGCGTTCCGCGCGGCGCTGCGGCCATGGGTCGAGTATCGGGAATCGCAAGGGCACGAGATCCGGATCGTGTCGAATCGTGGAACGGCCGACGAGGTGCGCGACCGGATTCGTAGCGAGGCGAAGGACTCGGACGCACGGTTCGTGGTCCTGGTGGGCGACGCCGAGCCGGGCATGGGGACCGACGAGGCGGTCCGCGAGCGGTGCGTGCCGACGCATCACGCGCGGGCGACGATCAACGTCCACTTCGGCGGCAAGCCGCGACTGGCGACCGATAATTGGTTTGCTGATTTCGACGACGACGGGCTGCCCGACGTGGCGCTGGGACGGTTGAGCGTCGATTCGGCCGACGAGTTGAAAAAAGTAGTGGCCAAGATCCTGGCTTACGAGCGGAACCGCGACTTCGGCTTGTGGCGGCGGCAGTTGAATTTCGTGATCGGCGTCGGGCGGTTCGGCCCGATCATCGACGGGGCACTCGACTCGACCGCCCGGCACCTGCTGACGAACAACGTGCCCGACGGATACCGCGTCTCGGTCACCCAGGCCAACTGGCAGAGCCCTCGATGCCCCGACCCACGACGGTTCCGCGAGTCGACCCTTGCTCGGCTGAACGAAGGGTCCCTGTTTTGGGTCTACGTGGGCCACGGCAAATCGAACCGGTTGGACGAGGTCCACGTGCCGCGACGACGCTATCCGATCATGGACATCAACGACGCCGGCCGGCTCCAGGCGAAGCGGCCGCCGATCGCGCTGATCCTGGCTTGCAGCACGGGCGAGTTCGACGCTCCGAAAGACTCGCTGGCCGAGCAGATGGTCCGCGCCCCGGGCGGGCCGGTCGCCGCGGTGGCCGCGTCGCGCGTGGCCATGCCCTACGCGATGGCCATCTTCGGCGCCGAGATGATCGAAGAGCTGTTCCGCACCCGACCACCGACCCTGGGCGAGATGGTTCTGCACGCGAAGCGGAACTCGGCGGCCGAGCGGCCCGACGATCCAAACCGCAAGATGTTCGACTCGATCGCCAGCCTGATCAGCCCGACCGGCGGCAAGCTGCCCGAGGAACGACGCGAAAACGTGCTGCTGTTCAACTTGCTGGGCGATCCCATGCTGTGGTTGGCTTATCCCGAGGACGTTAAGCTCGACGTGCCGGCCAGCGTCAAGCCGGGCGAGTCGCTGACGGTCAAGGGCCGCTGCCCCGTGGCCGGACAGGCGACCGTCGAGCTGATCGTGGCCCGAGGTCGGCTGAAGTTCACGCCTCCCGACCGCCAGCGCTACCCGGGCACGAACGCCGAGTTGGCCACCATGCAGGACGTCTACGAACAGGCTAACGACAACCGCCTGACCACGGTCAAGAAGACGATCGAAGCCGGCCGCCCATTCGAGGTCGAGCTTTCGGTGCCCAAGTCCGCGTTTGGGCCGTGCCATGTGCGCGTCTTTGTCGAAGGCAAGAACAGCTTTGCCCTGGGGGCGTCGCCCGTGGTGGTTCAACCGTAAGAACGTGTTTTTCAAGGGTGCCACTGCTGGCTTGTCCAGCAGTGTGGACCAAGTTATCGCGGAAGAACACTGCTGGACAAGCCAGCAGTGGCACCCTCGCATTGGTCATGTAGTTGCCGAGAGATCAGCCTTCATTTTTTCCTTTTTCGCGGAGGTCGACCGATGTCCGCTCGATTCTTCTTTGTCGCTGTCGTTGTTGGACTGGCTTTCCCAGCGTGGTCTGATCCGTCCTACTGCTTTGCCAAAGATGCAGCCCCGCCGTCACGGACGCTAGCCGAAGTGAAGACCGTCTTGGACAGAGCGCCCCCCGGCCCGGCCGAGCGGAAGCTGCACGTTGTCCTCATGGCCGGCCGGAAGGACCACGGCACGGGCGAGCACGACTATCCGCTGTGGCAGAAGCGTTGGAAGGTTCTTTTGGGCGGGTTAGGCCCGGGCGATGAACCGATCTTGAACACGTACGGCCCCCCGAAACAGGCCAACAAGGCCGACCTTGCCGGGGCGAAGAACGTCACAGTCGACACGGCGTTGGATTGGCCGTCGCCCGAGCAATGGGAGAAGGCCGATCTGGTCGTGCAGTACAGCGCGCCCGGCTGGACGCCGGAGAAGATCTCGCAACTCGACGCGTTTCTCAAGCGTGGCGGCGGATATGCCATCATCCATTTCGCCGTTTGGCACCCGGATCCGAAGTGCGTCTCTCTGATCGGGATCGCCCAGCAGAAAGCGAGTCAATATCGTCACGGCCCGGTGCCGCTCGATCTGCCCAATCCAAAACACCCGATTTGCCTCGGCTTGCCGGAGCGGATTGAGCTGGTCGACGAGTCGTATTTCAACTTTCGAAACGACTTGGCCAAGGCCACGATCTTGGCGACGTGCCGCGAGACGCGACGTGGCGAGAAGGACCCTCGCGACGAGCCGCTGCTGTGGACCTGGACGCCGGGCAAGGGCCGGGTATTCGTCTGCATCCCAGGCCACTATATGTGGACGTTCGACGACCCGATGTTCCGGATCCTCCTGTTGCGCGGCATGGCCTGGGCAGCCGGCGAGTCGCCCTATCGGTTCGACCCACTTGTATGGCGCGGTGCTCGAGTGAACCGGTAGCGTTGCCCAAGCTGCTACACCGGGCAGGCGCACTCGGCTCGGGAGCGTTCGGCGTCAGCCGTGTCGAAGATGAGGGACAGGTATTTGTAGGGCAGGAGGTGGCCTTCGCCCTCGATGACGTGCAGCTCGCAGTCGGGCACGTGCTGGGCGAGGTGCCGGCCGTATTCCAACGGGACCAGGCGGTCTTCCGTGCCGTGGAACACGTGCAACCGGGCTGAAATCTCTTCGAGCCGGAATCCCCAGTCGACGTAGTGGACGGCCGCGTCGGTCGTCGCGCCCCGGCTCCCCTGCTTGAAGGCTTGCGCCTGCGAGGCGATGAACAACTCGGCGAACTCAGGCTGCGCCGCGATCCGCCGGTCCGGCTCGCTCAGCGTCTTGACGAACGCCTTGTACGTCGCCCGAGGCATGAGCTTCTCGCTGAAGTTCATCAGGTCGAAGAACAGCTTGAACAGCCGCGGATGTTTTCTTGAGAGGCCGACGGAGATCTGGTCGAGCTTCGATTCGAGATACGTCTCGGCCCCGGGCAGTTGGGCGAAGTTGGTGTAGCCGGCGAACGTCATGTTGAACAGGAGCCGGTCGGGGATCGCGTAGCCGCAGACAGTCGTGTGGGCGCCGCCGGCCGACCAGCCCATCACGCCGAACCGCTCGATCCCCAGCGCGTCGGCCAGGTCGATCAGGTCGCGCGGATAGTCCAGCAGGTTGCGGCCGGGCAGGTAGGTCGACTCGCCCATGCCGGGCCGATCCGGGGCGATCACCCGATAGTGACGCTGCTGTGCTTCGTCGTGAAACAACCGGCCTTCCAGCCGCGAACCAGGCCCGCCGTGCGCGTAGAAAATGGCGTCCCCTTCCGGATCGCCGAACTGGCAGTAGGCCAACGTGCGTCCGTCTCGAAGCGTGTGGTGTTGGGTTTCCACGGTTCTTCTCCTCGGTTTCTTTTCGTTTGCGCAAATCGCTGGGCGTTTTGCGTCGTTCGGCCCGGTTATCGAGGGGTTTTTCAAGTGTAGCACACGCCGCGCGACCGCCGGGAACAGGGCCGGCGGGAGCCCCCCGCGGGTGCTTTTGTGACCGGTCGGGACGAACCGGGCGAATCGGTCGAGAATGTCCCCTCGAACATTGCACAGCCCGGGTCCGCATGATAGATTCGCACAAAGGAGCGAATCGTCGGGGACAGGCGACGCATTGGCCCTCACCTCCTACCCAAGCAACAAGCATCCCACCGCCCCCCCTCCTAGAAATCCCAGGGCAGCCTCGGCCGCCCCTACTATTGCAGCTTCCATTCGAGTTTTTCCTGAAAGAGGAGATCGCGATGAACAATCGATGGGTTTATGGTCGTCGAGCTTTATTGGCCGGTTTGCTGATCGCCCTGGCGTGCGGCGCGAGCCATGCCGCGAAGCGGGACCGGGTGTTCAACGGCCCTTACACGGGCGAGCACCTCAACCGCGTGGCCTTCCCGATCGGCGGATTGGGCGCCGGCATGTTCTGCCTTGAAGGCACCGGGGCCATCTCGCACATGTCGGTGGAACACCAAATGGACTTCTTCAACGAGCCGTACTGCTATGCCTCGCTCTGCGTGTTGGGTAAGGACGGCAAGGAGAATACGGCCCGCGTCATCGAAGGGCCCATTCCCGACTGGAAGTATTTCGGACGGCCGGGCACCGGCAACGGGGCTCGCAATTGGGCCTACGGATTTCCCCGGTTCCGCAAGGCCCAGTTCAACGCTCGATTTCCCTTCGCCACGATCGACCTGAGTGATCCGGCCATGCCGGTCGACGTGAAGATCACCGGCTGGAGCCCGTTCACTCCTCCCGATCCCGATCCGTCGAGTCTGCCCGTCGGCGCGCTGGAATACGAGTTCACCAATACGTCCGACCAGCCGCAGAAAATGATCTTCGGGTTCAATAGCGAGAACTTCCTGAATTCTCGGAAGGGTTCGATCGGGCCCATCGAAAACGGATTTGTCCTCTACAAGACGACCGGCGTCCGGCGCGATCAAAACGGCGCGTTCGCCGTCTTCGTCGACGGCGACGAGACGGTCGTCGACCACTGCTGGTTCCGCGGCCGATGGTTCGATTCGCAAACCGTCGCCTGGGAGAACGTCAAGAACGGCCGGTTGGTGAACAATCCAGCGCAACCGGACGACGCCCGTGGCGCGTCGCTGTTCGTTCCCTTCGAGTTGGCCCCGGGCCAAAAGAAAACCATCAAGCTCCTGACGGCCTGGTATTTCCCGAAGTCGGATCTCCACGTCGGACAGCGCGCCGCCGGAGCCGCCTTCCGCAAGGCGCCCTCCAAGGGCACGGCCAAGAACCAACAAACGGTCCGCGGATTCCTGGGCAAAGGCCTGGTCAATACGTTTGATCCGGGCGGCGACAGTGCCAAGGGCTCCCTCACCTCGCCCAAGTTCTCCGCCGACAAACGCTATCTTCACTTCCTCGTCGGCGGCGGGAAGTCCATCAGTAGGACGTGTGTTCGTCTGCTGGTCGACCGCGCCGACGCGAAATTCATCCTCGAAAACATACCCTGTCAATCGACGGGCGACAAAGTGATCCTCTCCGCTCCGGGCAATGAGAGTGAAACGCTTACCTGGAGTACGTTCGACCTGAACAAACTGAAGTTGCAAGGCAAGCAGCTCCAGATTGAACTGGTCGATCAGGAAGGCAGTCATTGGGGTCACCTGCTGGCCGACCACTTCGTCCTGAGCGACGAGCCGATTGACAAGCTCAAGACCGGCCAGGGTAACGCGATCACCGACGACACCGACCGTGTGACTGTGCTGCAGGACTTCGAGGGCAAGGACTACGGCAAGTGGACTGCCGAGTCGCCCGTGGCGACCTGCTCTTGCTCCGGCGGCGAGTGCGCGTTCGACCCCGATCCGCCGGAAACCTATGTCCCGTGGTATTCCACGAAGTACAAAAGCATCCAAGCCTTGGCGGCCGATTGGAAGGAGCGCTACAACGACCTTCGCAGCGAAAGCGCGAAGTTCCGCGACGCGTTCTACGACTCGACCCTTCCGCCCGAGGTGGTCGAGGCCGTGGCGGCCAACATCACGATCCTCAAGTCGCCGACCGTCCTGCGCCAGCACGACGGCCGACTCTGGTGTTGGGAAGGATGTTGTGACGGGCACGGCTGTTGCGCCGGCTCTTGCACCCACGTCTGGAACTACGCCCAGGCCATCTGCCACCTGTTCCCGTCGATGGAACGCACGCTGCGCCGCAACGAGTTCTTCGAGGGCCAGGATGCCTCGGGCCGCCAGGCCTTCCGCGGCAACCTGCCCATCACGCCCGGCGGATACGCCTTCGACGCCTCCGACGGACAGCTCGGCGGCATCATGAAGGCCTATCGCGAGTGGAAGATCTCGGGCGATAAGAAATGGCTGACCACGTTCTGGCCGAAGATCAAGAAGAGCCTCGACTACATGATCGCCAAGTGGGACCCGCGTCACACGGGCCTCCTGGAAGAGGTTCACCACAACACCTACGACATCAACTACTATGGGCCCGACGGCCACTGCGGTAGCTTCTACCTCGGGGCCCTGGCCGCGGCCATCAAGATGGGCGAGGAGATGGGCGACGACGTGTCGCTCTATCGCGAGCTTCTGACCAAGGGCCGCAAACGGATGGAGAAGGAACTCTACAACGGCGAGTACTTCATCCAGATCGTCCAGAAGGAAGGGCTCGACAACAACTTCAAGCCGACCCCGCCCAGCGAGCAAAGCCCCGCCTATCGGGACATCGCCCGGCGGATCAACGAGGAAGGGCCCAAGTACCAGTACGGCACCGGCTGCCTCTCTGACGGCGTGCTCGGACTGTGGATGGCGGCCGTTTGCGGATTGGACGACGAAATCGTCGACACCAAGATGATCCGAAGTCACCTGAAGGCCGTCCACAAGCACAACCTGAAGGAAGACCTCTCGACCCACGCCAATCCCCAGCGGCCCAGCTTCGCCATGGGCGACGACGGCGGCCTGCTGCTGTGCTCCTGGCCGCGCGGCAACAAGCCGCTCCTGCCGTTTGTCTATAGCGACGAAGTCTGGACCGGCATCGAGTACCAGGTCGCCTCGCACCTGATGCTGTTGGGCTGCGTCGACGAAGGCCTCGACATCGTCCAGGCGTGCCGCAAACGCTACGACGGAGTGCGCCGCAATCCGTTCAACGAGTACGAATGCGGCCACTGGTACGCCCGGGCCATGTCGGCCTACGGCCTGCTTCAGGGCATGACCGGCGTCTGGTACGACCCGGCCACGAAGACCCTTTATGCCAACGCCCAAAACGGTGACTTCCGCACCTTTCTCAGCACGGCCACCGGCTACGGCACCGTCGAACTCAAAGACGGCCAGCTCACCCTCGAGGTCAAGTCGGGCAAGATCCCGGTTGAGAAGAAGGTCGTCACGGGCAAGTAGCCCACAGTGCCAATCAACCCCGGCGGCCGTTTGACCGTCGATGTTTACGAAGAAATCGCCAATAGGCCCGAATGTCTGACGGTTGGGCATTCGGGCTTGGCGTTTTCTTGAAGGCAGGGGAGCATGCAATCAACACAACCATGATGGCGCGGCTGACCCATTTCACAATGAGTGTGGCCAGAACACGAGGCAGGCTGAGGGAGCGTCGACCTGTAGGTCGAAAGCTAAACACTCATTGTTCCTCGCTAACTCTACCGTGAAATCTCCCTTTGTCAGATATCGCGGCGATCTGGGGTCTCATGCAATGTGAAGGTGCTACAGTTCCGGAAACCGGCCTTGGGCGACTTGGCGCAAGGCGTCGGGCTGGAGCAGGCGGAGGCCTTGGTCGTCGGGCGAGTCGATCAGGCCGGCGTCGGTCAGGCGGCGCAACGTGCGGGAGAAGGTCTCGCTGGTCAAGTTCAGGTGGCTGGCCAGGTGGCGACGCAGCATGGGCAGCTCGACCGTGCCGTCGTCGGTCGACGGGGCATCCAACAGGTAGCGGGCCAACCGGCCGGCCGCGTCGCGCAGGGCAATGTCCTCCACCAGGCCCACCAGGTGCCGCACCCAACGGCTCATCCCTTTCATCAGCCCGAGGCACATCGCATGATCGGCCTCCAGCGCCGCGCGGAACCGATCGCTCGGCAACAACGCGCAGAGCGAATCTTGCGCCGCCTGGGCATGCGCCGGGCAGGGGAACTGGCCGATCGCCGCCACCTCGGCGAACGTCTCGCCCGGCCCGACCATGTGCAGCACGTGCTCCTTCCCGCTGGCCGCCGCCTTGAACACCCGGACGAGCCCCTCGCCCACCACGTACACGCCCGGGCATTCCTGCCCCTCGCGGAACACCCACTCGTCCTTCTTCAGCCGCCGCAGCGTCCCCATCGCCACCAGCCGCCCAAAACTCTCCCCCGGCACGTCGGCGAACAGGGGGCATTTTTCGAGGATGTCGATGATGTTGGTGGGCAAGGTAAAGCTCCTCTCTCGCGAGATCGGGTTGGTGTCGAGTGCCACTGGCTCTGAATTCCCGAACGGCCTCAATCACAGCCAGTCAGCCTGGTTGTCCTTCGTCGATATCCTGAAGACTTGATGGACCATCACACGGAAAAGGCCTCCATTCTCTCCATCCCTCTGGACTCGTATTCGACTCGTAACAGACAACGCTACTACCACGGAACTGTGCTATGAATCGAGACACAAGTGATCTTACGGCATCACGATCAGCCACTTTCAGCTTCTTGCTGGGCGTGAGAAGCATAACTCCTTCGTAGGCGCTGTCATCGAAATCCGGCGCGATGACGTCAGGCCATACTACCAACAGGATTGAATCGGCGACAATAGCACACCCACCACCTCTCATGCAAGATGATGAACAGCGATTCCCTTTATGACGCTCGTGTTCGTAACACCACAGAACTCCGATATTCGCGGCATGTTCGAGCCATTTGAAAAGATCCGATTTCTTTCCTGCCAAGAGGTAGTCAGACAAGTACTCTCTCATGATCCACGGAGTCTCTTTCTTTGGTGCATCTGGCGTTGGTTGCCACTGGCTCTGCCAGTGTTTGACTCCTACGGCACTGGCAGAGCCAGTGGCAACCGGCAGGTCAAATCTGCTTGGCGTTGGTGTTGCCCTTGATTGGCACGATGCGGTGGCGGCCGGTCAGGGCCCATTTACGATAGCTGGGGCCCACGGTCAGCACAACCAACAGCACGACGACAAGAAACACGGGGCATCCGATGGTGAACGGCACGCCGAGGGCAGCCAGGGCCGTGGGTCCCATGAAAGCGATCACGGTCGCGCAGAGCGGAGTGAGCAGCATGTGGTCGTAGCCTGGGATGATCAGGCGGCCCGTCCAGAGACGTCCCCAAAGGCTGATGGGCGGAAAAAAACCAATGAAGTAAACCATGAACCGGATCAAGACGGCAAAACCGCACAAGACCAAATAGGTGAAGATAGCATTTTCTTCGACGTCGCGTTTCATCGGAAGGACGCACACGGCGACGAGGAACCACCAGCCGGCCAGCAAACTGACCGAGATCCGGTCCGTTCGGGTGAATTGGTGGCCAGGTATCTTGAAATGAAGTTGGCTCCACGGCCAACCATACGCCGGCGTTACCGCAAATGCCCTCAGGTCGATCGGTTCCAGAGGAGACTTTGCCAGCGACCGTTTCAGCCCAAGCGTCGCCACGACCGTCAGGAGCCCAAAGACGGCCAGCATGTGCCAGGGTGATCCGAACAACAAGGCCGCGACGCCAAAGCCGAAGAGCACGACAAACACATGGAGACGTACTCCAGTCCATGCCAAGGTGAACACGGACAAAAGCAGGTAGCCACTCAAGAAGGCGAACGGAATCACAATGCGTGGGATCACGATGCCGGGCGTCATCAGCAGGATAAGGGCCAAAAAGATGGCGTCCTGTGGCAGCAGATGGACTGGTCCGTCGGGCAACGGGCGACGGTGCGTCCACGGGGTTGCGGCCAACCACCGGCAATAGCCAGGCCGAAACGCTGGATGGAAACCAAACACCCGGAACGCCCCGTAGGACAACGCGGCCAGTACGGCGGACCCGTCCAAGCCGGGCGCGAAAGATGCGATTACCAGTTGTCCCGCTTCCCTAAGAAATGTGAACATCACTAGGCCTGACAACACGAACAGCGCGTCGAAGCCCAAATAGGCGACCACAAACCGCATCGGCGGGCACGTTACCCGCAACCATCGCACTACCGAACGGATCATGACTGCTGGCCCTCGAAGTACTGCTGGATATGATCGGCCGTCTCGGGGTGAATGAGCTTTTCGAGCACCTCGGCCAGGGGGCCGGGGCAGCCGGTCAGGTGGCGCAAGCCGTCGACCGTGTCGTAGGCCAACAGGCGGCCGTCTTGGAGGACGGCGATGCGGTGGGACAGTTCCTCGGCCAGCTCGGGCACGGGGGCCGTCATCACGACGGTGACGTCGTTACGCTCGGCCAGGTGCTGCAGTACGCGTTTCAGAGCTAGGATGCCCGAGGGATCCAGGCCGCCTGAGAAGGGCTCGTCGAGGAACAGGTAGGGCGCTTCGGTCACGAGGGCCGAGCACAAGGCGATCTTCTTTTTCTGGCCGTTCGAGTAGCTGCGGATCGGCCAGTCGCCCTTGTCGGCCAGGTCGAACAGGGTCAGCAGCCGGTCGCAGTGGTCCATCAGCCGGTCGGCGTCGATCTGGTAGAGCTGGCCTACGGCGATGAGGAACTCACGGCCCGTGCGTTCCATGGGCAGCCAGGGTGGGTCGGGTAGATAGGCGACCTGGCGGCGGATGGCCAGTTCGTCCTCTTCCGAGGCCCGGCGACGCCGTCCGGCAATCTCGACGTGGCCCTTCTGAGGGCAGAGCACGCCGGCCAGGACTCCCAACAGGGTCGTCTTGCCCATCCCGTTTGGGCCGAGTACGGTGACCAGTTGGCCCGTCTCGACCTCGAAACTCATCTGCCGCAACACGGGCCGAACTCCGTAGTGCTGCGTCACGTCGACCACACGGATCACGGTTGCCTCCTTCGGAAATCCTGTCGGACCACCGGCTTACGGGCTCGCCCAAGGGGTTATTCGCCGGAAAGGCCATTGTATCGTCCGAGAATCGGTCGAGGAACATCTGCCGGATATTCCCCCAGTGGGAGGCTGCAGGGCCATTTTCGTCAAAGCGGCGTCTCGCCGCTTTGGGGAGATGGGGTCGCAGCGCGTTACGAACGCGGCGGGACGCCGCGTCTACGGGCTACCCGTCGCGGTGGCCGGTCGTTTCGAGGATGGCGACCAGCAGCAGCACGCAGGCCACGAGCAGGAGGATGACGCAGGCCCCGGTCCATTGGACCTGGTGCAGCAGCAGGGCCCCGAGGCCGCAGGTGGCGGTGGCCAGGTAGATCGTCAGCACGGCCTGGGTCTTAGTCATGCCCAACTCGACCAGCCGGTGCGAGAAATGGCTCCGGTCGCCCTCGAAGGGACTGCGGCCGGCACGCAGACGGATGTAAACCACGGTGGCCGTGTCGTACAAGGGCACGGCCAGCACGCACAGCGGAGCCAGGATCGCGTGCGGCGGCAACTCGCTGCCGGCGAATGTGGCCGAGAGCGTGGCCATCGCAAGGAAGTAGCCGACCAGATAGCTCCCCCCGTCGCCCATGAACAGCCGGGCGGGCGGACGATTGTGAATAAGAAACCCGAGCAACGACCCGACCAGCACGAGCAGGAATCCGCCGACGAACAGTTGCGGCTGGTTGGTCACCGGGTCGGGCACCATCAGCATGACGACGGCCAGGATCGTCGACGCGATGGCCGCCACGCCGGCCGACAGCCCGTCCATGTTGTCGAGCATGTTGAACGAGTTGATCAGCAGGACGATCCACCCGACGCTCAACACGCCGGTCAGCAGCGGCACGTCCATGAACAGGCTCAGCCGCCACCCGTCCCAGACCATCGCGACGGCCACCAGCGTCTCGACGCCCAAACGGACGCGCCAGTCGAGTCCGCGCCGGTCATCGATCAGGCCGAGGATCATCACGACCGTCCCGCCGGCCAACAGCGTCCAGAGCCGGCCCGACTGTTCAATCAGCCCGGGCAGGTGCATCGCCAACACATCTGGTATCCAACTCGGCGGCGACTCGGGCGAGAGGCATGCCAGCACCACTTGGCCCAGGGCGAAGGGAACGACCACGCCGAGCCAGATGGCCAATCCGCCGCCGGTCGGCATCGGTTGGGCGTGATCCTTGCGCGTGTCCGGCCGATCCACCAGCCCCCACCGCGGCCCGACCCGCCGGACCCACCAGGCGGCCGCCCAGCAGATCACCAGGCTTGGAATCAGGCTGCCCGCGACGAGCCAACTCACTCGGCCTTCTCCTCGCACCGCTGCCGGTGCAGATAGTCGCGACACTCAGTGAAGAACTGTTGATAATCTTCACGTTTGTAATCGGCGAACGTGAATGGATGATCTTGCCACCGGCCGTGTCGGTAATACAACGTGATCTCGGCGAAGATCCCCCGGTTCAGATAGATCCGATGGGCGAAATCCTTCGTCGAGGCCAAAACGAGCTTGCTGAGCGTCAGGTAGCCCGGGTCGAGGTTCAGCGGCCGCGACTCGGGCCAGCCCGCCTCGGCGGCGTACTCGTCTTCCCACTGGTTCGTGATCAGTTTGACCTGGGGCAACTCGGCCGGGTCGAACGGCCGCTTGAAGGTCCAAAAGACCTTCCGCAGGCCGTCGCCCATCGTCTGGCGGTAGTAGTCCGTGTTGTCGAATTCGAACCGAGGGCTCTCCAGTGCCCTGGCTCCCCAGAGCCCGACTGCCCGATCGGCCGCCCAGTCCAACGCCTCATCATGCCGGCTGAACGCGGCCATGAGTAGCAACACGGGAGAATGCTCGGAGGGCTGGCCCATGTCGATTGGCTCGGAGCTTGGCGGAGTGAAGAAGAGGATGCCGATACAGCTTATTCTAGCATGAACACCGTTGGGGGGGCGAGAGGCGGGGGACGGGAGGCGAGGGATTGAGGCGCAGTGGCTTCCCTCTCCCTTTGGGAGAGGGTGGCGGCGAAGCCGCCTGGTGAGGGCAGGTGGCAAATCGTATCGGATATTTCTTGGAACCAGAACGTATGCAGTTCGGGCCGCTAACCACTGCCACGCACCCTCACCCCCGGCCCCTCTCCCAAAGGGAGAGGGGAGAAGCCAGTGACACGCAGTTTTTACCACCATCTGGCCACAAACCACTAGCCACAAACCACTAACCACTGCCCCCCACCCCTTTCGCCCGGGGCGGGAAGGGCCCAGAATGGACGGGCGGGGGAAATCGGTTTTCTTAGGAAACGGGAAAACGGTCCAGGCCGATCGGTCGTCTATTCCTATACACGAGCATGAATCGCACACCTGCAACGACGACGCCCGCCGTGGGCGACGGGCCCGAAGCGCCAGAAACGCTGGACGCCCTGTCGCTGGAGTCGGTCTTCGCGCGGTGCCAGGACGAGTTGCTCGGGACGCTCTACTACGTCACCGGCAACTTGGAAGACGCCCGCGACGCGCTGCAGGAGGCGTTCCTGAAATGTTGGCGACGCCGTGAGGAACTGGACGACGTGAAAAACCTTCGTGCCTGGGTATTTCAAGTGACGCTCAACGCCGGCCGCGACCTGCGCAAGTCGGCCTGGCGCCGGCGGAAGCGGCCCATGGACGGCCGAGAAGCCGAACTGCCCACCGCCGAGGGAGGCCCCGAGGCCGAAGCCGGCCACCGCGAAGAGGTCCAGCAGGTCCGCCAAGCCCTGACCGACCTGCCCGGCGAACAACGCGAGGTCTTCCTCCTCCGCCAAAACGGTCAGTTGACCTACGCCGAGATCGCCCACGCGCTCGAAATACCCGAAGGCACCGTCAAGACGCGCATGCGCCTGGCCCTGTCCAAGCTCCGCCTGGCCGTGCAGCCGAGTGGATGAGAAGGATGTAGGGTGGGGCACACCTGCCCCACCAGAACCGAGGTAAGACATTTCGGTGGGGCAAGTGTGCCCCACCCCACGGCAAGGCTGAACTGCCATGACCATTGATCCGAAAACCCGCCAGCAGCTTCTGGAACTGGTCTACGACCTGTTGGCCGAGGACGAGGCGGCCGAGCTGACCGCGCGGATCGAAGCCGATCCCGAATTGGCCCAGGCTTATGCCGAGGCCCAGCGGACTGCCCGCGTTCTGGCCGAGGGGGCGAAAGTCGTCACCCCGCCGGTCCCCCTGAAACGCCCGGAGGCTATCATGAGCAAGCCGACGCCCGCTTCGACTTCAACTTCCCCATCGAAGAAACCCAAACCGGTCGCGGCGGCCAACGGGGCGGACCGGTCGCGTGGCCGGGGGCTGACCTGGACGGTCGGCACGGTGGCGGCCGTGCTGCTGTTGATCTCGGCCGGGTCGTACTGGTGGCACCACGCCCAACTGTCCGAGCTGGCCTCGGCCCAACTCCGCTTGGTCGTGGCCGGCCCGGCCCGGTACCAGGCCGGCATGACCAATCAGTACACGATCCGAACGACCGGCGTGACGGGCGACCCGATGCCCTCGGGCGTGACGCTGGTCCTCTACGCACCCGACGGCAAGGAACTCTTGCGGCAGAATGACGAGACGGACGACCAGGGCCAGTTGACCGTCACGCTGCCACCCAACTTGAACGTCCGCCCAGGCTCGCGATTGAACGTCGTAGTGGCTCATGACAACAAGCCGGAACAGATCGAAACGAAGCTGGCCGTCGACGGGCTGCGGCTGGCCACGCAACTCGGGCTGGACAAGCCCCTGTACAAGCCGGGCGAAACGGTCTTCTACCGCTCGCTGACGCTGAGCCGCTTCGGTCTGGACGTCAAGGGCGAGGTGCTCGTCCAGTTCAAAATCCTCGATCCGTCCGGGGCCGTCGTGCCGGGCTCCGAGTTGCAGGGCGTCACCGAGCATGGCGTGGGCAACGGCCTGTTCACCCTGCCCCCGGGCGTGCCTGGCGGCGAGTACACACTGGTCGCCCAGAGCCCCGCCTTCCCCGAAGAGAAGCGGACCTTCTTCGTGCGCAGCTACCGGCTGCCTCGCTTGAAGAAGGAACTGGAGTTCCAGCGCGAGAGCTATGCCCCGGGCGAGAAGGTCGTCGCCGACTTCTCGGCCGAGCGCGCCGAAAAGGGCCCGGCCGCCGGCGCGAAGCTCCACATCACGGCCATGGTCGACGATAAGAAGGTCCACGAGGCCGACGTGGTCGCCGCGGCCGACGGCACGTTCCAGGTCGACTTCACCCTGCCCGAGAAAATCGAACACGGCCGGGGCCAACTGGTCGTCGTGGCCGATGACGGGGGCACGAAAGAAACCATCGCCAAGACGATTCCCATCAACCTGGGCACGGTGCTCGTCGAGTTCTTCCCCGAAGGGGGCGACCTGGCGTCAGGGCTGGAGAATCGGGTCTATTTCACCGTCCGCGACCCGTTGGGCGATCCGGCCGAACTGAAAGGCTTCGTGACCGACGCGCAGGGCACGCCCGTGGCCCTGGTCGAAACAAAACACGAAGGCATGGGCGTCTTCACGTTCACGCCCCAGGCCGGTCAGACGTACCAACTGAAGATCGACACGCCCAAGGTCGACGAACAACCGCGGTTGCCCGAAGTGAAGGCCGATCGGCACATCGTCCTGAGCACGGGTCAGGGCGTGTTCGGCCCCGGCGCGCCGCTGGAGTTCAACGTCCGAGCGTCGAAGGCCGACTTGCCGCTGGTCGCTTCGGCCTGGTGCCGGGGCGTGCCGGTGGGACAACAGGCCTTCACCACGCAAGTCGGCGCGAACACGGTGAGCGTACCCCTGTCGGACGACGCGTCGGGTGTGGTCCGGCTGACGGTCTACGACTATTCGGCCAGCCCGCCCAAGCCGGTCGCCGAGCGGCTGATCTACCGCCGCCCGGTCCACCAACTTGACATTCAGGTGGCCGCCGGGGCCAAGGCCTATTCGCCGGGCGAGGCGGTCCGGGTCGATCTGACGGCGGTCGACGAGTCGGGCCAGCGCGTGCCCGAGGCCGTGCTGGGCGTGGCCGTCGTCGACGACGCGCTGGTGAACCTGGCCGACGACGACACGCCGTCGATGCCGACCCATTTCCTGCTTACGACCGAGGTCGACAAGCCGGAGGACCTGGAGGACGCCGACTTCTACCTGTCCGACGATCCCGAGGCCCCGCAGGCACTCGATCTGCTCTTGGGCACGCAAGGATGGCGGCGGTTCGTCGAGAAGACGATCGACGAGTTGAAGAAAGAGAAGCGCGACGACAAGCAGATCGCCCGGCTGATCGCGTTGGGCGGAGTGGCCTCGCCGCCGGCCGTGTTCGACAACCTGGCGAAGATCAGCCGGGACTACGAGACGAGTCTGGCCCAATATCGCGAGGGCCGCACCCGCGCGCTGACCACGCTGACCACCGTGGCCCTGTTCGCCGGCGTCGGGCTGGTCCTGTTCGTGGCCATGCTCAGCCTGTTGGGCGCCGGTGGAGGCATTCGCGTGTGGGTGCCCGCGCTGGGCGCGGCCGCCGCGTGCATCGTCGTCGGGGCCCTGCTGATGAACCCCGACCGGCTCGCCAAAGGCCCCCACGGCTCGGTCGCCTTCCAGTCCTTCAACGTCGAACCGACCACCACCGAGATCGCCCTGGGCGAGCGGCTGGGCCAGACGGCAAGTGGAGTGAATCCGAATTACTGGTGGGGCTTTAATAATTGGCACGAAGGCAGGGATGGGGACGCCTTTGCCGTGGATTTCAACAACCTTGCCCTTTACGGCGACTTCAACGAGAACGGCAATGGCATAATTAACGAGAATTTTTTCTGGGCCATGCCCGACGCTTCCTTCAAGGCCGGGGACATAAATGTCTACTTTAATGCCCTGCCGAAGGACGGGCTCGCTGCTGATCGCCGGTTCCTTGCCTACGTGCCGAAACTCCGTGACGCGGATCGGCTGGCGGCCCTTGGCCTAGAGGCTCTTCAGGAAGCCGAACTCCCGGGCAGGAGGCATTTGCGGTTAGGAGCGATCCAAGTTAAACAACTGATGGAAAATCCCAACTGGGCAAATGGCGTTCCCATCGCAGCGTATGTCTATCCCACCGAGGAGGCTCTGGAGAGGCTTCATGTAACAAACGGCGAACGATACGGCATCAACGTCAAATCGAGAAAAGAACTGCTCGACGCCCTCAAGAAATGCCGCTTCTCCGTCCGGCAGTACGCCCATAAGCACGTCGTCCGCAAGAAGGGCACCCGGTCCGACTTCGCCGAGTCGCTCTACTGGAACCCGCTGCTCGTCTGCGACAAGCAGGGCAAGGCCACCGTGAACTTCGAGCTGTGCGACTCGGTCACCACGTTCCGCGTCGCGGCCGAAGGGCACGGCCGGGGTGGACGGATCGGCACGGGCCAAGGTTCGGTCGTCTCGCGGATCCCCTTCAGCCTCGAACCCAAACTGCCCTTGGAGGTCACCGCCGGCGACCGGATCGACCTGCCCTTGGCCGTCGTGAACGATACCCAAAAAACCCTGCCGGTCGAGATCCGCTACGAGGGCCAGGACGACGATGGCCAGAACCTAGTCAAGCTGACCGGCGCGGCCCAACGCAAGCTGAGCCTCGAGCCGGGCCAGCGGGCACGCGAGGTCTTCACCCTGGACGTGACCGGCCAGAAGGGCGACTGCCGGCTCACGTTCCGCGGCAAGGCCGGCACGCTGGCCGACGCGGTCGAGCGGCCCCTGCGGATCGTCCCGCCCGGCTTCCCGAAGGACCTCTCCTACAGCGGCCGGATCGACGGCGAGCAGGAAGTCGTGGTCGACCTGCCCAAGACGTGGGTGCCCGGCTCGTTGGAAGTGACACTCAATGCGTTCCCCAGCACGCTGGCCGACCTGCAGCAGGGCGTCGAAGGCATGTTGCGCGAGCCCAACGGCTGTTTCGAACAGGCCTCGACGTCCAACTATCCGAACGTCCTGAGCCTGCAATACCTCGAAGAGCACGACGTGGCCGCCCCGACCGTCACGCGGCACGCCCGGGACCTGCTGAAGAAGGGCTACGGCAAGCTGACCGGCTACGAGAGCAAGAAGCACGGCTACGAGTGGTTCGGCGGCGACCCGGGCCACGAGGCCCTGACAGCCTACGGACTGATGGAGTTCCGCGACATGGCCAAGGTCTATCCGGTCGACGAACTGATGCTCGGCCGGACCGCCAAGTGGCTCCTGGACCGCCGCGACGGAAAAGGCGGCTTCAAGCGAAATGACAAAGCGCTGGACAGCTTCGGCCGCGCGTCGGAGGACATCACCAACGCCTACATCACCTGGGCCCTGGCCGAGTCGGGCGAAAAGGACATCGACGCTGAGGTGAACCACGCCATCGCCCTGGCCGATAAGTCGGACGATCCCTACCTGGTCGCCCTGGCCGCCTCGGCCGCCCTGTGTGCGGACAAGAAAGAAGACGCCGGCAAGCTGCTCAAAAAACTGGCCGACTGGCAGGCCGATGACGGGCATCTGGTCGGCAAGGACGGTTCGATCACCCGCAGCGGCGGCCTCTCGCTCAAGGTCGAGACGACCGCCCTGGCCGCGCTGGGCTGGCTCCGAGCGCCCAAGTTCACCAAACAGGCCGACAAGGCGATCGACTGGATCACGAAAAACCGGCAAGGTTCCGGCGGATTCGGCTCGACGCAAGGAACCATCCTCGCCCTGAAGGCCCTGGTCGAACACGCCAAGGCCAACTCCAAAACGGCCTCGGCCGGCACGCTGTTGGTCAAACGCGACGACAAAACGGTCGCCGAGTTCCCGTTCGCGGCCGGACGTCACGAGACGATCTCGGTCGAAGGGCTCGAAGCCGAGTTGAAGCCGGGCGACAATCGGCTGACGATCTCCCTGTCGGGCGAGAACCGGATGCCCTATGCCTTGGACGTCAGCTTCCGCACCCGCAAACCCAACTCCGACCCGGCCTGTCCCGTGCGCCTGACCACGTCGCTGGCCGAAGCCAAGGTCGCCTCGGGCCAGACGGTCGCCCTGTCGGCCAAGCTCGAAAACACGACCGACAAGGGCCAGCCGATGACCGTGGCCATCCTCGGTCTGCCCGCCGGCTTGGAAGCTCAGCCCGAGCAACTCGAAGACCTCAAAAAGGCCGGCACGATCGACTACTACGAAACCGGCCGCCGCGAGGTCATCTGCTACTGGCGCAGCCTCGCGCCCAAGCGCCAGGTCGACCTCAAGCTCGACCTCATCGCCGCCGTGCCCGGCCGCTACACCGGCCCGGCTTCCCGCGCCTATCTCTACTACACGGCCGAACAGAAACAGTGGACAGATCCGCTGGAAGTGGAGATTAAATAAACCGCAGAGGCGCGGAGACGCAGAGACAGAAAAAAGGGGGCAGAGCGGGGTAGCCCGATAGCTTTGCTGGGGGTGTCCGGGAATTCAAGCCCGGAAAACACGGTATTGCGACATCTTTGGGTGCCGTGTTCACACTTGCGAGGACATGAAAGGAACGTTTTTTAGTCAGGACACCTCAACTCGAATGGGAATGTATCTCGCTTTTTGGCCACGAAAGCACGAAAGTACGAAAAGACGAAAGTGACGAAGAGCGTTGGATGGCAGCAACACGACCCATTGCGTTCGCTCTCCCCCCTCTCTTCTCGTGTTTTCGTACTTTCGTCATTTCGTAGCCCCTTTGCCAAAAACCTTTTTGCAAGAGCGCGCCTGGAAGCGGGTTCGGGCGTCCACCTGCCCTGGCGGAGCCTGGCCGACATGGGCTAAAAAGGCAAGGATCGCCGGACTCGAATTCCCGAACGGCCTCAGCTTTGCTATCCGGGGGCCGAAGGCCCAAGAGGGGTTGCTAGGGATAAAGGTCTGCCAAATCACGGTTGGCTTCATGCTTCGTGCCCGCAATGGCCGTAATCAACCAGTTCGCCAACTCGGCCCCTCTTGGACCTGACGGCCCCTGGATAGCAGAGCTATCCAGGCCACCCGTAATTGGTGTCGCACAGGACCGAGGCGGCTGTCTGGGGAACCCCACCCCAAACCTTCCTCAGCGTCTCCGCGCCTCGGTGGTTTATTCCCTGCCGCGAAGCCGAGGGATGACCAGCGTCGAGACCTTGTCTCCCTGCTTCAGGTCGATGACACGAATGAGGTGGTTGTTCGTGTCGGCCACATAGAGCTTGTCGCCCGCCACGGAGAGGCCGCCGGGCTCGTCGAACGTGGCCGGCTGGGCGGTGTGGCCGCGTTGGCCGGTGCCCGCGAGGGTGTGGACGGCGCCCGAGACCGGGTCGACCACTTTGATCTTGTTGTTGTACGTGTCGGCCACGTAGATCCGCCCGTCGTGCCAGGCGACACCCAGGGCGTGTTGCAGACGGACCTGCGGGCCGGAACCGTCAACGTCGCCGAATGTGAAAAGTCGAGTGCCGTCTGGGAATCGGGACGTGCCGACGACCGTTCGGACCGGCTCCTTCGGATCCAGCGGGACCGCGCGGATCGAACTGCCTTCGCTGTCGGCCACGTAGAGCCACCGGCCGTCGGACGCCAGGCCGCTGGGCTGGGCGAACGCGGCGTAGCCCCGCTGAAAGGGTCGCGAGGCGAGTCGTTGGCCGTCGACGATGTCTTCCAAGCCGCTGCCGGCGTAGGGCCCGATCTGCGAGCCGTCCAGCCGCATTCGCCAGATCTGGTGCGTGCCGGCCATGGCGATGTAGAGCCAGCCGCCCTTTTCATCCGCCCAAAGGGCCCAAGGGCTGGCCAACTCCGTCCGAAGCGGGCTGCCTCGCATGGCAGTCGACGTCATCCGGCGAAGCTGTTGGCCCGTGCCGGCGACGGTCGTCACGCGCTTCGCATTCAAGTCGACGCGGCGGATCAGGTGGTTTTCGGTGTCGGCCACGAACAGCGTGTTGCCGACCAGGGCCATGCCCTGCGGGTCGTCGAACTGGGCCGTGCGGAAGTCGCCGTCGGTTCGGCCCGGCGTGCCTGCGCCGATCGTCTCGATGAGCG
>JAFGFF010000403.1 GCA_016931075.1 Pirellulales bacterium | reverse complement strand
GGCGACGAGCACGCGGCGGTCGGTGCCGTCGGCGCGAACGAGGCACGCACGGTTGGTGGCCACGTTGGGGTGACGCCCGCCCGGCAGATTGGTCCGAAACTCGGTGTAGCCGATCTCGTAGTCGGCGAGTTGCTGGCCCCGGGCCGCTACCGTCGCAAGACCGGAGGCCAGCGTGGCGAAGACCAATGTGGCCAAGCGAGTGCGTGGGAATCGCATGATCAAGTATCCTCCAGCCATAGTATAGCCCAGCCGCCTCGGCCGGCTAATCGTTGCTCCGGCCAGCACCGCCGAGGGCGGCGGTGTGCCATGCTACCCGTGGCGATCCTCCCATTTCTCCTCGGCCGCGCTGGGTCGCGAGTAGCGGGGCACGAGCGAAAAGGCGTCGTCACGGCGGCCGGCGGCGTAGTCCCGCGCGGCCAAGCGACCGACTTGGACCGCGGTGGGGAACCAGCACTCCGACGGAACCGTCGCGACATGCCCCGGCAGGCGACCGGCAAGCTTCCGAAGAACCGGCCCCGATGCCACTACCCCGGGTGGAATCGCGTCGAGCCAGTCGGCGATTCTGACCAGTCGGGCGGGACCCGTGGGCTGGAACCAACCGTCCGCCCCGCGACGGAACAGCCCCGCGACGACCTGGCCGCGTTGGGCATCGACGGCAACGGACACGACATCCACCCCATCGGGGGTAGCGCTGGCGACAACCTCCAACGTATCGACGCCCAAGATGTCCGCCTGGGCGCAATAGGCGAGCGTTTTGGCCGTCGTCACTCCGATCCGCAGTCCGGTGAAAGAACCCGGTCCGACGCTCACCGCCACGAGGTCGATATCCGCCGCCGCCCAACGAATCTCATCCAGGAGCGTTTTCAGCCCGGGCACGAGGCTCTGAGCAGTCCGTTTGTCCGGATCCAACTTCAGTTCCGACAAGAGCTTGCCGTCGGCAATCGCGGCAACGCTGCCGATCGTTTCCGTCGTTTCCAGGGCAACGATTCGCACGAGGCACCGGCGCAACAGGGTGCAATCCTAGGATTCGAACTTGGGCCGACGTCGGGCCCTTTCCCGACTTCAGCTTGGCGAGTCGGCCGGCCTTGGGCAAGGCCTTCTTGCCTTGACCAGCCGGGTTTTCCACAATAAACTGTCTGCTCTGTGCAAACAGCCCCTTACGCGTCGTGGTGGGGGGGCAGCAGTAGATCTCTAGTGGTTAGCCCGGTGGGGTCGGGACCCCTCCGACAGATTGAAGGTGGGTTTGCGTGAAAACAGCACTCATCAGTGACATCCACAGCAACCTCGCCAGTCTGCTCGCGGTGCTGGCCGACATCGAAAGTCAGGGTGCCGACCGGATCTTCTGCCTGGGCGACATCGTGGGCTACGGGCCCGAGCCTTGCGAGTGCATCGATCTGGTGATGAAGTGCGAGGTCTGCCTGCTGGGCAACCATGATCAGGGGGCACTGTTCGATCCGGAGGGGTTCAACTCGGGGGCGGAGCGGGCGATCTTCTGGACGCGCAGCCAATTGGAGGCCCCCGGCGGCACACCCGGCCAAAGCGACCGCCGCTGGGAGTTCCTCGGCGAGCTGCCGCGCAACTACCAGGAGGACGACTTGCTGTTCGTCCACGGCTCCGCCCGAAACCCGTTGAACGAGTACGTCTTTCCCGAAGATACCTACAATCGGCGGAAGATGGAGAAGATCTTCGCGCTGATCCGAAAACACTCTTTCCAGGGCCACACCCACGTGCCCGGCGTCTTCACCGAGGACTATCGCTTCTTCAGTCCCGATGAGATCGACAACGAGTACCGGCTGGGTGACGAGAAGACGATGGTCAACGTCGGCTCGGTCGGCCAGCCGCGCGACGGGGACCCCCGGGCGTGCTACGTCATCCTCGAAGACAGCGTGGTCCGATTCCGCCGGGTGGAATACCCCGTCGAGGAAACGGTCGAGAAGATTCACGCCGTGCCCGAACTGGACAATTTCCTCGGCGATCGGCTCCGCGATGGACGGTAGAGCGACCGGCATCGCAAGATTCCACACGGAGGGAAGAATACTCGCTTGGGCCTTGATTTCCCCGCGCCCGGATCCTGGCGGGAGGGGGGGCTTTTTTGGGAGGCGACTCCGTCGCCGACGGGTCCTTTTCCGGCCCGTCGGCGACGGGATCGCCTCCTGCAAGATCCGGGACGTACCGGCGGAGTCCGACTCGAATTCTGAGCAACACCCCCAAGGGGGTTTTTGATCCATGAGCGATTCCAAGAGCTCGATGTCGAGCAATTTCGTTCTCTTCATGCTCCTCGCCTTCGGTGTGGTGATGGCAAACCATTGGCTCTTTGCCCCGCGCCAGCCGCCGGCGAAGCCCAAGGCGGTCGCCAAGAAGACCGAGCACAAAGAGGAGGCCAAAGAGAAGAAGGCCGAAGCGGGCAAGGAGGAAGGCCCCGCGGCGAAGGAGGCTGCCCCGGCGGAAAAGGCCGCCGAAGAGCCCGCGCCGGAGAAACCCGAAGCCAAGAAGCCCGCCTTACCCCCGGCCCCGGCCTCGCCCGTGCCTGCGGTCCAGCCTCAGCATTGGTGCACCCTCGGTTCGGCCGATCCGGCCAGCCCGTATCGCATGTTGGTCACCCTGACCGACCGTGGGGCGGCGGTGGCGCGGATCGAGCTGAACAGCCCACGCTACCACAGCCTGACGGGACCCGAGGGCACCTACGCCTACAAGGGCGGGTACCTCGGCCGCGTCGTGATGGACGAGACGCGCCAGGGCAACGGCGCGCTGGTCCAGGTCGTCGGTCCCGGCACACCCGCAGCCAAGGCGGGTCTCGAGCCGGGTGATCTC
>JAFGFF010000402.1 GCA_016931075.1 Pirellulales bacterium | reverse complement strand
CTTCTTCGTCCGGTTTCCGGCCGGCGATCCCGAGGTGAACGAAGCGCTCTGGCAGCAACTCGACGAACAGCAGTTCACGCCGGAGCAACGCCGGGCCCTTTGGGAGAACGGTTTTCGGGCAGGCGTCCTGTCGGGCCCGATGCCGGAGACGTTATCACGGTTGATGGAACTGGCCGGCAAACCGGTCGCCGCGGGTCAGGCCAACCAGATGAGCCTGGCCGACGCGGCCGTCGAGCCGAAGGTCACCCGGCGGCACCTGCAGCTTCAGGCCGACACGACCGCCAAGATCATCGCCTCGCCGCCGCAGCCGGTGATGACGGTCTTGATGCCGCCCGACGCCTCGGGCAAAGTCAGTGCACGTGACTACTATCAGGCTCAGCCACTGGTTTCGGTCGTCGCCCAACTCATAGGCGACGGCCGGGTGCGGCTCGATCTGACTCCGAAGCTTCAGCACGGGCAGATCCTCCAACGCTGGGTGGGCAACAACCGGAGCACGATCCGCTCGAATCCAGGGCAGGAGTGCGTGGCGTTCGACCGCCTGGGCCTCGACGTGCCTCTTTCGCCCGGCGATATGCTGATCCTCTCGAATCTCCCGACCCTGTCCGGCAGCTTGGGCCACCACTTCTTTACCGCCACGACCGATGATGGCGTCGAGGAACAAAAGCTCCTGATCCTCCGCCTCTCCCAGACCCAACACGACGGCCAGTTCGACTCGGTCGACCTGCCCGGGCCGTAGGTCGCCCCGGGTGTTCTTAGCCCCATGGGTATCCTCCCCACGAGATTGCCGTGGTAGGATGAAACGGCCTTCGTGGGCCTGAATAGGCCCTGTCTTGAGTCCTTGCAGGTCGTAGTGAATGGGAGCAGCTCGGCGATGCCTGAGAACCAACCGACCGCCGCCCATCTGCTCGATCCGGAGTTAGCGCAATTCCTTGAAACATGCCGCGAACGGATCGTCGGCGCCAGCGGAGAGGCCGCGGCGGCAGGGGAAGAGGTTTCCATTGCGTCGGCCCGATGGGCGGACGCGATCCTCCGACTTCGATTATTCCAGATGCTTTTCGAGCGCCATTGGACCGTCTGGTTTCTCGGCGTCGTCGCGCCGCGGACCAGTCCGCGCGATCTGATGGAGCATCTGACCCAGACGCTTGCGACGGCGGAAGCCACGGCGAACAGCCAGGGCGCCGGTCCGCTGTCGCCAGCCGTCCTGGCGACCGTGTTCGACGAGAGCTTGGGCCTGTTGCTGCTTGCGGCCGAGGAAACGGCGACCAAGTTGAACAAGAGCAACGTGGGACTCGAGGATTTTTTTGCAGCCCTCTTGCTGACGGCCGGTCCCGTGTTGGGGCCCGTGTTGGATCAACACCAGTTGTATTACCAGGACGTGGTCGCCCGGATGCGGTCCGTCCTGGCTAGATTGGTTCTGGTGGATCCGCGAGCAGACACGCCTCGCGTCCTCGGCAATTGGTGGGGAGAGGAAGTGTCGGGTATGCCGCGACGGTTTGGGCTGAGCGTCCTCTTTCTTCTGACCACCTTGTATGCGTTCCTCTTTGCCGGGATGAAGATGGCGGGTTTCCCTCCCAAGGTCCTTTGGACGATCACAATATTCATCACCGGGGTGGGTTTGGCGCAGGCCGTTCTCTTCGGCGGCAGACAACCCCGTCGGGCCTCGGCCTGGGCCGGCGCGGTTCTCTTGCCGGTGATCGGAATCGTCGCTGCGATCTGGTCATCCGCCAGTTCACAGACATCCTCGCGAAGCGACTTGGCGGGCATGATCCCCGCCCTGATCTTCTTGGGCCCCTTTCTCGGCGCCGGCTGCGGCTACATGGCCGGGACACTGGCCGCCGGGGCCTTCTGCTTCATCGACTGGTATCACGAGTCGCGCGGGACGAAAGATCCCGATGATACTACCGAGTCGGACGAGCCGGCGTAGACTTTTTCCCTGTGTAGACCAGTCTCGCCCTATTGCGGCGATCGTGGCTGGGCACTGGAGCGGTTGGCGCCGCGGGCGCGGGCCAACTCGTCGATGGCCTGGCGGATGTTGCCCTGGTGGCGGTGATAGAGGCTCAGGGCCATCCACGCTTGTCGATCGTGCGGGGAGTGGATCGATTGGGCGGCGACTTCCAGATCCTCGGCCGCGGCGGCGTAGTGGCCCAGGGCCCAAAGAGCCTTGCCACGGAGCATGGCGACCACCGGGCCCAGCGGCCCCAGATCGCCTAGTGCTTCAATGTCGGCCAGACGGTCCAGCGCATGTTGGGGCATGCCCAGCTCGAGGTAGCCCTCGCACTGTCGCAGCCGGTGTGTCGCCTGAACGAATTGGGTCGGTGTGATTGCCATCGGAAGACCCTTTCCTCGCAATGTGCTCTTTCTCCACGGTGCTCGGCAGGGACGCCCACTAGAGGATACCTCCGCGGGTCTCGGCCGAACGAATCTCCCTCGATGTTGAAGAAGAGCAAAGGGTGTGCCGCCTTTGTTAAACGGGGTAATTCCGGCTCTAAGTCATCGTCCTCATACGACTTCCAACTACACCCAGCCGGTCGGGCGGTTCGTGGGCCGGCTGTCAAACTGGCAGCCGCCAGATCCAGATTGCGACACCCGGGAGGAGCAAATTGCCCGGGAGTATTTGCCGGGGGGAGGGATTGGGGATGGGGAATGGAAACCGAGCGGGGGACGTAAGTCCCCTGTTTCGACGCGGGAAGTTGTGCAAACCGCCCTCACCCGGCGGCTGCGCCGCCATTCTCTCCATAAGGAAGAGGGATTGGGGTTTGGACAGATTCTTGGAAGGACAAGCAGGGATTTCAGGGCTTCTTGTAGCCTGGCAGGGCGTCGATCCGGCGCTGCAGGGCCGATTCCTCGTCGCGGAAACGAGGATCCTCCGACGAACCGTAGGTGGCCTTGAAATCCTTTTCCGAAATCCCCTCGGGCAGATCGTTGCACGGGGGCAGGAAGTCGGTGACGCGGAACTTCTTGCTCAGCTCGGCAAGCGGGAGTTGCTTGGCCGCCAGCCGGGTGGCGAACTCGGCCCCGGCCATGTCGGCCGCCAGGTCGGAGAAACTGAAACCCGAGCCGCCTTGGGCGTCGGCCTGCTCCTTCATGATGCCGGCCATCACCGTTGCTCGGCGTCCCATGACGATGGTCAACGACGAGGACAAGATGAAATGTTGGGTGAGGTCGTTCCGCCCTCGCATCGTCGGCGTGCCCCAGAGGGCTTCGCGTTGGCGACGTTGTTCGGGCGTTTCAAATTGTCCCCAAAGGCGGCCCAGCACGCGGTGGTCGCGCAGCGCGCCGGAAGTATCGAAGGCGACGCCAATCGCAAGGAGAAACGCCTTGTCACCCAGTTCCGGCGGCAGCTTGGCGGCCTCCTCGGCGGCCGCGCGGAGGTACATCTCGGTTAGGGCGTCCCCCTTGAGTCGAGCGCGTTGGCCGGGGGCAGGATTCTCGACTTCGGGCCGGGCGTGGTTCAACTTCGCGGCTAGCGCCATAGCCACGACCACTTGGCGGACCGCGCCGGCTAGCGAGTGCTTGTCGGCGAACTGGTTGATCTGCGACGCCCGGTGGAGGAACTCGGAGTACTTGGCCGCGGCCGTATCGTCGGGTAACTCCTTGCCCAACTCGGCGTAGATCCGCCCGAGCAGCTCGCGCGAAGCGGGCGAGAACTGGTGCAGCGATCGGGCCTTACCGCCGCGAAGTTGCTCGCAGAAGACGTACATGGCCAGCGTGTTGGGAGCGTCGAACCCGATACGAAACGACCGGAGCCGCGCCTTGCCGTCGCCGACCAACGGCCGCATTACCGACGTGGGATCGGCGCTGTGCGTGGCCCCGAGCACGTGGCCCAACTCGTGGACGAGGACTTCGAGCCGCTCGGCCGGGCTGAGGTGCTGGGCCCATTCGCGGACGAAGATGTAACGGTGCATCGGGCCCCGCGTGCCGCCTAGGTGGGTCCGGCCCTTGGCGTGGCGATACTGGCTGGTGAACCCGATGGCCATCTGGGCCTCGAGCGGAATGCGAACCTCCTTCTCGAACTCGGCCATGGACAGCTCGAAATCGTTCACCGAGTCATCCGAATCCCACGTGCCGACGGCCACGACCTTGAACCGGATCCGGCAGGTCCGCTCGAAGATGTCCGAAGCTTGCTTCATCCGTTCGCGAAGCTCCTTTTCCCAGAGCCGTTGGAGGGTCGGTTCGTCGTCGTCGACGAGGATCATCACGGGGATGACGCCGACCTTGGCCAGCGGGGCTTGCGGCGCCACGAGCGTGCCGATGTCCTTGACCGGCTCGCCGCCGGAGAAATCGCGCTGCACCAGATCGAGTTGCTTGTCCTTGCGGAAGAAGTAATAAACGGCATTAGGCTTCAGGACGTTGTAGACGGGCTTGCCGGCCGATTCAAAACGGATACCCACCTGATCGGTCACCGGCAGCGGGAAGACGTCGCCCGCGACGATCTGGAAGTCCTGGGGTTTGCCCTGCTTCGGGGCGATCGTGAACCGGACGAGTTCGTTCGTCTGGTTGCTGAACACGACGACGTCGGCCCGGGCCGGAGTGCGGATCGCGGTTGCGAGCACAAGACCGATGAGCAAGTTGGCGGCAAGGAGTCTCATCGTGTCGGCACTGTCAGAAAGCCGAGGGGGAGAGCGAGAACGTCGAAGACGGATGCTCTCATTATACCACCGCGGGTCGGCCGGTTGGGATCCAAACGGGAACTCGCCGCAATTCCCTTGAAAACAGGCAATGGGTGGCACTGGTCTCTCGCCAGTGCCACCCATTGGACTTGCCACGATCCGCCTGGTTTTGATGCATAAAAAAGACACCGACCCGGTCGGCGGCACGCTACGGGGGACGTGCCACCGGCCTGGTCGGTGTCCGGAGAGGTGCGATCCGTCTCGGGAAACCCGCGGCTACACGAGTTCCTTGCGGACGGCCCAGACGGCGGCCTGGGTGCGGTCCGAGACGCCGATCTTTCGCAGGATGTGTTGGACGTGTTCCTTGACCGTTTCGTAGCTGATGTGCAGCGCCTGGGCGATTTCCTTGTTCGTCAAGCCGTAGGCCAACTGGCGAAGGACTTCGCTTTCACGCTGGGTCAGCGGGACTTCGATGTCGGCCGTCAGGCGGGGCGTGGCCAACGCACCGGTGACGCGCCGCAACTCGTCACGAGTCCAGGCACTCTCGCCGGCGGCGGCCGAACGGATCGACTGGATCAGGTGGTCGCGGGTGCAGCCCTTGAGCACGTAGCCGCTGGCCCCCAGCGCGACGGCCCGGGCGATGTACGTCGGGTTGTCAAACGTCGAGAGCATGAGGATCGGAAGCTCGGGCTTGTCCAGCTTGATCCGACCCAACGCAGTCAGGCCGTCGCCGTTGGGCATCCGGATGTCCAGGAGCACGACGTCCAGGTTGTTCTCCAGGGCATATCGGACGGCCGCTTCGCCTGTCGACACCTCGGCCGTCACCTCGACGTCCGAGTCGGCCAACAGGGTCCGCAGTCCACATCGAACCACTTCGTGGTCATCCGCAATCAGAATTCTGATCTTGCTCATACGATTCTCCCGTAACTATGGTTTTTCAGGAAAGCAGGGCACTGGTGATGGTGCGTTTTTTTGACCACGGCGCCGGCCTTGGGTCGGTCCGGGGTTTACATCGGTGACGGTTGGCAACACCTATCCGGTCCGTCACGACCGGGATGCTAGAATGGGTAGCTCCACAATAATTCGGGTTCCCTCGCCCGAGGTACTCTTGACTTCCAGCCATCCGTGCAACAATTCAGCGCGCTCGCGCATGCCTCGCAAACCGTAGCAATCCGTGCGAACGTGCTTGGGATCAAAACCGATTCCCCAGTCGCGAATCTCGATCCGGAGTCTATCGTTCGACTCGCGCAACACGACTTCGACTCGATCCGATTGGCTGTGTCGTCGGGCGTTGGTCAGCCCCTCTTGAACGATCCGATAGGCGGTCGCCTCGAGGAGCGGTTCGAACCGCCGGCTCTCCAATCGGGCGTCCATCAGGACGACAGGGCCTTCTTCAGGCTGGTCACCCACCAGATGGTGGATTGCCGCCGCCACGCCGCGTTCGTCCAGTACCGGTGGTCGAAGCCCGCCGATCAGACGTCGCGCTTCGAGAATCGCCGCGTCCAATTGCCTCGTCGCCTGACGTAACTTGTCCGTGGCTTCCGCCCCGAGAGTCCCTTCCGCTTGGCAAATTGACTCTAGGTACATCCGCGCGGCTACGGCGTGCTGGACCAGACCGTCGTGGATCTCGTAGGCGGTCAGTCGGCGGTCCCGTTCGTGGGCACGGAGCATCTGACGCAGCAAGAGTCGCTCTTGCTCCGCTTCGATCTCCACCGCACACGGACACTCCGTCTTCATCGCCTTTGTCTCCTCGGTCTCCGTGGCAGAGGGTGAATCCAACACCGCCGAAGTGACGTCTTCCACACACGAATCCCGCACTGGCAACTCCCTGTTCCGGCCACGACCTATTTGTTGGGGGCTGTCAGGTATCCCCAGGATGTGGCCCTCTTTCTGACGACCCTCTTGGCCCACCGGCCATCTTACGCAAAACCTCGAAGCGGGGGGAGCCCCCTCGCGGATTTTTGGGGGTCGGCATGGGCCGGAAGAATGGGAACCACGGTATGGTCGCCCATTCGGCTCGGGGGAAGCCGTCCACCTTGAGGTTGCCACCAGAGTAGAGGAGTTTGCCACTACTCCCACTCCACAGAGTCATAATCGTATCACCCAATATCCAACGAATTCTAGCCGATTGTGGGAGTGAGGGAAACCCCCTCACCCAGGAAGTGGGGTTTTTATGCCGTCTACAGGCAGTTTATGTAGGAGAATCCGGAAAAGTCGCCTGGCTGGGTGTGTCGATGACAAGAAAACGCGAGCTATTGGGTTGTTGAGGGAAAACCTTTTCGGACAACCAGGCAGACCGGTACAATTCGAGTGCTGGAAGAGCCTGCCCCTTGGCGCCACGCGACACTCCGATTCATGACGGAGGCCCACGATGAGACAGTTCCTATTTACCGCCGTCCTGGGAAGTCTGGTCTTACTGCCGAGCCTGGCAGCCGGGCAGTGGCCGGCCAACACGCGGCGTCCCTACACGCCCTATCAGCCCTCGCGGCCGACGCTTAGCCCGTGGTTTGGGCTTTACAACACCAACCGCGGACCGTTGCCCAACTATCAGAACTACGTCGTGCCTCGGCAGCAGTTGGAGCGGACGCTGCAGCAGCAGGAAACGGCCCTGCGAATGCAGGAGGCCCAGTACCGCAGCCTCCAACAGAACCTCAACCGCCGCTTCGATCAGGCGGCTGAAGCGCGGCCGACCGGCTCAAACAGTGGGTTCATGACCTACGGCAACCGGTTTCAGAACCAACGCACGTTCTTCCGCACGCGATAGTCCGGTGGGTCGGCGGTTCGCTCTCCGTTGATTGGGTAGCCGAGGTTCGAGAAATTGGGCTGCCCGTAAAACGACAAAACAGGGGACTAACATCCCCCGCTCGGTTCCAGTGCCACTCTGCCGAGCCTCCAGTCCCGAGCCAGGCGCCATGCTCAGGCAGCCGGCTAGCTTCTCGTCTTTCTGCAAGCCTTGCCGTTGATCGTATCCCCCATCGTAATGGGTGGACTTTGCTGATTGCGCAAGGAAATCTAATCGCCCGGACCAAAAAGACTAATTCGACTTTGTGGATTTGCCGATTTGGGAGACGTGTCCCCATGGTTGGTGGTGGCGCGCGATCGGTTCGCGCCTGACGGGGGGGGATGGGGCATTCTGCCTTTCGACAACACGCGAGGATGAGGCGGCCCATGCAGTGCCGAATCAAGCTGATCGCATGGATGCTGGTCGCGGGCGCGACGTTCTGGGGCTCGGGCTGTGCCCATCTCGTCTCGGAGGGCGTGCCCGGCCCGGTGGTTGGAACGCCTCGCGAACTTCAGAAGGCGGTCCTGCCTGCTTACACCATCGAGCCACCGGACGTCCTGATGATCGACACGGTACACCTGGTTCCCAAGGCGCCCTATCATCTGCGAGCGCTCGATTCGCTTGCCATCCAGGTGAAGGGCACCCCGGCCGAGTCGCCCATCAGCGGCATCTATCCAGTGCAGCCGGGCGGAATCGTGGACGTTGGGCACGGCTACGGTTCCTTGAAGGTGGCGGGCAAGACGGTCGACGAGGTCGAGCAGGACTTGGAAAGGCACCTGGCGGAGTACCTGCGGAATCCCGAGGTGTCGGTAAGCCTGGCCGAGATGGCCTCGCAACAGCAAATCGCCGGTGAGCACCTCGTCGGGCCTGACGGAACCGTCACCTTGGGCAGCTACGGCAGTGTGAGCGTGATCGGCATGACGGTCGTCGAGGCCAAGGCGGCGGTCGAGAAGCACCTGACCGCTTGGATTGAGAAGCCGGAGATTTCGCTGGACGTCTTTGGCTACAACAGCAAGGTTTATTATGTCGTCACCCAAGGAGCCGGGATGGGAGACGGTGTATTTCGTTTCCCCGTCACCGGCAACGAGACGGTGTTGGACGCGATTTCCCAGATCAACGGGCTGGAACAGGTGTCGTCCAAGCGGATCTGGATCGCCCGAGCAGGGCCGGACTGCAATGGCTGCGACCAGGTCTTTCCGGTGGATTGGGACGCCATCACCCAACGCGGCAACGTCCAGACAAACTACCAGATTCTGCCGGGCGATCGGGTCTATGTTGCTGAAGATCGTTTGATCGCGTTGGACAACAGTCTCAGCAAGATCCTAGCTCCGTTGGAGCGAGTCATCGGCTTCACGCTGCTGGGAACGGGAGCCGTCTCGCGGTTGTCCGGTCCAGTTTTGCGGGGCGGCGGCAACCGCGGCAATACCTTCTAGAGTCTCGTGGCACGTTCCGGCCAACGCGATTTTCAGACGAACCCACGGCAACACCCGATGAGCCAAAGCAAAGAACCTGTCGCCGCCGCTGCCCGTTGTCGCGCGAGACAGAGCATCGCACTTGGCGGAGTGCTATTGCTCGGGTTGGGCGTGTTAGCCTCGGGATGTGCGCTGCCGCGGCTCACGCCTCGAAGCGCGTATCCAGGCACGGTCGCCGGTGGCAGTCCGGCCGGTTGCCCTTACGTCTTTCATCACACCCAGTGGCAGCCCCTTTGTCCGGCTGATTGCGGCACGGTCGTCGAGCCATGTTTGCCCAACGCGCCATCGGACGATACAAAGCGGCTTGGCGACGTACCGCTGACCGACACGCCACCGAAGTACGTCGCGCCCCCGGTCCGGTCGCCGTCGCCCTTGTCGGTCGAGCGGATTCCGGCCGGCAGCCCTATCGAGCCGGAACGAAGTTGGCCCTCGGGCCGCATCGCACCGCCGGCAACGGCCCCGATCACAGCGCCCACTACAGCGCCAACTACGGTGCCAACTACTGGGCCAACCTTGCCGGCCGAAGCTCCGGCTATTTCTCCACCAATGACCAAGCCGAGCACAACGCCCAAGCCTAGCGCGACACCCAAGTCCAGCAAGGGGTTGCTACCGTTAAACCCCGAACTTCCAACCGAACCGGAGACTTCTCCACAAGCGACTCCCAAGAAGCCTTTCAAGGGCATTCTTGATGGAGGCGCGAAGCTTCGTTCTCCAGGCACTGTCCGGTATCAGGCCCAGAGCGCTCCAGAGCATCAAGGGCTATTGGGTAGCGGCGCGTCGTTGCTCCCGGAGCAAACCCGACGTCTAGGGCGGTCGAAGTATTCGATTCGCATGGCGTCAGGTGATGTTTCCACCGGCCAGTCTACGGTTGCAGGCACAATCGTGGATGCCGGCCACCGGGCGCCTCGACGCATTCCAGCGAAAGCATCATCCGAAACGCGTCTGGCGGGGTACGAAGCAACATCGTCGTCGCCTCCATCCCAAGGTGGTGTGTTGCCGCGCGTGGCAACCCAGCGCAAGGCGTGTGTGATGGCCCCGGCAGGTGAGGTCCTGGAGAGCGGGGCCGCCTTGCAGCCCGAGCGGACGGGCAAGCTCAGCCGACTCTTCGCCCCGCACGAAATGGGTTCCCCATTCGATCTCGACGGCCCATAGTACCTTGCGCCGTACAGCGATGGCAGCTAGGTGGCATTGGCATCTTGCCAGTGCTGGAAAAAGTGTACTGGTGAGACGCCAGTGCCACCCGCCGATCTCCACCGTGCACGATCACGGTCATCACACGCGGCGAGTGTTCCGATGCCCAGGTATTGCTGACTATCACGATCGGTAAGTATAGAACCGTCCTATTTGCCATGGAATCCGTCAGGCTTTCCCTGGGTCCTACGACCGGCTTGCGGCATGCCGCCGAATCGACCGGGACCGTGAAACTGGTATTTACAGAAAAAGTGAGAGTCTTTAGAGTCTGGGATGCGGAGCGTTGTTTCTGCTGGCATCGTCGCCCATTCGTGGCTTGTGACAAACCGGGAGTAGTTGGAGGCCCGGTTGACGGTGGCCGTTCTCGAGACGGCGGCGATGCAAGGGCAACGGCAGACCGGCTTTCGTGCAGGATTGTCATCGGTCGGCTGGATCATCTGCTGCGGTTGCTGCATTGAGAAAGGACTCCTTGCAGAGGCGTTTTCGGTCAGATCGCTCAGGCAGCGTCGAGCGGCGTCCGATTTCGCGGTCTTCTGCCGCCGTTGCTTGGTAACCATAGCGTGAACGGTCGGCGCGTTGTCCGGCCGAACTATCCCATACTCGCGGCGGGATGCTCGAGATGGCTTACGAACTCGCCAAACTGATGCTGGAGCACTCCGAGACGTTCTTGGAACGGACTGAAGCAGTGCAAACGGCCTTGTACCTCGGGATGCCCTTGCAGGAAATCGAGGACTATCTCGATTGGGTCGAAATGGTCCGCGCGAAGCCGGACAAACAGACCCAGCGCCAGCGACGCGGTTGACGCTTGATCGGCCTCGGCGCAAAAGACCCTTTCGCGCCGCGAGAGACAAGACCGTCTCCGTCGGCGCCGTGGTCAAAAAAACGTGCCAATCTCGGGCCGTTCGTCCTACTCCATCCGGGTTGGGCCACATGGCGGGGCTGTTCGCTGGGCCTCGAGTTGGCCTGCTATTTTCGTTGAACCGGACGTCCATTCGACCGTATAATGAGAGTGTGACATGAGAGGCATCCTGTTCTCCTCGCGGAACCAAACCGTTTGCCCTGGCGGAGTGTGACCGATGGCACACGAAATCGCCAAGTTGATGCTCGAACACGCCGGGACGTTTCTGGAACGTTCCGAAGCGGTCAAGACGGCTCTCTTCCTGGGCATGCCTCTCGGCGAGATCGAAGAATATCTTGACTGGCTCGATGCGGCTGGCAAAACGGTCGACGACGCGGCTGTCGACTCGGGCACGGCCGGGAACACCTCTGGTGAGGAAGACCGGCACGAGACCATTCGCCCTCCCGGCCAGTATGGGAATCCGCCGGGCCCATTCGGTTATTCTCATCCCACACAAGGACCAGCCGGCTCGTAGTCGTCTCTTCTCATTCCGTCGATCGGGTTACCCCTCCTGCAGGCGGTGTTGTTTGACTCTCCTGGCCGTTGTTGGTACGCTGGCCAAAGTCGCGTGTCTTGCGAAAAGGCGACGTCCTCCAACTGGCGTCTTCTACCGCAACAACATCGTGGCACGCTGATACACGTCCATCTGGGCTGACGCACGGGATATTACGGGCAGGCTTCGCCGGCCGGAATGCCTCGCGCGTCGGAATGGCCTCCTTGGCTTGCTTGCTCTGACGATTACTTCACCGGCCAGGACGATTTCTTTTCATGGCGACACCCCGGCGATATTGGTGCGAAAACGGGTTGGTGGTGGTCGTCGACACACCACAAGGGCAACGCGTCTGTCAGGTCGACAAACCGTTGGCCCGCCTGGGCGACGGTCCCGATTGCGAAGTGGCCTTGCCGGCCGAGGAGGAGACCGAGCAGGGGCTCTATCTGCACGCGACGGAAACGGGTGTATACGCCGTCGGACTGGGTCAATCGGTTCGGGAACGCGGACCTCTCGGACGCTGGCTCATTCCGGAAGAGACCGTCACCCTGGGTGAGTATCGAATTTCAGCCCAACTAACGACTGAACCTCGCAACGGCAAGCCCACGCCGCCTGACCTAGGCGCGCGGAGCACGATTCCCGCGCCCCGGCCGTGCTTGGTCGTTTCGGTCGACGGGGAAGAACTGGCCGCGTGCCGGCTCAGCCGGCGTCTGACGATCCTGGGCAGCCACGGCGCCAGCAATGTGCGCATCCGCAGCCGATCGATCGCGCCTGTCCAATTGGCGTTCTATTGGAACGCCGGCGTTCTCTGGTGTATCGACCTGACCGGGGCGGGCGAAGCCCGATGGCGGGGTCGGCCGTTCGACGCGGTACGGCTCGTCGTGGGCGACTCGGTCGTCGTGGGCGACGTCCGGATCGCCCTGGAAGGTTCGGCCGCCGCCCGATCCAATGGGAAACGAGACCGAATCGGCGCGGCAGTCGACTCGGACCTGGAGGTCTCACGGACGGTTCTGTCTGTCGGCGTCGAACCACGTCCTTCGTCCGTCGCTAATGGCGACGCCCAACCGACCGATCCGTCGTCCGATACAATCCCGGCCGAGGACGATTGCGAAACGTCGATCGATCGGAGAGACGACCATCCAGAACCGACCTTGTCCGACGAACCGGACCACGAGGATCCTGACGCCCTGTTCGATCGGGTGACCGACCGGATGCTCGAACTCGAACATCAAGCGGCCCGACAACGAGGAGTCGTCCGGATCGTCCTGGCGATGGTATCGGTGCTCGTGGCCCTGGGCGGTTCGCTGGCCGCGTTCCACTACGCCGGCCCGCTTTTGCGGAGTTGGTTTTTCCGAGGCTAGATCGCTACCAAATAAATAATTGCTGAATTCAAGATCCTGTAGGAGGCGACTCCTGTCGCCGAATTGGGCTTTATTCGCGGTCCATCGGTGACAGGAGTCGCCTCCTATCAGGCGACCTCGATGTTCGGCAGCGACGAAGCCTCGCCGGATTGCGACATCTTGACGTCCAACGGGGCCAGCTTGAAGCTCGGGTCGATCATCGATCGGAAGTGTTCGACGTCGTCCGCCGAAATCGGCCGGGGAATCAACTCCGACGGTGGCAAGGGAGTGCCGAAGAACGTGTCGTAGTTCTCGGGCAGTTCCCGGTCAATCCGCGCGAAATCGAGGCACAAGGCCACGGCCGGATGGTCGCGAACGGTTGGATAGGTCCGCTGTTCACCGAACGTGCGGAAGTCGAGAAACCGCCGATAGAACCGGACGTGCCTCGGGTGGACGGCAATGACCAGTTGGTCGAGTTCCTGCCGTCGGGCGTACTGTACCATCAGCCGGCACAACCGCAAAAAGACGGGAAAGAAGCCCCGAAACTGGGTTCGCCGGTCGGCCAGGCACGAGACTTCGCCCATCCGAAGACCCGCCTCGCGCCGTTGGGCAATCTCGGCGGCGTAGACGGTTTCCATGGGCATGCCGAGGTCGCCGTCGAGAATCAAACTGATTGTGAAGACGGCCTGATCGTCGAGCGTGGCCAGAAAGGTCTCGGTCGTTGGCAGCAAGTGATACGGCGTCACCCGCATCCGGTGCGTGTTCGGCTCGCCCAATCCCGCTTCGAGATACGAATCGTACACCAATCGAAAGGCCGCCTCGCGCTGGGCACGCTCCGCCGCGATCCGGTAGAGAATTCGGTCGGTGGTCGCGGCGTTGGCGTCGACGCTGGGTTGCGGGCCGGTCATGATGCGTGATCGAATGGGTCGCTGTCGGTCTTGTCTCTGGATGATGCGAGAGGTCGTCCGGCTGTTCGGACGAAACGACAAATTGTGACGAACGCGGAAAAGGGGACGCCCGATCCGTGGGCTACGTGAACCATAGGTCGGCTCCGGAGTGAGTCAAATGGTTCCAAAGGCTTGCCCAGAGCGAGGATACGACCAGCCGCCGTCCTGCAAATCTGCCAGATTGCCGACTGTTTTTCCCGACTGTTCAGCTCGGGCTTTGGTGGCAGGAATCCAGGGCGGATGCTAAGCCGTTGTCTACACGATGGTTTGCCCTACCAGAAGCCGGGCCATTTTCCGTGGGCCTTGTGACAACCCCTCGGTGCAACGGGGAAGATTCGGATCGGATCCCACCCTAGGATTCGGGTGTGCGGGTTTCTCAGGCTGGATCGGCCGTTGTGGCTACACGGCCACCCGAGGTCAATAGAGGACACCTGATAGGGGGGCTGACTGCCCTTTGTTCCCTGCCCTCACCTCCGCTGTGTCCTCGTGGCGACTCAACAGGCGAAATATCCGGCCTGGGGAGGGGGGCGTGCTTTGATTGGCTTGGCTGGCTGGATAGACTGGAAGGTAGTGCTTTTCTCTTCTCGACATTCGTCACAGGACCCTGTCTGGGGGCAGGTGTCAACGGAACAGAGACCGGTCGCTGCGGCCGGTCGCCGCGGGATCGGACTGGGCTGCTTAACGCGCGGCCCGGGATTGTCATGTATCGGACTTTCGCGTGGGTTGTATGCCACGTCCTGACGTGGTGCGTCCTGGCGGTCGCTCAAGATCGGCCTACGCCCTCCGT
>JAFGFF010000401.1 GCA_016931075.1 Pirellulales bacterium | reverse complement strand
TGGTCGGTGAGCCAGACGTCGTTGGGGGTGACGAAAAATGCGTGGCCGTCGTGGGCCATTTGTCGGGCGCGGATGCGAAGCAGAACGGGCTTGCCGCGCCGGGCGCCGACGGCGGCGGCCGTCGCGACGTTGACGTGAAGGTGGACGTGGTGCCGGTTCATCTTTTTCAAGCCTTCGCGACGAATGGTGTCGACGAAGCGCGTCGGCGTGCCGTGCAGGAGGACCTCGGGCGGATCGGCCGGTTCGTAACCCAGGTCGACCTCGACCGAGTGGCCCTGGTTCGCCCGAATCCGCCGGCCGTCCTCGCTAAAGGAGAATCGCCGCTTGTCGTTCGTGTGGACGACGAGGTCGAGCGTCTCGCGCGAGATCCGCATGCCATGCTGGGCCGCTGCACCGAGCAATTCGTCCACGTCGACCCAACCGGCCTCATCCAATTCAATCCCGATCTTCTCCGGCTGATGCCGGAGCACCAGGCTCAAGAACTTGCTGATTTGTTTGGTAGTCTTTTCGTTCATTGTCATCTTCCTTCTCACTATCCCGGGACGTTCCTTCGCCGCCCGGGCCCTTTTCTCATTGTTTTCTGTTCTTCATTTGCTTAACATGTTTACTCGACCAACACGCCCGCAGCGCGCATTTCCTCAACGGCCCGGTCGACGTCGCCCGGGCGGAGGTCGACGCCCCGGCAGCCGTCCAGCAGCAGATGCGTCTTGAAACCGAGCGAGGCGGCGTCCAGGGCGGTGAACTTCACGCAGTAGTCGGTGGCCAGGCCGAGGATGAAAACCTCGTCGACGTGCCGGCCGCGGAGAAAATCCTCCAGGCCGGTGGCCTGCCGGCGGCCGTTGTCGAAAAAGCCGCTGTAGCTGTCGACCGTCCGGTCGGTCCCCTTTTCAAAGACCTGCGTGATGCCGATGACATCCAGCCCGGGGACGAACTCGGCGCCGGGGGTGCCCTCGACGCAATGGTCGGGCCAAAGCACCTGCGGCAGGCCGTTCAGGTCGATCACGTCGCCGATACCCTTGCCTGGATGTTGACTGGCAAAACTCAAATGGTTGGCCGGGTGCCAGTCCTTCGTGGCCACGACCAGCTCGAACCGTGGCATGAGCCGATTGGCCGCCGGCACGACCTGATCGCCGTCACGAACCGCTAGGGCCCCGCCCGGGATGAAGTCGTTCTGGATGTCGACGAGAATCAGGGCTTTCATAGCGTCTTCTCCCAATCGAGTACCTTGTCGGCCAGTGCTTTGAGTTGATGGACGATCTCGACGTCTGGTCGCACGAGTCGGAGTTGAATTTCGACGTCCAGCTTGCGGCCATACTTTGGGTCGACACCGACAAACAATGGTCCTTTCGAGCCTGTCCAACGACCGAGTTCAAATAGTGCCATCGGGCAGAGTGTCTGCGGTGGAAACCAGAAGAGGTGCGACGTGGCACGTTGCAGGTGTCGAAACTCCCAACGGATCTGATTCTCCGCCGCATGGGCGTCGTCGGCCGGATAGGCGACCTGCCTTGGATTGAGAACCGTAAGGTTCGATTCCGCAAGCCTCTCGACAAGGCGGTCCTGCCACGGTTCGCAGTCCGAGATCCCGCCGGCTAGAAAAATGCTTGGCTCGTTGCCCGTGTATTCCTCAGGTGGTGCGATCTGAATCATGAAACAGTGCCTTTTCGGTCAGATCTCGAAGTTGAACCCTTGCTTGGTCAGGCGGCGATATTTCGTCTTGTCGAACCGGTACAGCCGGGCTGCCCGATGGGCCACGTCGGTCTCGACTTCGTCCAACTCGACGAGGATGTCCATCGCCAGAATCTTCTTGCGGAAATTCCTCTTATCCAACGGACGGTCGAGGATCACTTCGTACAGGTGTTGAAGCTGCCGCAGGGCGAACTTGGGCGGCAGCAGTTCGAACCCGATCGGCTGATAGCGGACTTTGCCCCGGAGCCGCTCGTGGGCCATGGCCAGGATTCTTTCGTGATCGAAAGCCAGCCGGGGCAGGTCGTCGATGGCGAACCAGGCCGCCTGCCGCGCGTCGGTCGCCGCTTGCACCCGATGGTCGGACAGCCGGACCAGGGCGTAGTAGGCCACGGTGACCACCCGCTCGCGCGGATCGCGGTCCAGATCGCCGAACGTGTAGAGCTGTTCGAGGTAGACCCGCTCCAAGCCCGTCTCCTCGCACAGCTCTCGCCGTGCCGCGTCGTCGAGCGTTTCGTCGAGCCGGACGAATCCACCCGGCAGGGCCCAACGGCCCTCGAACGGCGGAAGGTCCCGCTCGATCAACAGCACCTTGAGGTCCTCGTCGTCCAGTCCGAACACCACGCAATCGACCGTCAGGGCCGCACGGGGGAATTCGTATTCATGGCTCATGGCCGCCTCCCTTCGTGTTGTAACTACACTAATGATGGTGTTGATCGGACACTATGTCAAGCGGGCACCAGGGAAATTCTCCGGAAATCGGGTATCTCGGCAATTTAGCCGTCCTCGGCCTTGCGCAGCTTGCGTAAATCGGCCAGTTCCCGGTCGAATCCGCCCGAGAGGATTGGAAACCGGCACCAGGTCTTCGGATCGAGGTTCTCGTCGTCCAGGTGAAACGAAGGGGCGTAGCGTTCGCGCTTCCATTGGTTGCGGGCCCAGAGCTTGAAGAATCGCTCGATCCAGCCGATGAGTTGGTCGGCGTTGTAGTCGGGGAACTCGGAACGCATCAGGCGGAAGACGTCGATCGGTCCGTGCTTGTCGCGGATGGCGGCCCGTTCGATCGCGTCCAACAGGTCGTAAGGCATGAGGTCCTGCTCGTCGGTTTGGCCGGCCTCCTGAGGGCGGAGTTCGGCGGTCGGCTGCTGGCGAAGGACGGCGTCCAGGGCTGGCACGCTGCCGACGCCCTCGGGGCCTTCGTGGCACATCCACGCCAGCCACCGCCGCAGGAAGGCCTTGTCGATCCCTGCAATCGGCGAGAGGCTCCCGCACGTGTCGCCGTCCATCGTCGCGTAGCCCACGGCCGCCTCGGAGCGATTGCTCGTGGCCAGCAGCAAGGCATGGTGCAGATTGGCCAACAGCCAGGCGCCGGGTCCTCGCGCCCGGGCTTGGATGTTCTGCAGTGCGATGTCGTCCTCCTCCCAGTTCAACTCCCGCCCAAGGACTCCCGAGGCAAGCCCGACGTAGGACCGAACGATCGAGTCAACATTGAACTCGATAAACTCGGCCCCCAAGGCGCTGGCCACGGCGGCGGCCGCGTCGCGGGTCACTTGGGAGCTGTTTTCGGTCGACTGATAGACACACGTCAGCAACCGCCGGACGATCGCCTCGGGCTGCGCGGCCTGATCCAATCCCTGGACATGTGCCAGCCTCTCAATGAACCCCTCGCGGCCCAACTCGCCAATCCCGAAGCGGACCAGCAGCCAGACGAGCACGGTGGCGGCTGAGGAATCGGCGCCTCCGCTGAGCGAGACGACAAACCCGTTGCACCGGCTTTTTCGCAGGTAGTCGAAAAGCCCCAATGACACGGCCCGGGCGAATTCTTCTTCCTTGAGGTTGGGCCCCGTTTCCCAGTCGGGCAACGGACCGCCGACCGGCTCGGGGTCGATCGCTGGGAAGGACATGGCGTGCTCGATGCAGTTGGCCGTGGCGTCGTGTTCGTCGGGCTGGTAGCTCGCCAGGCGTGCTCGTTGCATCCGTGAGGTGTCGAGATCGACCACGGCCGTGGTGACCGTGTGATCGGTCATTGAGAACCGTGGGCCCTGGGCCATGAGCCGTCCGGCGGAGGCGATCAGGGTGCCCCCGTCGTAGATGACGCGGCCGGCCTCGTTGCCCAGCAGATTCGCGTAGACATAGCTGACGCCGAACGCCCGGGAGCCCTCGATGACGAGCTGCTTCCGGATTTCCTGTTTGCCGAAGGCGAAGTGGCTGGCGCTCGGGTTGAGGATAATGTCGACAGCCGCCCGGGCCAACCGGCTGCCCGGTCGCTGTGCGGCCCAGGCGTCCTCGCAGATCTCGAAGCCGATTCGCACCCCGCCGCAGTCGAAAATCAGATCGCCCAACGGATAATAGGCGTCGGCCAGCTCAATCCGGGCGGTCTGTCCTTCCGGCCAGGGCTTGAACCAGCGGGGCTCGTAGTGGATTCCGTCGCCCGCCAGGTTCTGTTTGGCCACCAGCCCGAGGATTTGCCCGTCGGCCATCAGGCACGAGCAGTTATACAAAGCCCCCAGGTGCACGCACGGCAGTCCCACCGAGACGACCAGCCCTGCCGTCCGCGGCACGATTTCCATTAGCGCCGCGGCGGCCCGCTGCTGGACGTCGGGTGAAAGGAATGCGTCCTCGCACCCGTAGCCCGTGATGCACAGTTCGGGCAGACACACGACCTGCGCCCCGGCCTGGCGCGCGGCGTCGATCGCGGTCAGGATATTCTCGATGTTGCCCTGCCAATCGAGCGGCGTCTGGTTCAACGCCACGGCAGCCAGTTTGAGCAGTCGCATGGCAGTCACTTTCTCAAGCTAGTTTGCGTTCGATTTATGCTATGCCTTACCGCACGACTTGGCGTTTCCCGTCATACGAGATGGCTTTGTTACGTTTGGCGACGAAATCCCAATCGATTCGGTGTGGCGGATGGAGATAATGCCGATACGCGACGGCCATTTGTCGGGCAGATTCATTAAATGTCATGCCGCCAAATCCACACCCCATTGCTGGAAACACTACTGTCTCGATCTTCCGGCTTGCTTGGAGATTGTGCCGGTGAACGGCAACAAACGCGGCCCAACTTGCGGAATACACCTTGTCTGTTTGGACAATGCTGCCCGGCACTCGCATTGTTGGGGCATGGCACAGATAGGGGTATTCTGCATTGCCTGTATCGTGGATAAATGCTGAGCCAACAGGCTGTTCACCAAGGTACTCGTCCATAATACGAAGCTGGATCTCCTTCATTAGTTCCTCGCCAAGAAATTGGACAACCGCCGCATCGATACCTGCGGTCATCATTCCAAACGAATTGGCCGCGGTGACGAAGCAGTCGTGAGGTTCGCAATCCTCGTAGCGAGTCTGGATCACTCGAACATTCGGCAGCCCATCAAAACGGCTTTCGAATGCGGCACATGCGTCACCTTCTGGGTGAATCAGCCAAATAGAGAAAGAATCGAACGGTAGTTGGTGATTCTCCAAAGGGATGTCCTTTCCGAGCCGGTCAATGTGTCCATTTGAAATGATATTAGGTTCCCGCTTCCCGACGCGCCTCGAGAATCAGCCGGGTCTTCAACTCGTGCAACCGTTCTTCGAGGCCGACGGGATATTGATGAGGGTTGTCATGGCGGAGGACGCCCGGGTGGAAGGAAGCCAACTGTTCTTGGGCCCGCGTTCGAACGATTTCCAGCGGCGGCGAATTGTAGACGACCTGGCCGGCCCGAACCACGGAGACGAGGAGGTCTTCCGAGGCGTCGTTGTCGGCCATTCGGCGTCGGCGGGTCGGATCGAGCGGGTCGACCATGGTTTCGCCGTCGCACAGAGGCTGCAGCTCGTTGTAGATCATGTCGCCCACCGGGCCCGAGGCGTCGCGGTAGCGGCGGACCTGCAAGATACCGGGCGTGGACGTCTTGACGGCCTGTTCGGAGAGTTTCACCTTGGGCTGCCACTGCCCGTCGTCCGACTTCATCGCGCCGAGCTTATAGACGCCTCCCAGGGCCGGCTGGTCGTAGGCCGTGACCAGCTTGGTGCCGACGCCCCAGACCGTGACGGTGGCTCCCTGGTTCTTCAGGCTGGCGATGAGGTATTCGTCCAGGTCGTTGCTGGCGACGATGGCTGCTTTCTCGAACCCGGCCTCGTCGAGCAGCTTTCGGGCTTCGATGCTCAGGTAGGCCAGGTCGCCCGAGTCGAGACGGATGCCGACCATCTCGTGGCCCCTCTCGCGTAGCTGCCGACCCACGCGGATGGCGTTGCGCACTCCGTCGAGCGTGTCGTAGGTATCGACCAGGAACAGGCTGTTGTTGGGCATGGCCTGGGCGTAGCCCTCGAAGGCCGAGAACTCGTCGTCGAACGACATGACCCAACTGTGGGCGTGGGTGCCGCGGACGGGGATGCCCAGCAGCTTGCCGGCCAGGACATTAGACGTCGCCGCGCACCCGCCGAGAAACGCGGCCCGACTGGCCGCCAGGCTCCCGTCGATTCCTTGTGCCCGACGCAGCCCGAACTCGAGCACCGGCTGCCCCCCGGTCGCCGTACACACCCGGGCGGCCTTGGTCGCGATCAGGGTCTGGTAGTTGACGATGTTCAACAGGGCCGTTTCGAGGATCTGACACTGCAGGATGGGGCCCGAGACGCGAACCAACGGCTCATGAGGGAAGACGACCGTTCCCTCGGGGATCGCGTCCACGTCGACCCGAAGCTCCAACTCGGCCAGGTAGTCCAAAAAATCCCGATCGAACAGGGGCCGGTTGTCGTTGCCTGTCAAACTGGCCAGATACTCCAGATCGTCGGGCATAAACCGAAACCGCCGCAGGAATTCGACGACGTATTCGAGTCCCGCCGCGACGGCGTATCCGCCCTGGAACGGGTTCTTGCGGAATGTCAGATGAAAGACGGCCTCTCGCTCGGCCCGACCCAGTCGCCAGTAGCCGTAGGCCATGGTCATCTGGTACAAATCGGTCAGCAGCGTCAAGGACGTCCGGTAGATGTCGGATAGCGAGGCCATCGGGAACCCTCCGTGAAGCGGTTTACTTAGTGTATTTTACACACTAAGAGGCCAGTGTCAAGGGGGCATGGGCAGTGGCACCCAGGATTTTTGTGGACGGGGCGCGAACTTCGACCCGGCGGACCAACTCCTATCCAGAACACGGTTTACGACCCGCACTGGGAGCCAGGACCATGACGGACATGATCGAAATCGACGGATCGTTCGGCGAAGGAGGTGGGCAGATCGTCCGCTCGTCACTGGCCTTGTCGCTGGTGACGGGCAGGCCGTTCACGATCGAGAACCTCCGCGCGCGGCGGGACAAGCCGGGATTGAAGCGACAGCACCTGACGGCCGTTCGGGCGACGGCCGAGGTGGGCCAGGCGGAGGTCGACGGGGACGAGATCGGCTCGCGGCGACTGACGTTCCTGCCTGGCGAGGTGACGCCGGGCGACTACCACTTCAGCATCGGCACGGCCGGCAGCACGACGCTGGTGCTGCAGACGGTCCTGCCGGCCCTGTTGACCGCGCGGGCCGAGTCGAAGCTGACCTTGGAGGGCGGGACGCACAACATGTTCGCCCCGCCGTACGATTTTCTGGCCAAAAGCTACCTGCCCTTGGTCGGCCGGATGGGCCCCAGGATCGAGGCGACGCTGCACCGCCCCGGCTTTTTCCCGGCCGGCGGCGGATGCTTCACGGTGACGGTTAGCCCGACCGAATCGCTCGGGCGGCTGGAATTAACGGCACATACAAAGAAGGTCTCTCCGCGCGTTCGGGCGTTGGTGGCCAACTTGCCGGAACACATCGCCCAGCGGGAATGCGACACGATCGCCAAGAAGATGAACTGGGACAAGTCCTGCTTCGCAGTCGAGCACGTGTCCAACTCACGAGGGCCGGGCAATGTGCTTCTGATCGAACTGGAGTCGGACGAGGTCACGGAAGTCGTTACCGGGTTCGGCCGGCGTGGTGTGAAGGCCGAGCACGTTGCCCAACAGGCCCTGGCCGAGGCGAAGGCGTACCTCAAGGCGGGCGTGCCCGTCGGCGAGCACCTGGCCGATCAGATCATGCTCCCGATGGCCATCGGGGCCTGGCAAGGCTCCGGCGGCGGCGTATTCCGAACGCTGGGCCTGTCGATGCACTCGAAGACCCATTTGGAGGTCATCCGGCGGTTCCTGGGCGTCCAGGCCACCGTGACCGAAGACGGCCGGGACGACTGCCTCGTGACGATTTCACCGGCCGCAACGGTCGAATGAATCGCCCGAGGGCAGAAGAGCCTTTCGGACATTTTTCGAGAATTCCGTGAACTTCAAGGAATAGAACCGCGTCTAGAAGTATCAGAGAGGATACCCAACCGCGTATTGTCGTTAGGAATCATTCCAAGAGGGTGCGAGCGATGTTCAGGGAACGGCCAAGTTTCACAGGCTCCGTGCAAGAGCAGGGCGGATTCGTCGATGCGGCGAATTCGCGCGCCCTGTATCCCTTGCGCTTGTGACACCCGGCCACACAATGGATCGCCTTTCCCAAGGCCCGGTGTCACCGAAGACCCCGGGCCTTTTTTCGTGGCCCCATGAAATGAAGAAAAGTTGGACTGGTAGCTGAGACGGTTTAGCGCCTGGTTGAAGCCCAGGAGACGGGGATTCGAGCGCCCTCCAGTCCACTTGCGCTGACGTTATGCGCCCAGCGCATCCGAACAACATGCCCCGTTCGTCTAGAGGTTCAGGACAGCGGACTTTCGATCCGCCAACAGGGGTTCGATTCCCCTACGGGGTGCATGAGATGGGGGATTGGGGATTAGGGATTGGGGATTGGGGAGGACGGTGGGGTCGTGGTGTAGAGGCGGCACACCGGACTTTTAATCCGGATGGGGCGGGTTCGAATCCCGCCGATCCCACTGAGACGGAGAAGGAAGAGATGTAGACCACGAAATACGCGAAATACACAAAAGGAACAAAAAGAGCGGAGAGGATTAGGGGTACGTCGCGCCCATGATGTAGCGGAAGCCTGCCGCTTTGCCATGGCGGAAGTGCGGGTTCGACTCCCGCTGGGCGCTCTGAATGGTGGATCCACAAGAAGTGACGACAAGCAGGACGTGGGAAAGCCTGGCATTCCGCGTGTTTCGGGCACACGAGATCGTCGGTTCAAATCCGACCGTCCTGATTGAGGAACATTTTTTTCCGGTGTGGCCCAATGGTAAGGCGGCGGCCTGTTAAGCCGACGAATGGAGGTTCGATCCCTCCCGCCGGAGCCTTTTGGTATTCGATAGGGGATTTATTGAGGTCTGCATTGCCAATGAACGTTTCTCGCTAACCGGGGGAGCCGATCAGGCCGCGAAGCGGACCATCGGCGGTGAAGCACGAACATTGACTATGCAGGATTCAATAATTCCTCGTGATGAAGCTTCGCGGATAGATGCAACCGATGCGGGGTCGTCTAATGGTAGGACAAGACGCTTTGAACGTCTCGATGTTGGTTCGATTCCAACCCCCGTAGCTATCGACAAGTGAACCTACGAACAACGGAAGGCATCCGGCCGGATGAGGAACCTGTCTCGAAAACAGGCGGCGACGCAAATCGCTTGGGGGTTCGAGTCCCTCGCCTTCCGCCTTCCCTCTCCCTTGGGGAGAGGGTGGCGGCGCAGCCGCCGGGTGAGGGCGGGCAGAACCCGATCCCGCGCAACATCGCTTTGATGAAAAGACACCAAGAAAAACAAAGCACAAACCAATCGTCCTGTGGCCCAGCGGCGACGGCAGCTCCCTTACAAGGAGACGATCGGCGGTTCGAGTCCGCCCAGGACGACTCGTTAAATAATGCAACAACAAAGGACCGTCATAAGAAATTCCGGCTCGGTAGGCAATCGGCAGACCATCCTGGCTTAGAACCAGGAATGCTGTGGGTTCGAGTCCCACCTGAGCCACTGGGAGGGGGATTAGGGACTGGGGATTGGGGCGAGGGCGCCTCGCCTTCTCCTATCCGTTCCATTAGAGTCGATTAGCGGAGATTAGCGTTCCTTAATAAAGACAAACCGTTTGGTTCCATTCCTTCCGTCCTCGTGGAGCAGTCTGGAGTGCTCGCCTGCCTGTCACGCAGGAGATCGCGGGTTCAAATCCCGTCGGGGGCGCTGAAAGAGACAGAAATGAAAACACGGCACGGTACGCAAATCGGCATAGCGGCCGAGTTCAAAACTCGGTGACTGTGGGTTCGACTCCCACCTGTGCCACAGAGAGGGATTGGGGACTGGGGATTACGGATTGGGGGAAGCGGAGGGTTGTGGTCCTCACGGCGGCCTGTAAAGCCGTTGTCGTAAAAAGAAGTGAGGTGGACGACGAGAGGTTCGATTCCTTCACAACCCAGTGAACCCGACCGGCCGCAACCCGGTCTATCGGTGGAGAAGCGGGGGCGAGGGACGATAGGAGCACACCTTTCTCCCATCCCCCGCCCCCAACCCCTCGCACCCAAAGAACCATGCAGGCGCGGCGGGTGCCCGACCAGCTTTCATAAGGCCGGTACGCCCGGTTCGAGTCCGGGGCCTGCAATCGACCAAGTACGCAAACCGGCAAAGCGGCCAGGTCGAGAGCCTGGTGCGTATGGGTTCGACTCCCATCTTGGTCAGTTGGGGGATTGGGGGATTGGGGACGACAACACGCCGGGCCGCTGGTCCAACGGGAAGACGCCTGGTTTGCACCCAGGTAATCGGGGTTCGATTCCCCGGCGGTCCACTGCAGAGAGACAATGTCAACAAAACAAACAACGGAAGGTAGCCGGATACGGTTGGCCGGGCCGGTTTGCTACACCGGGCGACGTCACTGTCATGTGGGTTCGAATCCCATGCCTTCCGCCTTTGTCTCTCCTCTCCCAAAGGGAGAGGGAAGAACGCACAAGAACTACACAAATATCAAAAAACCCCGATGGTGAAACGGACCCATCATCCCTCGCTTCTAACGAGGTGTTCCAGGTTCGAATCCTGGTCGGGGTGCTTGGGCGAAAAGCCCGGATGATGAAATGAATTCGCGTGTGTGACAATGAAACTATCCCAACAAATCAACCATGACTGCGAACTGGCCAGATCGCTTCCGGCGGAGGACGTCTGTTGCGGGGACATGGTGGCCGTGTTGGATCGGGTGTACGAGCTGCCGTCATTCCTCTGGAGCTGCGAGTCGCACGTCCTGACGCCCGACGAACCGGTCCGCCTGCGTCTGCAGGGCGCGCGTCCGGCCGGGCCGTTGAAGGTCAAGGCGGTTTGCCTGCCCTTCGTCCTGGTCAAAACGCCCGGCGGCCGGCACGCCACGCTCGACATGCGTCACTGCCGTCTGGTCCGGCTGAGCGACACGTTCGCCCAAAGGGCCTGGAAGCAGCTTCGCAAGAGCAGGAAAAAGAAGCAGTGCTGAATCGCGGGGTCGGGGGCTGGGGGCTCGGGACTCGGGGCTCGGGACTCCGGGAGGAAGACCGAGCGGGGGACGTAAGTCCCCTGTTCCGTCGCGCCGCCGAAGCGGCCAGTCCCCGCCCGTGAACGGTCTCACCGATTGCGGCGAGTGGGACTCATGGTATCCGTGGTGTGGCGGTTTCCGCATACCTGGCTGTGAACCAGGAGGCAAGGGTTCGACTCCCTTCGGATACCCCTGTTAATAATCAAGAAGACACACGAGGTGGAAACATGGTGGCCCAAGTTCTAAGACGTCCGACGCTGGTGCTTAACCGCAACTGGCAGCCGGTTCGCGTGGCGACGGTCGCGCGGGCGTTGGTGCTGGTGTGGAACGGCTCGGCCCGAGTGGTCGATCCGTCCGACTACCAGACCTACGACTGGGCCGATTGGGCCCGGCTGCGGCCGCGCGACGGCGAGGCGTGCGTTCAGGCGGTCCGGTTTCGGCTTCGCGTGCCGGAAGTGATCGCCCTGCGCGGCTACGACCGGCTGCCGCAAGCGGCCGTGACGTTCAGCCGGCGAAACGTGTTCAAGCGCGACCGGTTCGCCTGCCAGTATTGCGGCCGGCAGCCGGGCAGCGAGGAACTGACGATCGACCACGTCGTCCCCCGCTCGCAAGGCGGCCAGTCGAACTGGGAGAACTGCGTGCTGGCCTGCATGGACTGCAACCGTCGCAAGGCCGACCGCACGCCCCAGCAAGCCGGCATGCGCCTTCGCCGCGTCCCGGTCCAACCGACTTGGCGCCCGCTCTATGCGGCCCACGACGTCCGGATCGCAAGCTGGTCGAAGTTCGTCAGCGAGGCGTACTGGAATGTGAAACTGGAGACGTAGTCCGAAGAATGCCCGGCGCGGTGTCTGGGTGCCGCGCCGGGCACGGATAATCCATTGAGGAGCCTGTCACATGCTCAGCAGAATCCGATACAACACCATTCGACCCGGCGAGAAGCGTAAACACTACCTCTGCCAAGAGGACATCGAAGTGTTGCTCGGGCGGCTGCCGGAGGAAACCTACCAGCGGTTGCGGGCCGTTCACTTCAACGACCTTGCGCTAGGCAGGAGAGTCATCGGCTATGTAAACCGCGGCCGGCGCGAAATCGCCCTCTGTGCATTGCCACCACAGGTCAGCCTGTCTGCGTGCTTTGTCCGACGCTCAGCGCGCGGCGCTATGCGGGTGTCGCCCGAGCAGTTTGGCGCGGTCCGTGGGATGCAATGGCCCGAAACGGCCGTGCGGCGGTTCATGCTCTACGATGTGTTCTTGCACGAGTTGGGGCACCTGCAAGTCGTCGACGCCGATGTCAAGGATCCTCGGCGACGTTTCGCCGGCGAGACATTGGCCCAGGAGTTCGCCAACCGTTGGAGAACCGAGTTGTGGTCACAGCCGTTCTACCACACTGATCCGATTCACCGTCGAGCTAAAGAGAATGAGGTCCAAGAGATGAAACAACTGGTACACACCAGAATGAAATCGAATTGCCCGGACAGATGAACAACAGGACTAATGCCCCCCACAACGGAACAAGAGAATCGCGGTGGTCCGAAACCCAGAGGTCCCTCGAATGATGACTCAAGACGACGTCGAGCGATTCCGACAATGGGTCGACGAGGGCCTCAGGGCATCGCGGGAGGGAAACATGGACAAGGCACGGAGGTGCTACGAGGAAGTCATCGCACAGGGAGAGCGACCGGAGTACATCGCATTCGGCGATCCAGAGGGGAAGCGTTTCGTGTGCCTTGCACTCCTGCTCATTGCATCTCTCCTGAAGGATCACGATGATGTCGATGAAGCGATCCGAACGGCGAAGAGAGCGATGTTCTACCCTGATCTGAGGCACTTCGCGCACTCAATCCTTGGACAATCGTACTTAAAGAAGGATCTAGTCGTCGAGGCAGAACGCGAGTACCGACAATCCCTGGAATGGTCGCCAAGCGAATCGGCAATCGTCTCGTGCCTGGTCTCTCTGGGATCAATCTGCCGTCACACGGGCCGTAAGCCAGAAGCACAGCGATATCTGGAAAGAGCGATTCACTATGAACCGGAGGAAGAAGAAGCACACTACAACATAGGAGCACTGTTTCGTGAGGAAGGCCATCGTGACGCGGCACAAGAGCATTTGGAGAAGGCTGTCGAACTGGATTCCGACTACGGATTGGCCCACTACGAATTGGGGCGTCTTCACCTGGAAGCCGTGTACGATGCTTCCGATCGGCAGAGCCGGCGACAGGCTGCGGAGTGGTCAGAGCACCATCTCCGCAGGGCCATCGAGTTGCGCCCAGACGACATCTGGAACCACGCCTGGTTGTTTCATCTTCATGTCGTGATGGAAAGACGCCGGAAGGCAGACGAATTCGGAAGAAAGATGATTGCCACGTTCCCCTTGTCAAGTCTCGCCCATTGGGTGTATGGAGAGTTTCTGGCCGCGACGGAGCCGCCAAGCCAACGGGGAGAAGCTCTACTACGAAAGGCTGTGGCGCTCGACCCAGACGACGGTGCTAGCCACCTCGCACTCGGCAAAGCACTACTTCGATGGGGCCACCGCAGTGAAGCAAGAACAATACTCGAAAAAGCATATCAATTGGGCTATGACAAAGCAAAGTTTCTGTGGAAGACAGATGTCCCACCCGAATGGGACAACCACCTCTGATGCTGCCTGAAGTCGTGACGGATTCCGGCGATTCAGGAGTGTGCTCCTGGGAGAGCAGGCGGTCTCCAAAGCCGCCGCACGGGGTTCGAATCCTCGCGCTCCTGCTGAGAGAGGAGTGATCGACCATGACCAAAGCCGATGTGGCCGAACAGCGAGGCGCCGGTTTCGTAAACCGGATCATGCTGGTGCGAATCCAGTCGTCGGCTCTGCATAAGGAATACGGAAGAAAAGGAAGGCTGGAAAGAAGAACGCAAATCTTCGCTAATCGACGCCAATCAAGTTATTAGCGCGGATTAGTGTCGATTAGCGTTCGTTTGTTGTCTCTTTCGCCCTGCGAGTGTGACGGACAGCACGGCAGACTTCGAATCTGCAAGACGAGGTTCAATTCCTCGGCGGGGTGCCTGGAGGGGGATTGGGGATTGGGGACTGGGGATTGGGGATTGGGGGCGAGGGATTGGAACCGAGCGGGGGACGTGAGTCCCCTGTTC
>JAFGFF010000047.1 GCA_016931075.1 Pirellulales bacterium | reverse complement strand
TCCGCGAAAGCAGCGACTATTCCACGCTACTTTCGCGGAGCGAAAGGCGACAATCCCGCCGACCGGCCCTTTCCGCAACAGAAACTAGGTAGCCTTGGTACACGTCACGCCCATGCACGCCTCTCCGCAGAGATCGGAATTTGTTCGGCTTTGGATGTTGCATGGGCAGCGTATCTACGCCTACCTCTTGACGTTGGCTTCCAACCGCGCCGATGCCGACGAGATATACCAAGACGTAGGGATGACCTTGTGGGAAAAATTCGACCAGTTCACGCCGGGCACCAATTTTCAGGCGTGGGCGCGCCGTGTTGCCCTGAACAAAGTCCGCAGTTTTCGGAGGCTCCGCCACCATCAGACGATTCTATGCAGTCCCGAATTTCTCGACGCCGTGAATCAAACCATCGTCGAGGACGCGGATCTGCTGGACGCCCAGTATCAGGTTTGGACCGATTGCCTCAATAAGCTTCCCGCACGACAAAAAGATCTCATCGAGTGTCGCTACCGGCCTGGGACAACGCCCAAGAATCTAGCCCAGCAAACGGGACGGAGTCTGGACGCGATCTATCAGGCTCTCAGCCGCATTCACCGTGCCCTGTTTGAATGTGTTCGCAAGGCAACGCTGGGAGAGGGAATCTCATGAACCATTCATTCGCACCCGAGCAGTTCGACGAACTCTGCGCGTTGATCCAAGCGTTGTGCGACGAGCAAATCACGCCCGACGAGCGGGCCCGGCTTGAACAGTGGGTATGTCGCGACAAGGAAGCACGCCGCGTTTACGTGCAGTACATGAACCTGTGCGCGAGCATCCATTGGGACAAAGCGTTGGAGCCGGGTCTCGGACATGCCTCGTCGCCATGCGAAGCGCAAACGTCGCGGATTCCCCTGCTTGGATTCTTGGCCGACGCATTCCAGGCGGGCGTGAGCTACCTCAGTCATCCGTTCGCCTTGTCGCTTTTGTTCACGATTGGATTGCCGGGCGTCATTCTGCTGGTGCTGCTGGCCAGCCTTCGCTCGCAGCCGGAGATAGAACTGGCCGCCCGACCCGAGACCTCACGGCCGGCCGTCACGGCCGCCGCAAACGCCGCCCCGGCAGCCCGGGTGACACGAGTGCATCAGTGTTTCTGGGCTCAAGGCAGCGAGGCTTTCCCGGACGGGGCCTCTCTGCCGCCGGGCGGCCAGCTTCGCCTGAGCAAGGGGCTGGTGGAAGTCACGTTCGCCAATGGGGCCCGGGTGCTCATCGAGGGCCCGGCTGCGTTCGACGCCACCAGTGCTAAGCAGGGTTTCCTCCGCTCCGGCAGCCTCGTGGCCCACGTAACGGCCAAGGCCAAGGGTTTCGCGGTCGAGACGCCCACGGCCAGGATCGTCGATCTGGGGACCGAATTCGGCGTGTGCGTCGCGGACGAGGGACGCGCGGCCGACGTTCAGGTGTTCCAAGGCGAAGTGGAATTGACTCCGGCCGCCCCCAAAGACAACAACCCGGCACCCCATCGTCTCGCGGCAGGTCGCACGGTTCGCGTCGCGATGGTTGGCCGGGAGCAAACGGCTTCCATCACGGAGATTGCTCCGTTGGACAATCGTTTCGTGCGTCAGTTGCCGCCTGTCGAACCGACCCAAACGGCCATCGTCGCCGATTTTTCGGGCGGAAACGGCAACGCGTCGCCCGATCAGTATCCGGGTGCGGCGGGCGCGGGCTGGGCCGGGGGCTGGACGAATTCCGAAGCCCCGGGAATGCGGCTCACGGCCTCCGTCGAACGGACCAATCCCCTTCTCGGCGGCGGCGATTACTTGCGCGTCTTGGCCGAACGAACGTCGGGAAAAACTTACATCCGGCAAGGCATCGAGCGGTCGCTTACGCTTCATGAAAAGGTCGATTTGACGAAACCATACGTTGTTTCGTTCTCGGTGCGCATCGACGCGCTGGGCCGGTATCTTGAGAAGTCCTCGAATCAACTTGTGCTATGCAACCTCGGCCAGCCAAAAACTAAATGGAATGGCGCCAGAAGTGGGTGGCACATTCGGTTTGATGCCAAGGATTTCGAGGGGGTAAAGGCAAGGCATTGGTGCTTTGTTCCCAATGACGGAAAAGACGGCTACCGGAGGATCGATTCGGGGATCGCCGTGCGCGAAGGAGAGACCTACTCATTCCGGATTCTTTTCGACCCCGTCGCGCGACAATGGACGCCGTCGATCGCGGTCAACGGCGGGCCATGGACCGCGTTCAGGTCGATGCCCGTGCGATCGCCTGGAACGGCCGAGGATCTCGGATACTGGTCGAAAATCTATTTCTATTGGGTATTGCAGAACGGAAATCAAGGGTCGGATGTCGAGAAACTCGGTTTCTCGGCGGATTCGATCCGAATCGCAACGGCCGACGCAAAATAGCGGAGGGCCGTTTTCGGCAGACAGAGGCCGCGGGAAGGGGCAGCGGAAGAAGAGGTCCGTAAAATCGACCGGGCGCCACGGGCGGCAGTAGGTGTCGCGAAACCCTACGAAGCTGCTGCCCGCGGCGGTGCCCGGCCGCGCCTGGCCGCTGAGCATTTTTCAGGGCCAAGCTATGCGCGTTTATATAGCACGAATGAGCCATTTTGTCCATGGCGAGGAAACGACGGTCGTGAGGAGCTTTGCATGATTTCATGCGGCCCGACGACCATGCCCGTTTCCCGATGCACATGACTAATGGACCGAATCGCGTCGACATGACCCAGACAACTATCGCTTCTTGTCCTAGAAAAGGAGATATGCAATGCGAAGAAAGGTTGTGACTAAGACACATCGAGGTTGGCGTTCGCAAGTCGTGGCGATGGTCATTATGGTTTTGTGGATCGTTATGACGTCGACCGCCGCCGACGCGCAAACGTTGATCGGCAGTCCGTTCATTACCGGCTGGGACGGTTGGACGGACGTGTTCGATTACAGCATCACGCCGGCGCGGTCGGGTTGGCCCGGCTGGGGCATCATGCTCGAGTACCCAACGCTCAGCGAATGCTCCGACGGCAACGAGGCCGACGGCTTGGCGGTCAACGACGGCTTGTTCAAGCCCTACATCATGGTGAACTCCAACGTGACGCCGTCCGCCTATTCCATCGACGCGACGATGATCTCGAACGACGACGACGGGGTGGGCCTGGTGTTCGGCTACGTCGACAATGACAACTATTTCCGCGTGACCATCCGCAATCAGACGGGTGGAGCCTCGGGCGTCCCCCAGGGCATCTATCTACAGAAGGTCGTGGGGGGAGTGATTACGATGTTGGCGGGCCCCGACACCGGCTGCGCCTATCCCAACAGCGACGCCGTCGGCAACCGACTGACGTTCCACATGGGAGTGCAGGTCAACGGAAGCTCGTACACGGTGCTCGCCCCCGACGCGATTGGCGACCCGATGGTGTACTTCACCGGTTCCGATGCGGATCTTCAGGTAGGCAGATACGGTTTCCAAACCTGGGCCCATTGCCTTGACAGCCGCACCTTGGACGCCTCCTGGGGCCTGGAGGTCGAGCAGATGCAGGTCACCTCGGCCACGCTGAACAAGACGCACACGTTCACCAACGCATGGCCCGTCGCGTTCAAGAAGATTACGATGTCTCGCGCCGACGGTCGTCAGGATCTCGAGAGGACCGCCTTCGACCAAGGCAACTTCCGCCTCGACTTCCGCAACGGGACGATCATGGAGAACTCCCAAGCGTACCTTTACGGCTCCAGCGTTTGTGCCACCATGAACACCGACTTCACCGGCCCGGCCATGATCGTCGACGAGCTGGGGGCCGAGGAAATGGAAGACGTCCAGATGCAGCTCCGGCTGACCAGCGGCGACAAGGACGGCCTGGGCATGCTTCTCCGCGTGCAGCAGGACGACGTTGACCCGAACCAGTTGAGCTTCTACCGGGTCCACTTCAGCGCGGTGGACATCGACGCGAACAACCGCTGCCCCAAGGGAATGTCGATCCAGAAGTGCGTGGCCGGCGGGACGGGCAATATGCCGGTCTGGACCGAGATCTACCGCGACGATCAGCAGAACGTGCCGTTCGCCTTCCAGTATTTCACGAGCTCGCTCACTGCCATCCCGTTCGACGTCAAGGTGATCGTCACAAACAATGAGGACGATACGGCGACGACGATCCGCGTCGAGGTCATCAATGATCCTAACGGAACGCCGACACCCTACACCTGGGAAGTCACCGACTCGAACAGTCCGCTCCTGACCGGCACGGTCGGCCTGGAAAGCTGGTACGCAAGCTGCTGCGCCAGTGGCTCGAAGGGCTTCGGCTCGGTGTTCGGCGGCTACGGCGGCGATCCGGACGCGGCGCTGGTCGTCGTGCCCTCGGCAATTCCCGAAATCCCCGGCGATGCCGATCGCGACGGCGACGTCGACCAAGACGACGCGGCCGACATGGCGGCTGCCTGGGGAGCGGGGCCGGGATCCACCTGGGCCATGGGGGATTTTAATGAAGACGGCTACGTCAATGCGTGCGATGCCGCGATCCTGGCCGCCAACTATGGCTACGTCTGGTCGGGCGAAAGCGAGTCGGAACCGGTGCCCGAGCCGGGGACTACCGCGCTGCTGCTTGGCGCGTTGACGGCGTTGGCGCTTGGCCGGCGGCGGAGATAGCAAGATAGTTTTTCAAGCGTTGCGGGCATTGCGCCCGCCCCAATGCGCAATGATATGTTTTCAGGCATTTCCGAAGTTTTTCCATGAGGAGCAACCTGTATGTACCGCTTTCTGATAACTATTGGTCTTATCGCGGTGGTGT
>JAFGFF010000400.1 GCA_016931075.1 Pirellulales bacterium | reverse complement strand
CCACCTGGGACAGGTCGACGTAGTCCAGCCCATGTTGCTGGGCCATCGCCCGCATGACCTCTTCGCCGGTCGCGTAGCCCAGGCGGATCAACGCGTCGGTCACTTTCATGTCCGACTCGTCGGCCATCTGCTGGGCTTCGGCCAACTGTTCGCGGCTGATGATCCCCTGGGCGATGAGGATCTCGGTCCAATCGTGTTTACGCTTGGCAGCCATGGCCGGCTCCCGGGTTTGTTGGTTTTAATGAGCCCCGTTCAAAAGGGGCGGATAGGATCGGAGAGGAGCGCTCGGCGGCGCCGGCCCCCAACGGCCGATAATCTGCCGTGGACACCGCGGCGTCCCGATCCGTCGAATCTGTTCCGGAACGGTTACGTGTTGGACTCTTGCCCGAGCGACGCATCTCGCCCAGCCCACGGACGCTTGATTGCGTCATGGACCCTCCCCCTCGTGCCGCGGGGGCACTCTGGCTAGAGCCAATAACCCTTGAGTACATTTAGAGTAACGTCCCCGTCTTCTGGATGTCAAGCAGTAGCCATCCCCCCCGGACAGGTCCCATCCCCGGACTGGTGACCGAAACGACCGGCGGAATGGGCGGCCCTGGGACCGGAAAAGGCGACGACTGATGTGGAGAAAATAAGCTGCCCTTGCGGCTTGGGCAAGGGAGGACTACACTCCTCCGCCCTGTTGTGCCTACTTTTTGCCCGAAAGGCAAGTCAGTCTTTCCCCTCTGCTGGGTCATATTCGCTTGAAATGCCAAACTGGGGTACTTAGAATGAAACTAAGGACCCCAGCCGCCTTGAATCTCTCCGAGGTGAGCCATGAAGTCATTGGTGCTGGGTATCCTGTTGGTGGCGGTAGGGGTTTGGGCCGTGGCGGCTCCAGGACCCTTGCCGACCGATGGTAATTTCGGTGCTAACCCGCGCGAGGCGGCCAGTCTGGCGCGGGCGGGCGCGGCGGGCGACCTGATCGCGTTTTCCGAGAACATCGCCCAGAAGTACCAACAAGTTACGGTGATCGACGCCAAACAGAAGGTAATCAGCGTCTACCACGTCGACTTGGGCACCGGCCAGATCGCGCTGCGGAGCGTTCGGGCCATCCAATGGGACCTGCGGATGTCGGACTACAACGGAAAGACACCCCTTCCGCGAGAGATTCAGGCAATGTCGGAACAGAGGTAAGGCGAATGGCAACCAAGTTCTACAACGTGGCCAAAGCGGCCGAAGTGCTCGGCGTCAGTCCGGACGATATCAACGCGATGCGCGAGCGTCAGGAACTGCACGGCTACCGGGACGGCGCCGACTGGAAGTTCAAGGCCGAAGAGGTCGACGCCCTGGTCGGCCAGATCGCCGCGGCCCCCAGCAATGACCTCGACGACCTCGAAGGCGACGTCCTGCTGAGCGAAGTAGAACTGGGTGAGTCGGATCCCGGCGCCTCGGGCACGATCATCGGCCCGCCGCCGAAGGATGCGCTGGAGGAAACCGAAGGGCTCGGCTCGTCCGTCTCCGGATTCGAGGACCTGCATCTTTCGCTGGACGACAGCCAACTGGACATCGAAATCGCCTCGGCCACCAGCGGCATGTCGGGCCTCGAGCTGGCCGGCGACGAGGTGGACGACGAGGATCTGGTCCTCGGCGGCAGCGGCAGCGGCAGCGACATCACCATCGGCGGCGACAGCGGCATCTCCCTGATCGATCCGACCGACAGCGGCCTGTCGCTCGAAGAGCCGCTCGACCTGGCCGGCAGCAGCGAATCGCTCGAACTGGGCGAGGACGACCTGTTCTCGCTGGAAGAGGGCTCGTCGATCCTTTCGCCCTCCGACCTGGGTACGACTGATGATTTCACGCTGACCCCAATGGACGACTCGGCCGACGAGGAAGAGAGCGGGTCGCAGGTCATCGCCCTGGACGTCGAGCAGGACAGCGACGCGTTGGGCGTGGCCCCGATGCTCGACGGCGACCTGGCCGGCGAGTTGGAGGCCATCGGGCCCGCTCCGCTGGGCTCCCTTAGCGCGGGCGTGGCCGCCCGGTCTGTCGGCGACGATTTCGGCGCCGCCGCGGGCCAATCGGCCGCCGCCGGAGCCGCCGCGGGCGTGCTGCCCGAGACGCCATACACCGGCTGGAACATCTTCTTCCTCGTGCTGTGTGTTATCATCCTGACGCTGATCGGCATGATGATGTATGACCTGGTCCGCAACATGTGGAGTTGGAACCAGCCTTATCCCGTCAATAGCTGGTTGATGGACATGATCCTCGGGCGGTCGTAACGACGGCCGCCTCCTAACGCGAGACGATTCGAAAGGAGTCGAATCATGTCGGCGTTCTCTTGCCGCCGCTGGGCGCTGATCTGGACAAGCCTTTTCTTGGTGCCGCTGGGCGTCGGGTGCGCCGCGTCGCAAGGGCAGCTACAAGCCCTGAAGACACAGAACCGCAGCCTGACCGAACAGACCCAGGCCCAGGCGACCGAGATCGAAAACCTCAAGGTCCACAGCCGCAACATCGAAAACCAGTTGCAGCGGACCGAAGAGGAGATGGCCCTGCTGGAAAACCACTTCGGCCTGGACGAAAAGGGCCTGGCCCAACTGCGACGCAATCGGCGGGCCGCGGGCCCCGGCGCGGCGCCAGGCGTTGCTCAACACGTACCCCGCGAGCTGCGAGAACGTCTGGCCGAAATCTCGCGCCGGTATCCCAGCCTGCAATTCGACGCGCAAACCGGCATCGCCAAACTGGACACCGACATCCTCTTCGACAGCGGCGACGACGAACTCAAGTCGGGCGCCAAACAGTTGCTCGCCGAGGTCGCCCGGGCACTGAAAACCCCCGATGCACGGGACCTGCATCTGATGGTCGTCGGCCACACAGACGACCGCCTGGTGGGCAAACGACCCGGCCGCGACGAATACCCGACCAACTTCCACCTGAGCACGGCCCGGGCCCTGGCCGTCGCCCGACAGCTCACCCACGCCGGCATCGCCACCGACCGGATGGGCGTCGCCGGCTTCGGTTCCCACCAGCCGGTCGCCCCGAATCTCACCGACAAAGACCGCCGCAAGAACCGCCGCGTCGAACTCTTCGTCATGGCCCCCAACGTTCCCGTCGTCGGCTGGACCGAGACGATCCCCAACCTCTACTGAGCAACAAAGGGGACAGGCGCAGCGTTTGGGCAATTCGAGCTGTTCGATGTCCAAATCGTCGGCCGCGCAATCTAATTGATCGTGGAAATGGCCGCGCCATCGAAATACCTGTGTCATGCTTGAATGGATCATCGTTTCAAGTGTCAATGCTATAGGTGTTCGATTTCTCACTCCGCGCGCACAGACAGTGTTGGCCGTGATGACGACCTTGATCGGCGCCGCTTTGGAGCGGACAAACTGGCATGAGACCTGACCCGGTCAGGTGGTCCTTGCTAATGCCAGGTATGGGTTTCTTGTGCGTCCAAAGGCGGTCCGCGTGGTGCGTTTACTTTGGACTGCATGGCGAATGAATGCCGGGTGCAATGCCCAGACATCGCTTTAGCGATGGATGGGCATGCTGTTCGGGACAGCAGCGCCAACATGCTCATCCGCCGCCGGCAGGCTGCTCGACCAGGGGACGGCTTCCTGGGCGGCGTCTGAGCATGGCACCCGGGTTGAAAACCGCTTGTTTTCGCATAAGCGCTGAAAAATCGGGGGGGTCCGAGCGTCAACCGACGCCGATCCCGAATCGCTCCTGCGCGGCGCTGCCCGGGTACTGGAACTGGGCATAAAACCACTTGATTTAGCCTGTGCTCTTGTTCCCTCCCGCCCGGCCGGCGTGCATCTCGTTGGGTGCCATGCCCAGACGTCACTTCAGCGGCGGATGGGCATGCTGTTCGGGACAGCAGCGCCGGCATGCTCATCCGCCGCCGGCAGGCTGCCCGACCAGGGGACGGCTTCCTGGGCGGCGTCTGAGCATGGCACCCGGGTTGAAAACCGCTTGTTTTCGCATGGGCGCTGAAAAATCGGGGGGGCTGAGCGTCAGCCGACGCCGATTCCGAATCGTGGATGCGTGGTTCTCCCTGAGTACTCGATCCTGGTTGAAAACCGCTTGTTTTCGCATGGGTGCTGAAAATTCGGGGGGGTCCGAGCGTCAACCGACGCAGATTCCGAACCGGTTCTCTGCGACACTGCCCGGGCACTACATCGGGGCACAAAACCGCTTGATTTGGCCAGTACCCTCGTTCCCTCCAGTCCGCCGGACATGCCGCGAGCCAGGAGGGCTCTTTGTTGGGGGGGTGCCGTTGGTCGACGTTCCTCTTCCGCCGGGTGGCTGGGGTATTTACCCCAGGCTGCTTGAATTGCAGCCCTAGTATCTGGGGCAAATACCCTAGCCACCCGTCCGGGATCCACGCTTCGTTGATCATTATCTTTCCGTCGTCTCTTCCCATCCTTGACATCCTCGCTCGGGCACCACAAAAAAAGAGCCCGCCGACGGAGAAATCTCTCCACCGGCGGGCTCTTTTTGATACCTGAAAACCAGGCTCTGCGGATACCCGCTTAACGTGCACTCCTTATAACATATCGACCGCGAAATGGCAAGAGCAATTATCGGCCACCTTCTTGTGACCTCCTTCTTGCGGCCACTTTTTTAAGCCACTTTTCAGGCCACTTTTCAGGCCACCTTCTTTGCCAACCAGTTCTCCCCGTAGACGCGGCGTCCCGCCGCGTTTGGGAGTGGGCTGCGTTTGGCCCGTGGGGCAAGCTACGCGACTTCGTAACGACCGAGCTGACCAGATCGCCGCTGTCAGCTGCCCACTTGATCTGGATTAGGCCGATGACTCTGGTCCAGCGACTCGTTAGGTGCATCGGAGTCGTCGAGACTTCCCTGCTGGATCTCGAACAATCCCCCGTCCGCGCGAAAATCAAACACAAGATGATTCGGCTCGTACACCAAGTAACGGCTGCCGCCGTTACGCCTATTGTCATAGGTCGGCGAACCCCTCTTTCGGATAACATCTTCGGCGCTGTCGCTTCGTTCAATTCCAGAGATCAACCTGCCCGTGAAAGCGTGCTGCTGTGGACCTACCGGGTGTATTCGTACGGCCACCCTGACGACTTGCTTATTGCGGATGTTCATCCAATAGGATTCTGGGGAGTCCGCGAGAACGCCGCAATCCACGTCGTGTCGCAGGAGCAACTTATGATCACGCACAAAGCGTACAAAGTCAGGGTTTGACACGTCCGCGCCCACCCATTGTGCCAAGTCGTCCCAATTCGCTTCATTGCGACCCGGACTCTGGGAACAGCCACACGCTCCCAACGTGATGCTGATCAACGCCAGAGTCCAGCCTTTTGTGTACGTGAACATGAGGCACCTAACAGTTACGTTCACCCGGTCGCGACAAGTGATTCTCTATTCAATTTTTGCCCGACTTCGCGACTCGGGTGCAACGTTATATCATCCCGCGATCATTTTAGGGATTCTGGTGGCCATTTGATCTGCCAGATTGTTTCCTGCCAAGGTTCATGGTTGTAGGCGTGGTGAATTCCAGCATCGCGCGTGACAATCGTGGAGTCTTCTTTGGGGAAATATCCAATGGAAATGACGTATTTCCTTTTCTCGGGGTTCGTTTCAGAATGGAAATCGGAATCAAGATACCACAGGTGTTGAAAGTCCTTGAACCAGTCCGGTTTTCGGTTCAAGCCTGACGCCACGAGTGCATCTTCGAATTCACTTCGCGTCCCGTTGCGCGGCAAACGTTCGAGCGAGTCGGCCAGTTCGATGATCCTTGGCGGGAGTTTTTCGCGCGGAACCAGATATTCGCCAACAACGGATTCCTGGATTGGATCAGAAGGTGTTGTCGCACCACGACATCCGCTCAGCAGCAGTATGGCTAGCGTAATCGCCACGCATTTGGCCATGGTAACTCAAGTGGGATAACGCCCGGCATGAGGGGCGAGTGTAACGAGTCCCTTCAATGCCGATGTTAGATGTATAAAGAATTACTCTTCTTGTCAGTGTTGCTTACTTGGTTGCCGCACACAACACAACGGCATTGCTCCCTTGAGCATGTGTCGCACATTAACCATGCACTGTTTCGATAGTGTCGGTCATGCCCAGTATTCTCATAGTCCCATGTATGATTGCATTCCGGGCAGACACCGAATGATCTTACAATGTCTTTGTTTTCACAGCTCGCAGAACAATATAAAGGCTTCGGTATCTCTGCCATAGCTTCCGTTACGACTTCATCTAACGTTTCGAATAACGCGGCCGGCAGTTAACTTCACCGAGCGAAGCGAGCCGTCCGGCCTATTCCGGCTCGCGTTCATCCGTTGGTTATCGCACCTACTTCACCATGTGGAATCGCGGATGCTTCAACCACATTCTACCGGATCTATAGCTTCCAAGCACGGTCCAGTATTCCGTCCCATCTTCCGACCAAGCACACTTTGTCATATCGAGTTCCGCGAGCGGTCCGCTAATCGAATCGAAATCCACCACCCCGTCATGTTGCTGAGCGAGTGCCGACACAACTTCACAGAGGATTTGGTGGTCCACCAGATCATTGCACATTGCGGCAAGTACGATCGAGTGTGTCAATGCTCGCTGTACGGCCAACTCAATAGCGTCGATCTCAGGGATCGAATGCAGGCTACCCACCTCTGTACGAAGGAAGCTGTCGACGCTTCCAACGAAGGGACGAGGTTCACCTATGTAGGCTCCGCCATGGAGTGTTGTATCGGTAATGTAGCAGAAATCTGGATCGAGCCATTTGGAGGCGTAGGGTTCGAGCAACTCGCGCCACGTTGGTGGAGGAGTTTCGAACGTAACCAATATACTTGCCGTCGGGCCAGCCATAGTCACTTGCGTACGATAATTTGTTATTAGTTCTACTGTCCCAAGTGACATGGCGAGACGTAAGTGATTTTGGTATATGATCTTCTGGACATGGACTTGTTCAGGAGATTATTG
>JAFGFF010000046.1 GCA_016931075.1 Pirellulales bacterium | reverse complement strand
GACGGCGGCGCCGAGATCGTCAAGCTGTTGGGCACGGGCAGCGCTTTCTACGCACCGGCAGCCGCGTCGGCCCAAATGGTCGAGGCGATCGTCCGCGACAAAAAACGACTGATTCCCTGCGCGGCCTATTGCGACCGAGAATACGGTGTCGGTGGGCTGTACGTCGGAGTCCCGGTCGTGCTCGGCGCGGGCGGAGTCGAGCGGATCATCGAGCTGGAATTGACCGACGACGAAAAGGCCGCCTTCGGGCAGAGCGTCGACGCGGTTCGCTCGCTGGTTGAAACGACTCAACGGCTGTTGGGTTGACAATACCCCCCATCCTGACCGCCGTTCTTGCCCAATTGGCACGCTTTATCAAAACTGGGCAAGGCAACAACTCGGGGACGCCCGCGCTCCGGTTGACATCCTCGTGGCTCATCCTGTACAGTCCGGGATGTTTTGCGACGTTCGTCCATACTCGGGGGTCTCTATCAGCTTGTTGAAAAAGGGTGCCACTGCTGGCTTGTCCAGCAGTGCGAAGTGGAAAACCTAGGAAAACACTGCTGTACAAGCCAGCAGTGGCACCCAGAATCCCGGATTCGGGCTTTTTCGACAGACTGCAAAAAGCAACGGGAGTAATCGGCCGTCGTGTTTTCGCGCGAGCGACTTGCCGGCCCATTGGATCGACGAGGTCGCCCAATTCCATCGCCTTTATCTCCATTATCATAGAAACTCATCATGGACCGCATGCATCCGTCGGCCCGGAGCCCGTTTCCGGGACTGGCCGAAGTTGATTCTCAGGTCGGTCAGGGTTCATTTTCTCCACCTCGCGGGGACACGCCCTGCGCGATCTTCGCGCCGCTGCACTATGAGCCCAACTACGCCTATCCGCTGATCGTTTGGCTGCACGGCTCGGGCAACGACGAACGGCAGTTGGCCCGAATCATGCCGCTGGTGAGCATGAGGAACTTCGTGGCCGTGGCGCCCCAGGCGGTCGTCCAGCGGGTTGGCGGCAAACGATCGCAAGTCTGGCCGCAGACCTGGGACCAGATTCAGGAAAGCACGCAGCGGATCTTCGACGCCGTCGAAACGGTTGGCTGCAAATATAACTTCTCGTCTCGCCGCGTGTTCCTGGCGGGGTTCGACGCCGGAGGGACCATGGCGCTGCGGGTGGCGCTGCGCTATCCGGAACGGTTTGCCGGCGTGCTCTCGTTGTGTGGGCCGTTTCCGCGAGGGCAAAATCCGTTGGGTTGTCTGACCCGGCTGCGCAACCTGCCCGTGTTCCTGGCCGTCGGCCGGGACAGCCGGCAATACGGACCGACGGAAGTCTGCGACGATCTGCGGTTGTTGCACACGGCCGGCCTGTCGATCACGTTGCGGCAGTATCCGTGCGACCACGAGCTGTCGCCCCAGATGCTCTGCGACGTCGACCGCTGGATCATCGAGCAGATCACCGCCCCGAAGGCCGAAGAGTGGGACTCGGCCCGCAAGGACTGACGCCGGCAATTCCGGACTGAACGTCAGAGCTTTCCACGCTTCCGCGCGGCATCTTCGCCACGGTCGGCACGAACCGACCGGTATTGGCCATGCCGGGTCTCGGCGAAGCGCTTGGTCGCAAACCTTCTTGAGTCTTTTCCGATAGAAAGCAGGAGGGAACGATTCAAGCTGTCTGACGGGTTGGCCGACACGAGGTGTTTTGTCATGGATCGCGGAGTGAAGCTGGTGCTCAGCTCGGCCGTGCTCTTGGCGGGCGTCCTCGGGGCCTGGGCCTATCGGCACGGCGGGTCGAAGCCTCCGGCCGTCGAGCCGACCCCGACGGGTCCGGCCCTCGTGTTGCGCGAAGAGCCAGCGGCGACCGCCCCTCGAACCGAACCTTATCAAAACGGACCGACGGCCCAGCCGAGCCGCGCGGCGGTGCGGCCGGTGCTTCCGGAACTGACCGTTCGCCAGCGGCTCGATGCGGACTGCCTTCCGCCCTCGCTGCCGGTGGCCTATCCGAGCGAGAATGCCCCGGCGGCGTCCCCGATCGTGTCGAACCACGCGTCCCAGGCCGAGCCCGTCCAGCGGATCCACCGTATCGTCGACGGCGACACCCTGCCCGCGCTGGCCGAACACTACCTGGGCGATCGGGCCCGCTACCTGGAGATCTTCCGAGCCAACCGCGACGTGCTCGACGACCCCGAGCTTCTCCCTCGCGGCGTCGACCTGAAGATCCCACCCCCCGGCCTACCCCCTTCGCCCGTGCTGCACGAGCGCAAGCTGGTTCCCATTCATCGGCCCAACCAGTAGGCCTTGCTAAGCTCGAGCAACCGTGTCCAACGGTTGACGTCCGCCCGGCTGCCACCCATACTGTGCGCAACCACTCCTTCAAGCGTATTGAACAAGTGTTCCAAGCATAAGTTCCCTTCTGTTGGTGAAATCGGTCATGCGCAGAATCCTCACGGTGGTATTGTTCAGCGCGGTCGTGCCTTTTTTGGCGTTTGTCACTATAGGCTGCCAGCCCTCTAAGAAAGCCCAGACCAATTCAAAGGCGATACCAGATTCTGTCGATGTGGAATTCCGGATCTTCCGAGGTAAGGAAGAATCTCGTGAATGCGTCGTGGAAAAGCAACTCCATTTGGTCTTGCCGTCATCCCTAAGTGAAAAAGGGCAGCGTGAAGGAGCAGCTTTCCCCAACAATGCAGTTGAATGCTATACGATCGAGTGTCGTTTGACGGACTCCCTCTTTGAAAAGCACGACCAGGATCAGCGTTACGACCTTAAAATGAGTTGTACGGCCACCGCTATGTATCCTTTTGGAATACTTTCGGACCCCCATAATCCAACACGCTACTGTATCACTGTGGGTGGTGTGCCCTGTCATGAGATCCGGGCGTCTAACGAACGGGAACTTTTTACCACGCTCGAAGAATGGCTCCATATCGAACTCGCCCCTCGTGTCAAGGGATTCCTGATGGCCATGAAGGAATCTCGCGAGGCAGAATCGAAGACAATCCCCCAATCCAAGACGCGAAACCCTTGAATCCGGTGCGGATAGTCATGAATGGTGATGCGTGCACCGTCCGAGAGCCATTCCTATCAGAAACTCAATTCCTGCAGGTCGACCTCTGGAGGCAGCGCAGCGTAATGGGTTATCGTGCGAGCTTCGGTCCGACCACTTCGGCGACGACAGGCTCGATGGCTTCGGCCCAGGCGCGGTAGCCCGCCAGCGATAGGTGCAGGAGGTCGTCGGGGCGGAGGCACTCGGTCGGGGTGCCGTCGGGCTTGACGAACCGGTCGCGGAGGTCCATGTAGACGACCATCTCGTCCTCGCTCAGCTTCGAGTAGAGCTGGCTCGCCTTTCGGGCGACTTGGCGGCGGGGATCGTCGTCGTTCGGGCCGTTGGGAAAGATGGCCAGCAGGAGGATCTTCGTCCGGGGCAATCGCTTGCGGAGTTTTTGGACGATCCGCGTCACGCCCTCGGCGATCTGCTCGCTCGTGTTGTCCTTCGTGTTGTTCGTGCCGATGAGCAAGACGACCAGCTTGGGCGAGATGTTTTCCACCGCCAGGTTGTCGACCTGCCAGAGGACGTGCTGCGTCCGGGCGCCGCTCCGGCCCAGGTTGACGGCCTTGCGCCCGGCGTAGTACTCGTCCCAGACGGGCTTTCCTTTTCCGTCCCAACTGTCGGTGATCGAGTTGCCCAGCATCAACATGTCGACGTTCCCCTGCTGGAGCCGCTTGTTCGCCGCACGGTGTCGCCGCAGATGCCCTCCGCCAAACGGCACGGGCTTGATCGCCGAATGGAGCTTTTGTTCTTCTTTGCCCGAGGTAACCGAAGGCACAAGCAGCACAGCGGCCAGGAAGAGGGTGAATGCTCCCAAATGCATCTTCATGGGGTCAGGTTCCTTTGTTGTTGAGTCCGGTCTTGAACATGCAGCTTTAGAACACAATCCATGGCCCCCGGGGTTCATCGTCCCAATCCCCAGTCCCCAATCCCTACCCAAACAACATGCCCGCGTAGCCGACGACGCGGCTCTGGTCGCCGCTTGCCTCGGCGCTGGTCGAGTAGCCGACCTCTTCGCAGTGGGTGAGCTGGCCCAGTTGGCGGAGGGTTTCCATGACCAAGACGGCCGGCACCACGCCGCACATGCTGATCTTGTTCTCGCGGACGGTCCGCAACAGCCTTTCGGGATCCAGGACGTGGATGGCGTCCAGAGCCATTCGGTCCAAGCGCCGGGTGGTCGCCTCGTCGGCGAAGTGGTTCATGTCGGTTGAAATCAACAGCAGCGGCAGCTCGGGCAGCGTCTTCAGAAACGCGGCGAGCTGCCGGGCGCTCGCTTCCAGCTCGGACCACTCGCCGCCGTGCATGGCGATGCCAACGACCGACGCTTCAGGCGCCAGCCGGGCCAAGAGGGGTAGCTCGACTTCGATGGCGTGCTCGGGCCGATGGGCCGCCGCGTCCAATTCGAACCCGTCGACCGAGTCGGCCAGTGCCTTGGCCAGTTCGGGATCGGCCGGCACGTCGCGGCCAGGCAACCGCCATCGCTGTTGTGGCGCGACAGCCCAATCGGCGCCGGCCGGGTTGTGCTTCGGACTGAAAAGCAGCACGCGGCGTGGGATTTTGACCCGACGCAGCACGTTGGCCGCCAGCCGGCCCGAGTACTTCCAGCCGGCGTGCGGGACCATGGCCCCGGGCCACGCCTCGGGCTTGCCCGGCGCGGCCAGCAGCTTGTCGACCTCACGCTCCATCTCGGCCGGATCGCCCGGATAGAAGAGCCCGGCCACGGCGGGCGGGCGCGGGGCCTCGGGCGGCGGGACGTTCGTCGACCAGGCACGCGGTTGATTCGTGGCCACCGCCAGACTCAAAACCGGCCCGGGCGTTTTGCCGGTGGAATGGAGCCGGGCTTTCGCTTGCTCCAGCAGTTCCTCGGCCGAGAGGTCCGGGTCAAACATCCAGACCCAGCCCGACTGACTCATCACGACCACCGCGCGGCGGCGTGTGTCCAGTCCGGTCAGGTCGGCCGACTCGGTGCTGCCATGCATGGCCGGGTCCCAGAGGACGGTCAGTCCCACCGCTCCGGCTGGTAGTTGGCCCGGGTGGATCCGCCGGGCGCGGAGGTGTCCGGCAGCCGCCTGGAGGAGCGAGAACAACGTTGATTGCAGCGGCACGCCCGGCTTGATCGACAGCCGGCTCGTCTGGATCGACTGGCCTTCGTCGGGCGTGGCCACGGTAAGAAACAGCCCGTTGATCGTCCCGTCGAACACGCCGGGCAGAAAGTAGTTGGGCGTCGCGCCGGTCATCAGGGCCGCGAGGTTCATCGTGCTGAACTCGATCAGCCGGGCGACGTCCTCGGGACCGGGCCCACCGGGTGAGTCGCTCGGCATGGGCGACTCGACGCCCGAGGCCAAGTCGCCGTGGATCGCATAGCCTTCGAACGTCTGAAGGATCGTGTCGTCTTCCTTCCACGCATCAGGCGCGAGCCGGGCCTTCAGACAGACCTGGCGCAAAAACCCTTCGGCATCGAGGTTGTGCTCGACGGCCACGGCCGGCAGGAGCAGCCCTCGGGCACCGCCTCGCTGGATCTGCAAGCCGTGACGGCCGATCTGGACCGCGCCGATTCGTGCCTCGCCTCGTTGGGCGACCGGCTTCATGCCCCAGAGCAGCCAGACCTCCATGTCGAGGTGCCCTAGCTCGGTGGGCGAGATGGGCGGGAAGCGGGGATCGTCCTT
>JAFGFF010000399.1 GCA_016931075.1 Pirellulales bacterium | reverse complement strand
CGCTTGCCGTCGGGCGAGAAGGCGACCGATCCGGACGACGGCTGGCGGCTGCCCAATCGGGTCATCGACTCCAGCCGCCCGGTCCGACTCTCCCACAGACCGACGCGGCAGTCCTGGCCAACCGTGGCCACCCTAGATCCATCGGGCGAGAAAAGCACGGCCACCATCGCGTCGGCATGACCTTCCAACGGCTCGATCTCGTCGCCCCGAGGCAGGCCTCCCCGAGACAGGCCCCAGAGCCGGACCGTCCAGCCGTCGGCGGTGAGAAGACGTTTGTTGTCGTGCCCAAACGTCACGGGCCCCGTCGGTTCGCAGGCCAAGGGAGAGGTCCAAAGCGTTTTCCCCCCGGGCCAGCGACACACCTCGACCAACGGGCCCGACCAGGTGGCCCAGGCCACGGCCAACTCCTTCCCGTCGGACGAAAAGGCGACATGCGGTGCGTCTGGGTGGCGCCTCGGCTCGCGCCGCGCGACCTTGCCGAGCAACTTGCCCGAGGCCAGATCGCCCGCCATCAACGAGTATTTCGTGCCCAAGAGAAACGTCTTTCCGTCGGGACTCGCCACGAACTGGTTCATGAGGGTGTCGTCTCGCGGGTCGGTAGCTTCCAACCGCAAGCCCGGCCAGGCAAGTTCCACTTCAGCAACCGGCTTGTCTGTCGCCCATTGCCACGTCCGGAGCCGATTGTCCACCGTGGCCACGAGCAACGACCGGCCGTCGGCCGAAAACGCAGCAAGCCGCCCACGCGAGTCAGCGACCTTGTGGACCTGCCGGCCGTCGGTCGCGTTCAGGACCCACCCGGTCCGCATCGAGTCAGTCAGCAAGATGCTCGCACCGTTCGGTGTGAATCGCGCAGCGATGTCTCGGGCACGATGCCTGGGCAGTTTGGCAGGCCAGGGGACATGCCACAGCGCGTGCAGCGTGCCGGCTTGCTCGACCTCCCACAATCGCACCACGCCGGCCGAATTGATCGAGAGAAGCCGCTTTCCCTCGGGTGAAAACGCCAGGCAAACGACCTCGCCAGCGCCAGTCGTACGGGAACGCAGTTTCAATGAGTCCGACACGAGATCGATGGATCCGTTCCCGCCCGCACAGGCCGCCAGATTTCCACCGGGTTGCATCGCCAACGCGCTGATGCGCGCATCGTGCCAATACCGCTCTGCTCCAAGCCGGCAAAGCGGCTCGCCCAGCGATGGCGACACTGCCATCGGCCCATTGCCTTGCCCTTCGGCCATGGCAATGAAGCCTACCAGGATCGATACCCATAGAGGTTCCATTCGACTTATCTTCCCTTATGGCCGACTCGTGCCAGACGCAATTGCACCGAATGCCTCCTTTCTTCAATTTACCATACCACCATGGTAGTCAGAAGATGGAACCGGGATTGACACATGCGTTCCGTAGGGATATACCGCATCGTGGACTGTCTGGAACGTTTTCATCTTTCCTCCGACCTGTCTACACCGAGGGTACGCCCCATGCTCAGGCCGACCCCCCTCTCCGCACCATTTGTGGCCCAGGCTACTCGGGCACTCGTGCCGGGCACCACCCGAGTGATGATCGCGTGCATGCCCAAGTCGGGCTCGACGCTCTTGCGTCGGGCGTTGATGGAAGCCACGCACTGGCCCCGGCTGCAAGGCGTTCTGGGCTTCCAGAGAACACCCCAGAATCTTTACCCGAGTCTCCTGCTAAACCACGCCAGACAAAACGGCGTTTACCAGCAACATCTCCAGGCGTCGGAGATCCACGTCGCGTTGTTGAATCAGTTCCGCTTCCACACGGTCGTGCTCGTTCGCAATTTGTTGGACGTCGCAGCCAGCCTGTTCGATCACTTGCACCGCGAGTCTCGTTTTTCTTTCGCGGCCTACCTGACCGACGACTTCTTCGAGCTCGACCGCCCGACGCAATTGGATCTGGTTGTCGAGTTGCTCATGCCGTGGTTCATTAACTTCTATGTCGGCTGGCACGACGCCTGGCAGTCAAACGTGTTGAACATGACCTGGGTAACCTATGAGGAGTTGGTCGCCGACATGCCCGGCACGGTCGGGCGCATCTTGGAGTTCATCGGCCAACCGAAGAGCGAGGAAGAAGTAAGCCTGGCGTTGCAGCGCGCCGTGCAGTCTCACACGCGTTTTAACAAAGGGGTAACCGGACGAGGGCTGAAAACACTCAGCCCCGAACAGGTCGATCGCATCCGATCACTCACTCGATTCTACCCGTGGGTGGACTTCTCCCGTATCGGCCTGGAGCCCGCTACTCGGCCTGCCACGCCCCCCGCGCCGCACTTCAGTGCGCAGACACCCGCTGCCGAATCGGTTCCCCCTGTTCAACGTGCTCCGAAGGACATGGACAACTAAACCGTGTTCGTAGCGGTACCTTCGGGCAGCTACCGCAGTTGAAACCGCCTGCGTAGCACCCATTCCAGCGTCACGATCCCGACGAACAAAGGCCAGACCAGCGGTGGCCAGTACAAGGGGCGTTCGATGTGGTGTTGTTTTTGGCGGACGGTCTGGTCGAGGCGGTCGATCAGGTGCTCTGCCGTGCTCAAGTGGACGTAGCGGCCGCCCGAGGCTTCGGCAATTTCGCGCAACAATCGGTCGTTCAGGTCGAGCTTTTCGTACTCCAGGAAGGGCCGGCCCACCTCGACGTCCAGTCGCGGGGCTTTGAGCACCTTCTCGCCAACCCGAGCCAGGAGGTTGATCTGGTAGGTTCCCGGCGTGGCCGGCTGGAACGTGCCGGCGTAGTTGCCCGACGGCCCGGGGACGGCCGAGAGGGTGTTTCGTGAAACGAGTTTGCCAGGTGTCGGAACCGAATCGTCTTGCCCGGCCACGACGGGGCGTGGCCCTCCATTTTTTTCCGAAACTGGCGGAACGTGCTTCGTTGGTTCTGGTATGAGGAAGATTTCGGCGACGACTTCAGCCTCGGTGGCCGCTTCGCCCTTGTCATTGCGGACGGTGGCCGTGACGCGGACCGGTTCGTCGGGCGCGTAGTAGGCCTTGTCGGTCGCCCCGGTGATGCCCGCCTCGGCCGCGACGTCTCCTTGTCGCCCGGCCAGGAATCGCACCATTTGACCCCAGAACCGCAGGAAGGGTGAGTCCTGGCCCATCGCCCGAGGACCCTGCTGCCAGCGTCGGGTCGTGTCGCCGGTGAAGACGGCCGTCCGCCCCGCGCCGACCGGCTGCACGGCCAGGACGACCGGTTGCTCGGCGTCGAGCGGACACTTGGCCAGCACGGTCGCGCCCGCTCTGGGACCTTCGACCCGGGTGCAGCCTTCCAACGGCGGGAGCCCCGGCACGGCGGCCGGTCCGGCCTGGGTCGGGAAGAACTCGGCGATATTGGCGAAGATCGGATGCCGCACGCCCTCGGGCGTAAGCACAGGCAAGAAAGGTTCATTCACCTGGCCTACCTCGCGCGAACCGAGCCGCACGGGAAGAATGGCTCCCAGCGGTGTGCCCTCGTAGCCGCCCGGGCCAAGGCTGTGATAGCCGCCCAGCATGACCAGGCCCGCGCCGTCGCGGATCCGTTTGACGATCAGTTCCTGCTGGATCGGCCGCAAGTAGCTGACGTCCAGGTCGCCCAGGATGAAGACGTCGAACGTGTCGAGTGTCGCCTCGTCGGTCGGGATGTTGTCCAGCCGCAGGCCCTCGATGTTGGTCCGCGTCAAAAACACGTTCGGTCGGGTTTGGACCAGGGCGCAGAACTCCAGGTCGGGATCCTTGGCCAGGAACCGGTCGACCAGGGTTCCATACTCGGCCCGAAGGGTCCCTTCCAGATACAGCACGCGAATGCCCGGCTCGACGACGATCGCCACGGCCGCCCGCTGGTTGTTCTGGGTGATCTTCTCCTCGCTGACCGGCGCCACACGGGCTGAATATATATGACGCCCTGGCGTCGTTGGCCGGAACTCGAATTCGACCGTTTGCGAGCCTTCGGCGTTGTCGAGCGTCAATTCGACATGGTCGATCGGCTGGCCGTCGTCCTCGAGCACGACCTGGACCACGCGGCCTTCCAGCCCGATCGCCTCGACCGAGGCGGTCGCCTTGGCCCGGTTGTTGAGCATGAGTCGGTCGGGGCAATCCAGGCCGGTGAGCTGGATATCGCGATGCGTCAGGTCGCTTCGCAGCGTAGCCCCGACACCAACCGTGTGGACCACAACGCCCTCGCTGCCGGCCGCGTCGACCGGTCGACTGGCCGTGTTG
>JAFGFF010000398.1 GCA_016931075.1 Pirellulales bacterium | reverse complement strand
TGAACTGGCACTGGCCCGGGATCGGTTATCCCGTGTGGATGAACGCCGGAAAGAACTACTCGGAAGCGCAGGATGGCTACGCCTATTACATCTCTCCCGACGGACCGAGTGCCTACGCCGACTATCCGCATCTGCTGATGGCGCGCGTGCCGGTTGGTTCGATCCGCGACCAGGCAGCGCACGAGTTCTTCGCCGGGACTGGAGCTTTCGGCGAGCCTCTTTGGCGTGGCTTTGAAGCGAGGAAGCATATTTTCACCGACCGCAATGGCTGCTTTCGGCCATGCCTTGTTTACAACCCGGGTCTCAAGCGTTACCTGCTCGTCATGAGCAGTCCCGTCGGGAAATGGAAGTGGTGGGCCAATGACAATCCCGACCGCCGACCGCATCTGGGCATCTTCGACGCGCCGAATCCCTGGGGCCCGTGGACCGTGGCCGCTTATGAGGCGGATTGGGGCGCGCCCGAAAACCGGTTCGCGCCCAATATTCCTGCCAAGTGGATCGGCGACGACGGAACAGCCTTTTACCTTCTGTACTCCTGCATCCCAAACGGGCCTTACCAATTCAATGTCCAACGCTGCACGGTGAAACTGAAAGGACCATGACCCGGGACATCGAGATATCCGGCACCCGAGCCGAGAAGACGCCCTCCGCGTGGCGCGGAATGATTGGCGTCGGGGCCTGGTCGGAAAACGTAGACGTCCGTGAGCAATGGTGTAATCTGACTTCCGTTGACCGCTCGTGACTTCGGATCTCGAGGCCGCTATAATGGGCAGCAAAAGCTGTACCGAAGTTCGAATACCGATTCAGTCAACAGGCAGAGGACTTCTCCATGAAGCGAGGAACCAACTGCAGTTTCATCATCTTCCTCGGCCTGGATCTGGTGCTCCTGAGCACGTTACCCGCTTCCGAAGCTTCGAAAACTCCGGCCGGACTTAACGTCTTGTTCGTCGCCGTCGATGATTTGCGGACGTCGCTTGGCTGCTACGGCGATACAGTTGTCAAGTCTCCAAACATCGATCGACTCGCGGCAGCGGCGCGTCGATTCGGCCGGGCCTACTGCCACCAGGCGGTATGCGGTCCATCGCGAACGTCGATCCTTACGGGCCGGCTGCCCGACAACACGCGAGTCTGGCACAACCGCAACCTGTTCCGCGACACACTTCCAGATCTGGTCACCCTCCCGCAGTACTTCAAGGATCACGGCTACCACGCCCAATCGCTGGGTAAGGTGTTCAGCGGCAGGGACCGAGAGGCGGAACTGGATCCCCGGTCGTGGTCGGTCCCACCGCTTCTGAAACGTCCCGGCTGGAGCAACTACGCACTTAACGAGAACCAGGGCACGCGCGGCAAGGGGCCGGCCACCGAGATGGCCGATCTACCGGACGAGGGCTATCCGGACGGTAAACTGGCCGCCCTGGCCGTGGAGACATTGGAGGACCTGGCTAAGCGGAAGCAGCCATTCTTCCTGGCCGTTGGATTCTTCAAGCCCCATCTGCCGTTCTGTGCTCCGAAGAAGTACTGGGATCTCTACGATTCGGCCGATCTTCAGCTCTCTGGCGATGTGGCTCGAACGCGCAGCGCGCCAGATGTGGCTTACCCCGAGCACCGGGAACTTGGCGGCTACACAGATGTGCCGAAGGACGAAAAGGTCAATCGCAAGCAAGCAGGCCATCTCCGCCATGGCTACTACGCCTGCGTCAGCTATGTCGATTCCCAGGTGGGAAAGTTGCTTGATACTCTTGAGCGACTTGGCTTGGAAGAGCGCACGATCTTCGTCTTCTGGGGCGACCATGGCTACTCGCTCGGCGAGGCAGACCACTGGTGCAAGGCGACGAACTTCGAAATGGACACCCGAACGCCGCTGATCTTCCGCTTTCCGGGTATGCCCGAGCCGGGTGTGGCGACCGAGGCGATGATCGAATACGTGGATATCTACCCGACGGTCGTCCATTTGGCGGGTCTCCCGCCCGCTCCCGCTCTGGACGGAACGAGCCTTGTGCCCATCCTGAAGAACCCCAGGCAGGAAGGACGCCCGTTCGTCCTCAGCCAGTTCGCTCGTCCCTTCAAGCCGACCCTGCCGGAGGTGATGGGCTACTCGGTCCGCACTCGAACCCACCGCTATACGCGCTGGGTCCGGTGGCCTTCGCGAGAAATCCTCCAGGAAGAGCTTTACGACTACGGCTCCGACCGAAGTGCTGTTTCCCGGGGGGCTTTTCTCGTTGAACGTGAAAACGTTTTCGGCGAACTCGCCTACGGGAAACTGCGCGGGCAACTGAGCGCGATGATGGATCAGACGCTCCAGACCCGCACGAATTGCGATCTCAAGCAGCCAACCGGTGAAGGAATCCGTTGACCTCGCCGGTCGGGAATAGGAATGTGACTATGAAATACTCCCCGATGCTGTTGCCGGTCGTCCTGCTGACGACGATCGGCTTCCGGGATACAGCTGCGGCGGCCTCACGTCCGAATGTTCTGATGATCGTCTCCGAAGACAACGGGCCGGAACTGGGCTGCTACGGCGACCCGTACGCCCGCACACCAAACTTGGACCGGCTTGCGTCGGAGGGCGTGCGATTCGCTCGCGCCTTTGTTGCCCGGGCCGGCTAAATCAGGGAGAAAGGGTCAGTGAAGCCAGGTGTTACCCTGCTTGCCGCCATTCTGTTGCCGTCGCTGGCCTCGCCGGCCGCGAGTGACGATGCCGTCCGCCCCAACGTCTTGATGATCATCGCCGACGACTTGAACGACTGGGTCGGCTGCCTGGGAGGCCATCCAGAGGTGAAAACGCCCAACATCGACCGGCTGGCGCGTCGCGGCCTGCTTTTTACCAACGCCCACTGCGCGGCTCCGGTCTGCAACCCCTCGCGCGTTGCGACATTCACGGGAAGACGCCCGAGCAGCACGGGCATCTACGACAACGCGCCCGTCTGGCACGAGATGATGCCGGGCATTGCCTCGATACCACAGCACTTCAAGGCCAACGGCTACTACACCGCCGGCGGCGGCAAAGTCTATCATCATCCGCCGGGATTCAATCGGCGCAGTGACTGGAATGAGTACTTCGACCAGGTCTTCAACGGGCATTACCAGGCAAGACTCGCCCGCGGTGAGGACGTCACGAACTTCGCGTGGCCGGACGGGTATCCGCTCAACGGCATTCCCGAAGTTAGAGCACTCGCCCGACCACCACGCAATGCGATGGAATTCGACTGGGGGCCGCTGGATCTACCCGACGACGAGATGGGCGATGGCCAAATGGTCCGGTGGGCCGAGAAGCTCCTTGCCGATCCCCCCAGGCAGCCGTTCTTCCTTGCCGGGGGCGTCTATCGACCCCACTTGCCTTGGTACGCACCACGCGAGTACTTCAACATGTATTTGCCGGAGGATATCACTGCGCCGCCCATCAAGGAAGATGACCTGGACGACATACCCGAAGCGGGGCTTGTGATCGCCGAGCGGCGCCGTGGCGACCTCGAATTGGTCCGGCGGTCCGGGCAGTACCAGCGAATCTTGCAGGCATATCTGGCGAGCGTGACGTTTTGCGACGTGATGGTCGGACGGCTTCTGGACGCCTTGGATGACAGTCCGGCCGCGAAAAGAACGATCATCGTCTTTTGGTCCGACAACGGCTGGCATTTTGGCGAGAAGCAGCACTTGCACAAGATGACACTCTGGGCCCGCTCCACACGCTTGCCACTGATCGTCGTCGCGCCGGGTGTTACGCACGAGGACAGTCGCACGTCGCGCCCGGTGAGTTTCGTCGATCTCTTTCCGACGTTGAACGAGCTGTGCGGTCTACCTCAGCCGGACGGATTGGAGGGCACAAGTCTCGTGCCACTGCTCAGGGATCCGAGGCGAACGTGGGACCGACCGGCACTGGTCACCTACCTGAAAGGGAACCACGCCCTCTGCGACGAGCGCTGGCGCTTCATCCGCTATGCCGACGGCGGCGAGGAGCTCTACGACCACGACAGCGACCCCAACGAATGGACCAACCTGGCCGACAAGCCGGAATTGGCCGCCGTCAAGGCGAAGTTGACGAAGTGGCTACCGAAGACAGACGCCCCGAGCCTCAGGGACAAGGCCAAACGATCGAAAACAAGGGTACGAAATGAGAAGTAACGACCTAATCTGTGTTTGCCTGTCGCTCATCCCCCTGGCAGGTACAACCGGCTTGGCCCAATCCAACGGCCCGTTACGCGTCCATACGAACAATCCCCGCTACTTCACCGACAATTCGGGCAGGGCGATCCTTCTGGCCGGGTCGCATACTTGGGCCAATCTCGTGGACATGGGACCGACAGATCCGCCCGCGCTCTTTGACTTCGATGCGTATCTGGCTTGGCTAAAAAGCTACGGACACAACTTCACGCGCGGCTGGACGTGGGAACCGACCCGCTGGGACACCACCGGCATGAAGGCCATTCAGTGGCGCAATGGCAATCACCATGTCACTCCTCACCCGTGGAGGCGCACCGGGCCGGCGCTGGCGCTGGACGGCAAACCTCGCTTCGACCTGAAGAAGTTCAATCCGGACTACCTCGAACGCCTGAGAGCGCGTGTCGCCAAGGCGCAGGACGCGGGAGTGTTTATCTCGATCATGTTCTTCGAAGGTTATGGCGTGCAGTTCCAACGCGACGCCTTGGCGAACCATCCCTTCAACTCCGCCAACAATATCAACGGCATCGATGGGGACAAGAACGGTGACGGCAAAGGCATCGAGATCCACCAACTCGCAAGCAAGTCGGTCACGCGTCTTCAGGAAGCGTACGTTCGCTGGATCGTCGAGGGAATGAACCGTTTCGACAACGTGCTCTACGAGATTTCCAACGAAACGCATCCCGGTTCGACCAAGTGGCAATACCACATGATCCGCTTTGTCAAGCGGTGCGAAAAGTACCTGCCCAAACAGCACCCCGTGGGCATGACCTATCAGAACAGGCGTGGCACAAACGAAAGCCTCTTTGCCAGCCCGGCTGACTGGATTTCTCCGAATCGCGAAGGGGGCTTCCGGGATGATCCCCCGGACATGCAAGGACGTAAGGTAATTCTCTCCGACACCGATCACTTGTGGGGCATCGGTGGCGATGCGACGTGGGTCTGGAAGACGGTCACCCGCGGCCTGAATCCGATCTTCATGGACACCTACGATGGCCGGGTACTCGGCAAAGTCCGCGGCGAGGATGATGCCCCCCGCTGGGCTATGGGGCAAGCGATCGCATACTCACAGCGCCTGGACCTGGCTCGTGCAACACCGAAAAACAAGCTATCTTCCACCGGCTATTGTCTGGCCGAGCCGGGCGTGGCCTATCTGGTCTTCGCGCCCGAGGGTGGTGACATCGAAGTGGACCTGTCGGCGGCCAAGGGACCATTCTGCGTAGAGTGGCAAGATCCGACCTTCGCTCAACGAACAAAATCGCCGTCGATAGCCGGCGGAGCGAAGCGAACGTTCAGGGCACCGTTCGCCGGGCCGGCCGTTTTGTTTCTTGGGGACACCTCGGGATCTGCAAAAAGTGGACGTGAGGAAGAATCATGAAGCACGTTTTGATCCTCTGTTCCCTCGGAAGCCTGTCTGTCTTTGTTGCGGCTGCCGATGGCCAAGAGTCTGGATACCAAGGCGACGTGACCGATGTTCGGGTGGTACGCCATGTTGATAAGCACCAGCAGTCGTGGCGGCTGTGGCAGCCCTCCATCATTCAGGGTAAGGG
>JAFGFF010000397.1 GCA_016931075.1 Pirellulales bacterium | reverse complement strand
CCTTGGGCGCCGGGATTTTAATCGCCGAGATCCAGCAGGCCAGTGACACCACATTCCGGCTGTTCGACTGGAACCGTCCGGGCCCCGACGGCAAGCCCCGGCCATTGCACATCGACCAGGGCCTCGAAGCGGTCAATTTCACACTTGGGCCGGCCGAGCCTCTCCGAATCGCCTCCACAAAGGAAAACGAGCCGACCGTCCTGGTCGAGTGCGACGAGTTCGTTCTCGCCCGACAGACGGTCTCGTCAGCCTGTTCGGTAAGCCAGCCCAGGCGGTTTTGCATCGTCAGCGTTCTGGAGGGCTCGGTAACCCTAGAGGGCGATCCGTCCGGCGGGCCCTTGCAGAAAGGCCAATCGGCCCTGCTTCCGGCCGCTTTGGGCCCGGTGGAGGTGTCGCCTGAGGAAAGGGCCACTCTGATCTTGGCCATGTGTCCAGTCTGAAACCGTGGGAATCAGGGCAATGGGGCATACACGGACAGCACGGCCAACCATTTCGCTGGCCCGGGGCTTGACTTATTAACAGTCAGTAATAGGATTTATTATTATTAAGGTTTCCTTATGACTGACAGGCCCCAAGAACGTGAAACCCGGCAGCGGCAGGTGGTGCTGGAAGAGCTTCGAAAGGTCTCCTGCCACCCGACGGCGCCCGAGCTCTACGAGCTGGTTCGGAAGCGTCTCCCGAAGATCAGCCTGGGAACGGTCTACCGGAACCTGGAACGGCTCAGCCAGCGGGGGACGATCCGGAAGCTGGTCCTGGGCGGGACCGAGACGCGGTTCGACGGCGACCTGGACGTACACGACCACGTACGGTGCGCCGAGTGCGGCCGGGTTGACGACGTGGAAAACTTGCCCAAAAAGATACCCGATCCCGCGCCCGACATGGCCGCCGGGTATACGATTCTGGGACACCGGCTCGAATACTTCGGGCTGTGCCCAAGCTGCCAGCAAAAACGTCGGAAGAAGCGGGGCAAGGAAGAAAGAGGCGACGGAAAGGAACACTGATCTACGCTTATCAACACTAATGGTTATACGCAAATCCCAACTGTTTCCAGAAAGGAAAGTAGATGCTCAACCCTAAGATAGAGGGCGCTTTTAACGCCCAGATCAATGCCGAGTTGTATTCGTCCTACCTGTATCTGTCGATGTCGGCCTATTTCGAGTCGAAGAGCCTGCCGGGCATGGCCCATTGGATGCGATTGCAGGCTCAGGAAGAGGCCGGACATGCCATGAAGATGTTCGACTTCGTCAATGAGCGAAACGGCCGGGTGCTCTTGAAGGCCGTCGACGCTCCCGCGACCGAGTGGGCGTCGCCGCTGGCCGTGTTCGAGGTGGTCTACGAACACGAGTGCAAGGTGACCGGCCTGATCAACGACCTGACCAGCCTGGCGCTCGAAGAAAAGGACCACGCTGCGGGCATCTTCCTCCAGTGGTTCGTCACCGAGCAGGTCGAGGAGGAGGCAAACGCCCTGGCGATCGTCGATAAGCTCAAACTGGTCGGCGACCAGGGCGTTCCACTGTACATGCTCGACAAGGAACTCGGCCAACGCACGGTCTCGCCGGCCGCGGCCGAGTGAAAAAATGCCCCCCTCTCCCTTTGGGAGAGGGTCCAGGGGTGAGGGTGCGTTGACACCGTGATTGGTGGTTAGCAACTAGAAATCGGCAGCTAACCAAGAGTCTACCCGCCCTCACCCGGCGGCTTCGCCGCCACCCTCTCCCAAAGGGAGAGGGAAGGGATGTATTAATTGACGTTTTTGTCCACACCAACTGGACCAAGGAGATATTGCCATGTGTACGCTCGTAACCAAGGAAGCCCCCGATTTCACGGCGCAGGCGGTGACGCCCGACAATGCGTTTGCCGAACTGACGCTTTCATCCTATCGGGGCAAGTACGTTGTGTTGTTCTTTTACCCGCTGGATTTCACGTTCGTCTGCCCGTCGGAAATCATTGCCTTCGATAAGGCCCTGTCGGAGTTCGAGTCTCGCAACACGCAGGTGATCGGTGTTTCGGTCGATTCGCACTACACGCACCTCGCCTGGAAGAACACGGCCGTCAAGCAAGGCGGGATCGGCCCCGTCGGTTACCCGTTGGTGGCCGACCTGGACAAGAACATCGCCCGGGCGTACGGCGTGCTTCTGGACGCCGGAATCGCCTTGCGTGGCCTGTTCTTGATCGACAGGCAGGGGATCGTCCGCCATGCGTTGATCAACGACCTGCCGCTAGGTCGCAGCATCGACGAGATCCTCCGGGTCATCGACGCGTTGCAGTTCACCGAGGAACATGGCGAAGTCTGCCCGGCCAACTGGAGCCGCGGCAAGGACGCCATGAAGGCAACTCCCGAGGGCGTGGCCGAGTACCTGGCCCAGCATGCGTAGGTGCTTTTCAAATCGACCGGTTGGGAGTACGATCCCGGAAGCAGGGTGCCATGCCCAGATGTCCGCCTTGGCGGCGGATGGGCATGTTGGCAGGGCGTCCCAATATCATGCCCATCTGTCGCTGAAGCGACATCTGGGCATGGCACCCACAAATTGCCGAAAGCCTTTCCTGCCGGGTCATGACCCGGCCTACGATTCACTGGAAATTGGGAGATCCATGCCATGGCGAGTGAAGCGTTGCAGGTCTACGAGTGTTTGATTTGCGGTTCGATGGTCGAGGTGCTTCGAGGCGGGAACGGGACGTTTTGGTGTTGCAAGCAGCCGATGAAGCTGCTCGAAGAAAACACGACCGACGCGGCCAAGGAGAAGCATGTGCCGGTGATCGAGCCGGTCGAAGGCGGAGTCAAGGTCAAGGTCGGCTCGGTACCGCACCCGATGCAAGAGGACCATTTCATCGAGTGGATCGAACTGCTGGTCGACGGCAAGGTTTGCCGTCAGGCGCTGAAGCCGGGCGGTCCGCCCGAGGCGTTCTTCCCGGTCCAAGGCGAAGGGCTTGTTGCCCGGGAGTACTGCAACCTCCACGGACTGTGGAAAGCGGGGTAAGGGCGTGTTGGAGATCGCGCTACAATTCGTCACGGCAAGTTGGGCCGTGCTGGCCGAGATGGCGCCGTACCTGTTGTTCGGATTCCTGGCGGCCGGGGTGTTGTCGGTCTGCATTCCGCCGAGTTGGGTCGAGCGCCACTTGGGCCGGCCGGGCATGGGACCTGTGGTCACGGCGTCGTTGCTGGGCGTGCCGCTGCCGCTGTGCTCGTGCAGCGTCATACCCGTGGCGGCGTCGATCCGGCGACACGGGGCCAGCCGCGCGGCGACGACGTCCTTCCTGCTCTCGACGCCTCAAACGGGCGTGGACAGCATCGCCGTGACTTACGCCTTGCTGGGCCCGGTCTTTGCCGTCTTTCGGCCCGTGGTGGCCTTGTTGACCGGCGTGATTGGCGGTCTGGCTGTATATGGATTGGACGAGCGGAAAGAATCGAGCAGTGACGATCCGGCCGACAACGGACCATGCCAGGAAGCATGCTGTGCGGCCGGGCCCGGCGTGAGCGTTTGGCGACGCATCTTCGGCTACGCCCTGGTCACCTTGCCCCGCGACATCGGGCCGGCCTTGCTGGTCGGCGTGCTGATCGCCGGAGCCTTGACCGGGCTGGTGAAAGAGGACTCACTGGCGACCTACATGGGAGCAGGCGTCCTGTCGATCTTGCTGATGATGGTCGTCGGTGTGCCGATCTACGTCTGCGCGACCGCCTCGGTGCCACTGGCGGCCGGGTTCATGCACTTGGGTGCGTCGCCGGGCGCGGCCCTGGCCTTCCTGATCGCCGGGCCGGCCACGAACGCGGCGACCGTGGCCGCCTTTTGGAAGATCTTGGGGCCCAAGGCAACCGTGATCTACGGCCTGACCGTTTGTGCCAGCGCGTTCGGGGCCGGGATGGCATTGGACCTGTGGGACCAGTGGATGCCCAGCCTGGCGGCCGGCGCGGGCCACACCATGGCCCACCAGCACGCCGCCGGGATCGGCTGGTTCGGCCAGGCAGCGGCCGTGGTCCTGCTGGTCGTGTTGGCGGCCTCTTTCTGGCGGCCCGGGCACGCCGGTCATGAGCATCCGGACGAGACCGGTGGGCCATCCCCCGAGTCCGAATCCAGTTGCTGCCACCATTCGGCGGAACCAAAGGAACGGGAAAAGGAAACCTGAGCCGTAAAGTCGGTCTTTTGGGGAGCAGCCTGGATCGGGAAACTCACCCGAGGAGGCTGGGGCCAACAACCCCGGTTGCACAAACGTCGGAAACCGGGTGGAATAGGGGGCGGATCGCGTCGGCCGGGTGGCCGGGAAGAGCGCGAGTTGTGAATCTTATTGCTTTGGAGAATGCGAACCATGGAACGCTACGTCTGTGAGCCGTGTGGTTGGGTATACGATCCGGAAAAAGGGCTACCCGAGGAAGGCATCGAGCCGGGCACCTCGTTCGAGGACCTGCCCGAGGATTTCGTCTGCCCCGAGTGCGGCTCCGGCAAGGAAGAGTTCGTGCCCGAGGACGAGTACGAAGGCTAGACCGCACAACGATCCACCGGGCGCAATGGTGTGCCCGGTGGGATCATTCGTAGGCCGGGTCTAGACCCGGCAATGTCCGAGTCGGCCAGAGTCCCAAGCCGGGTCTCGATCCGGCCTACGAACTTTGCCATGCGGAAGGCAACTATCCATGCGGTGCTTGAACAGGAAATCGGAGGACAAGCCCAAGCCGGGGCGGTTCCGGTGCACGAAATGCGGCGCGGTGTCGAAGAAGAAAGAGCACGTCTGCAAGCCGAAGAAGATTCGGGGAGAGAAGTCGTCCTGAAAGCGGTGCTGGCGTCTGGCCGGAGTGAGGGAACATGCAAGAACAGCTTGGCGACTTCCTTGGGCAGTATCACGTCGTCCTTCAGGCCCTCTTTGGCACGTTGTTCACGTGGTTCGTCACCGCCGCCGGCGCGGCGATGGTCTTCTTCACGGCCCGATTCAACCAGAAGCTGCTCGACGGGATGCTTGGGCTGTCGGCCGGGGTCATGATCGCGGCCAGTTACTGGTCGCTTCTGGCCCCGGCGATCGAAATGTCCGACGGCGCCTGGTTCCCGGCGGCGGCCGGTTTCCTGGCCGGCGGGTTTTGCTTGTATCTGGTCGACAAGATCCTGCCCCACTTACACCTTGGCCTAGATATTTCCGAGGCCGAAGGTGTGAAGACCTCGTGGCAGCGGAGCGTGCTGTTGGTGTCGGCCATCACACTGCACAACATTCCAGAAGGCCTGGCTGTCGGGGTGGCGTTCGGGGCGGCCGCCAATGCGGCCACGCCGGAGCTTGCCCGATCGCTCATGCTCGGCGGCATTGCCCTGGCGATCGGCATCGGCATCCAGAACTTCCCCGAGGGGCTGGCCGTGTCGATGCCTCTGCGGCGCGAGGGGATGGGCCGGTTCAAAGCGTTCATGTACGGCCAGGCGTCCGGCATGGTCGAGCCGATGGCCGGCGTGCTCGGCGCCTGGGCCGTCCTGGCAATGACGCCCATCCTGCCCTACGCCCTGGCCTTCGCCGCGGGGGCCATGATCTTCGTCGTCGTCGAAGAACTCGTGCCCGAGTCGCAGCGCAACGGCTACGGCGACTTCGCCACCGCGGGCACCCTGATGGGATTCACGATCATGATGGTTCTGGACGTCGCACTCGGTTAACCCGGGAGGAAACGCCGTGCAGCTCGATCCGCTTGTCTTGTCACGGATTCAGTTCGCCCTGACCGTGGGTTTTCATTTTCTCTTCCCCCCGTTGACGATCGGGCTGGCGTGGCTGCTGGTCGTGGCCGAGGGGATCGCCTGGCGGCGCGGGGATCCCGACTGGGCCCGGGTGGGTCGGTTCTTCGGCAAGATCCTGGGCCTGACGTTCGTCGTCGGCGTGGCGACCGGCATCGTCATGGAGTTCCAGTTCGGCACGAATTGGGCCGAGTACTCCAAGTTCGTCGGCGACATCTTCGGCGCCCCGCTGGCGATCGAGGCGGTCGTTTCGTTCTTTCTCGAATCGACATTCCTGGCCGTCTATCTCTTCGGGTGGAATCGCGTGTCGCGCGGCGTGCACTGGTTCTCGATCTTCATGGTAGCTCTCGGGGCGACCCTGTCGGCGTTCTGGATCCTCGTGGCCAACTCGTGGCAGCAGACGCCGGCCGGATACATCCTCCAGAACGGGCGGGCCGAACTGACCAATTTCCAGGAAGCCGTGCTCAACCCGTCGACCGTGATCCGGTTCTTCCATACCATGATGGCCGCCGGCACGTGTGGCGCGTTCTTGATGGCCGGCATCGCCGCCTACCTGCTGTTGAGGAAACGAGAGAGTGACGTGCCCGTTGCGAAGAAAGCCCTGCGGTTGGCCTTGGTCGTCGGGCTGGTCACGGCCGTGGCGTCGTTGTACCCCTCGGGCCATCACCACGCCCGGCAGGTGGCCGCCACGCAGCCGGAGAAGCTGGCCGCGATGGAAGGGATCGTGCGAGGGCAGAGCCACGCCCCACTGACGCCTTTTGGAGTTCCGACCGACGAACCACCCGAGTTGCACATGGTCATCGCCATGCCCGGGATGCTGAGCTGGCTGGCCTACGGCAGCGTCGACGCCCACGTGGCCGGGATGGAAGACCTGGCCAAAGAAGGTTATCCGGGCCCGCCGTTCATCCCCACGTTCGTGTCGTTCCACATCATGGTCGGGTTGGGCCTGCTGTTCATTCTGTTGACCGTGCTAGGTGCATGGTTGTGGTGGCGAGGGAAGCTCGACGCGACGAGGTGGTATCTCCGCGCGATCCTTTGGGCCATTCCCCTGCCGTTACTGGCGTGTCAGTTGGGATGGATCGTCGCGGAAGTCGGTCGCCAGCCGTGGGTCGTCTATCGGGTGCTCAAGACGGCCGACGCCTTTTCGAGGAACGTCGCCGGCGGCGAGGTTCTGTTCTCGATCATCCTGTTCGGAACGATCTATCTGTTTTTGGGAGCCTTGTATCTGTTCGTCCTGGTGCGGAAGATCCGGCGCGGCCCGGAGGCGATGGACGCGGTGAAGGAGGTGTCGGCATGATGGACTTGCAGACGGCCTGGTTCCTTCTGATCGGCGTGCTGCTGGTCGGCTACGCGATCCTCGACGGGTTTGACCTGGGCGTGGGCGTGCTGCATATCTTCGCCCGCAATGAGACCGAGCGGCGGCTGGGTCTGACGTCGATCGAGCCGGTCTGGGACGGCAACGAGGTCTGGCTCTTGACCGGGGGCGGGGCCATGTTCGCCGCGTTCCCGGCCGTCTATGCCACCGTGTTCAGCGGCTACTACTTGGCGTTCATGCTGCTGTTGGCTGCATTGATCTTCCGCGCGGTCTCGATGGAGTTTCGCGTCCAGGTCGACAGCGCGGCGTGGCGGCGGTTCTGGGACGTGGCCTTCTGGCTCGGGAGCGTCGTGCCGGCCCTGCTCTACGGCGTGGCCCTGGGCAACGTCCTGCGAGGGCTGCCGATCGACGCCCAAGGGAACCTGCACATCGCGTTCCTGGATCTGTTGAATCCCTACTCGCTGCTGGTCGGCGTGCTGAGTCTGGTCCTGTTCGTCATGCACGGGGCCATCTTCCTGGCCGCGCGAACCGAGGGGGATTTTTCGCGTCGGATGACCCGCTGGGCGACCGGGGCATGGGCCGGGTTCGTCTTGCTCTACGTGGCGGCCACGGCCATGAGCCTGTTCGAGGCCCCGCACTTGTTCCAACACGTCAAACAGAATCCTCTGTTCTGGGCCGCCCTGGTCTTGCTGCTCGCGGCAATGGCGGCCGTGCCGATCTTCCTGCGAGCCGGGCGGTTGGTCAGCGCGTTTTTGGCCTCGGCCGCGATCATCGGCTCGATGATGGCCCTGGTGGGCGTGAGCCTTTACCCCACGATGGTCCCGTCGAGCCTGGATCTGGCCAACTACAGCCTGACGATTTATAATGCATCTTCCACCCCTCGCACGCTCGCATGGATGCTGGGGGTTGCTCTGGTCGGCATGCCCTTGGTGTTGATCTACACAGCCTACGTGTACAAGATCTTCATTGGCAAGATCCGGCCGGACGAAGAGACGCATTATTGAGTTCGACGCAATGACCACATCCACCCGCCGCAGGGAGCCTTGCTGCGTGCCCATTCATGTTCAAGAAGGAATGCACCATGAGACTCCACTTGCTTCTTGTTGTTTCGCTTGCCGGATTCGTCGCCCTGACTGCGGCCGCACGCACGGTTGCGGACGATGAGTGGAGCAAGACGCCCGAACAGCGTCAGGCCCAATGGGTCGAGTTTCAGAAGGCCAACCGCCATGTGCCGACGCCGAGGCAGGTTTGGCCGGATGTGAAAAAGGACTTGGTTCCAGCCGATCTGAAGATCCTCTCGGATGAGATCATCCAGAGTGAGACCAATCCGTCCAAAAAACTCCGCCGGATCAAGCTTCATTTCAACAGCCTGGAGTTCGAGGGTCGCGCGTGGGAACACCCAAGCGTGATCCTCATGCCGGCCGACAATTCGATCAACATGACGCCAGAGCGCAAGGGCAAGGTCGTCATCGTGGCCTCGCCCGGTTGGCAGACGATGGACGTGCACGTCGCCATGTTCGGCGAGCCGATCGCCACGCGGACCGGCTACCCGACCATGGTCATGACGCTCCCCGGCGCCCATACCATGAAGGACCGGATCGAGAACGTCGACATCTACGCCCTCAGCCGGATGCGCGAGAAGACAGGCAAGAACTACTACAACATGAACTGCCAGTTGGGCGTCAGCTACACCCGGGCGATGGACGTGTTTCAGAAGGTGCTCGGGGTCGAGCGGGTCAGCGCGGTGATCGGCGGGCATTCCAAGTGCGGACGCAGCGCCACGGTGGCCGCCGCGTTCGATGATCGCGTGGCCTCGCCCATCATCATGGGCAACGAGGGTGTCTTCAGCTTGGACAAGCCCGAGTGGCACTTGAGCTTCCACCACGCCTTCTTCCAGGACGAAGTCAAGGTGCCCGTGTTTTACCTCGGCGCGACCGACGAGGGCGGCTACAAGCGGTTCAACGTCAACCTGCTGCAAGAACGACTCAAGCGGCCCATGACGGTCGAGATGATCCCGAACTACCGCCACCATAACTACCACGACAAGCAGTTCACCGATTTCATGATGTGGGTTGTCCACATCTTCAACGGCCGGCCCATCTCGAAGATTACCGACGTTTCGTACGAGCGGAAGAACCACCGTAACTACTATCGGGCGAAGGTCGAAAGCGACGCCAAGGTCCAAATGGTCCTCGTCTGGTACGTCTACACCGACAATCCCTATTGGACGGGCAACGTCTGGTACGACTGGCTCATGCTCAAGCGGGACGGCGGCTACTTCGAAACGTCGGTGCCCGGCGCCAAGCCCGACGCCTACATGATCGAGGTGACCGACATGGCCCAAGGCTTCAAAGGCTACGTCACCAGCCTCCCCCAGCGGATCAGCAACGCGCCGATCAAGCAACCCAGCCCCTACACACCCCCGTGGATGGGCTTCCCGGATCGCGATCCGAATGCCGACTGAACGTCGGTTTATCAACGATAACGACTATTGAAGGAGATAATGATGAAGACCAAACAAACGATTTTTGATTCCCTGGCCGTCGCCTGCCTGATGCTGGCGATTGGTCTGTTCGCGTTCTCCGGCTGCGAGTGTGGCACATGCCCGCAGGACGGGGGTTCCTCATCGAGTGGAAGCGGCTGTGGTTCGTGCTGCCCGGCCAGCGGCAGCGCGTCAGCAGACAAGGGAACCGGCGACAAGCAGACTGGCGACGAGAAACCCGAGGGCGAGAAGAAAGACACGGAACCAAAGTAGAAATCCCAGACAGACGCCCCTTAGGGACCGCATGTCATTTCCTGTTGGCTCTGCTGGTGTGGGAGCCTAATCAGCCATACCCCTCTTCCGGATGGCGTTGCGGTCCGGGGCGATCGTATCTCTTTGTCCTGCAAAACGTTGTGTTTCATTCCACCAAGGCCACCCTGACTGGTCTTCTGCGCTCAGCCTCCCCGTTCTCCCCAAATTGCTTATTTGTCTGTCAGGAACAACCCCTCTGCGGCAGACACTTCTCTAGAAGTGTTTGTTCCCAATCCAACGTGGGAAGCTCCCACCGGGCGTACTCGGAAAGCATTGGGAGCGCTCTTGGGCATTGGAACACCAGACCGCTGGAATACACCATCAGAAAACGAGCAACAGGAGTCCGAGAATGAAGAAATTAGTAGTCCTCTTTGCCGCCTTTGGTTTGATCCTAGCTGCCACAGGTCTTACCCAGGCAGCCGTGGTGACGTTCCAGTTCGATCCGAACGACCTGCTCGGGAATTACGCATCCACGCCGGGTGACGAATATGACCCGAGCACGTACAAAGCAACGCAAGTTGACGCAAGGCGAATCTTCAAGAATATCAGCACGGGAGGCTATTACGAGACCTTCTACAATCCGGCGGCTCCTCATTCGCAGCCCAACGACTACAACACGTACGTCAATTGGGTGAACGGCCTGGGAGAGAACGAGGGAATCGCGTCATTCAACATGTGGATGGCCAACAACAGCCCTGTGCGAAGTTGGGGAGAGACCCTTGTCATGGCGCCTGGCTCGACCATCACGGCGACATCGGATCTTGGCAACGGCTGGTTCGTCGAGGTCATCGACAATTCATGGATCACCGGATATGCAATCGTCCGTTGGTATACGAACGATCCGGCCAACTATTTGCGTCCCAACGGAAATGACATCGGTGAGTTCTCTTTCACGGTCGATGTCAACGTGGACGATGACGGAAATGGCTGGGACGCGGATGATCCCGATCCGGTTGTTGGAGAAACCTACCGTGTTTGGCTTGGTAGCCAGAACGGTCAGGAATCAGACCCCGACAAGACGGGAGCTATTTTCTTCGATGACCAAGGTTGGGGCGTTCTGCCATCGACAATCGATCCATTTAGCAGCGAACTGAGCACTCAGGGTGCGCCCTACGGCACAAGCTGGGAAGGCGCACTTCAACTGACCGCTTGTGCCGTGCCCGAGGCATCTAGCATTCTCGTTTGGACTTTGCTGGCGGGCCTGGCGGTTCTTGTCCACCGAAGACGGTAACGAGCCTGATTGCGACACAAGGATTCTTCGAAAAGCCTTGGGCCGTCGGATTTCCGACGGCCCTTTTTTCGTGTCAGCATCCTTTCGTATTTATTCGCATTTACCCTGAGCACCACCGCCTGTTTGCCTTTTTGGAATTGTGGCTTTCGCCCGCCAAATGGTTGTGCCCTCGCAAGCGTTGAGCATAGCACCCAACACAGAGAAGAACACTTCTCATGCCGATTCCAACTTGATCCTGCACTCGACCGCCTGTTTACCCTGCAGGAAAACAGGCTATTCTTCGCCCCGTGCCGCGCTATTTGATATTAGAAAGCGTATCACTGAGCTGCTACCGCCGTCGCCAGAACCGGGGGACGAAGAGGACGAGGAGGACGAACACTTCGAGCCGGCCCAGGAGCATCATCCAGGTGAGGATGAGCTTGGTGGGCCAGTGGAAGTGGGCGTAGTTTTGCGACTCGCCGACGATGCCCAGGCCCGGGCCGACGCCGTTGAGCGTGGCGGCCACGGCGCTGGCGCAGTCGGTCAGCTTGTCGTGATTCGGGCGGCTGTACTCGGCCCAAGTCTCATCCGGCTCCAGTGCGACGACCAGGAGCCAGGCCACCAAGAACAACAGAAGGATGATCGCAAAGTAGACCAGGACGTCCTTGCGCAGATCCGGGTCGGGCAGCGGCTTGCCGCCCAGGCGGACGTGGCGGACCACCGACGGGTGGAAAATATGCTCCAGTTCCAGGCCGAGGATTTTGAAGAAGAGGATGTAGCGGATCACCTTCACGCTGCAACTCGTGCTGCCCGCGCAACCGCCAATAAACATCAGAAGCAGCAATAACCCACGACCAAAACTGTTCCACTTATCGAAATCGGCCGTGCCGAAGCCCGTGTTGGTCATGATCGAGGCGACCTGGAACGACCCGTAACGGAAGGCGTCGCCCAGCCCGGCGAAATTCTCGTAGTGCAGCCCGAACCCGACGATCAGCAGCATCACGGTGGCCATGATGATCAGGTAGGTGCGGAACTCAATATCGGCCAGTAGCTTGCCGGGCCGCCAGATGAGCACATAGTACAGCAGGGTGAAGTTCGTGCAGGCGATGATCATGAAGACCATGATCGTCATTTCGATCGACACGTTGTTGAAGTGCGCGACGCTGTCGTCGTAGGTGCTGAATCCGCCGGTGGCGATCGTGCCGAACGAGTGGCACAGCGCATCAAAGACGTCCATGCCTTGGAATTTGAGAATGATGCTCAGCACGAGCGTCAGGCCGACGAAGATGGAGGCGAAAACCCAAGCGGCCCGTTGGCTCCGGGCGTGGGCCGATTCCTGAGCAGGACCGGGCATCTCGGTCAGCATCAAGGCCTTGCCGGCCGAGCCCATGCCGAGAATCGCCACGAATAGGACCATGATGCCCAGTCCGCCGAGAAAGTGCGTCTGCGAACGCCAGAAGAGGACCGCCCGGGGAATCAGTTCACGGTCTTGCAGTTTGGTCAATACGGTCGATCCCGTGCCGCTGAAGCCCGAGGCCGACTCGAACAGTCCGTCCACCAGATTCATCGCGACGGGCTCGCCGGCGTCGTTTCGTCCGGAACACGTGCCGGTAAACCAGAAGGGCATGGCCCCCAGCACGGTGGCCAAGAGCCAGCTCAGGCCGACGACGGCGATGGCCTCGCGTCGGAAGAGACGCTCTCCGGCAGCCGACCGCCCGACGCGCATCAGCACCCCGCCCACCAGCCCGCACACGGCCATCGACCCCAGGAACCCGATGACGCTCCGGCTATCGAAATGATCCACCTGCCCGAACAGCGGGAACGCCCACGGCAGGCTCAAGAGCATCGACGCCCCGATCAGCAGCGCGATCAGACCCAGCAAACGGCAGATGAGAAGTCGGTTCATTGCACCAAGCACGCCTCGCGTCACAAGGGCGAGCCACTCATGGCTCCCGCACTGCTACGTCTCCAATATAGCTCGCACCTCGCCCGGGGCGACGTCGTCGACCAGTTCGACGTGCCCGAGCCGGTCGGGCAAAACCAGTCGGAGCCGGCCGTGCTGGACTTTCTTGTCGTGCATCATAGCCTCGAGCATCCGATCGGCGTCGAGCTTCGGCAGGGCGGTCGGTAAGCCCAAGGCCGTCAGCAGGGCGTGTTGCCGGCGGGTTGACTCGGCGTCGAAACGGCCGAGGCGTTGGGCCAGCCGGGCGGCACAGTCCATGCCGATCGACACGGCCTCGCCGTGCAGCACCTCGCCGTAGCCCGAGAGGGTCTCGACCGCGTGGCCGAACGTGTGGCCGTAGTTTAACACGGCTCGCAGGCCTGTCTCTTCGCGTTCGTCTTGCCGAACCACGTCGGCCTTGAGCCGGCAACACTGGGCGATCACGTCGGTCAGCAGTTCATGGTCGCGCTCGAGCAGCTTGGCCACGTTGGCCTCGAGCCGGTCGAACAGGTCAGCGTCAAGAATCACGCCGTACTTGACGACCTCGCCCAAGCCGGCCAGGTACTCGCGCTCGGGCAGCGTGTCGAGCACGGTCGTATCGATCAGCACGCCGATCGGCTGGAGGAACGCGCCGACAAGGTTCTTCGCCTCGGGCAGGTTGATGCCCACCTTGCCGCCGACCGAGCTGTCGACCTGGGCCAACAGGCTGGTGGGCACTTGGAAGAAGCGAACGCCCCGGGCGTAAGTCGCGGCGATAAACCCGGCCAGGTCGCCGACCACGCCGCCGCCGACGGCCACGACGACCGTCTTGCGATCGGCCCCCAGTTCGAGCAGCCCCTCCCACAGCCCGGCCGCCATGTCGATCGACTTGCTCGGTTCGCCCGGCTCGATCGCCACGAGGTCGACGTCCAGTTCCTCGTTCGTCAGGCTCCGGGCGACCTCCTCGGCATGGGGCGACTGGACGTTCGTGTCGGTCAGGATCACCGCGTGGGTTACCTTGCCCAAGTCGGTCAGCATGGGCCCCACCTCGCTCAGGTTGCCGCTGCCGATTTCGATGGTGTAGCTCCGCTCGGACAACTCGACGCGGACGGAAACAGGCGGACGGGCCACGGGCGGGATACCTGAAAAAGCGAGAGATTTCGACGTGGGCCAACGATATGCAAACGTGTTATTCTCGGCTTTCTCGGCTAGGTGTGCAAGGTGCCCCAACCCGGGGGGGCATACGGCTCTTGCTTTTGAAAGTAGAAACGGCGTCTCGCCGCTTTATTGAGCTTTTGAGAGCTTCGTGGAACGCGGCAAGACGCCGCGTCTACGGGGGCCTGTTTACCTGGAAAGCTAGGTGCGTGTATTCTTATTCCGCGCCCGCTTCCTTTTCTGCTTATTCGGTTTCTCCTGTTTCATTTGTTTTTTGCGTTCCTCCCGCTCCTTCTTGACCGTGTCGAGCTTCTTGAGCGAGTCGTACGTCTTGTGGAGGATTTCATCGACGGCGGCACGGTCCGTGCGATGCAGGAAAGCGGGAAGCATGGGATCGTTGGTTTTTTCCATCCAGGCCTTCAGCCGGGCACGCATCTGGTCGATCCGTTCGGCGTGAGCCGGGTCGTCGATCAGGTTCTTCAGACAATCGGGGTCATTTTCCAGATCGTAGAATTCCTCCGGCACTCGATAACGGAAGAGCTTCACCCGGGCGGCCATTTCGGGATCGTTCGCGGCGGCCTTTTCCATGGCCCTCATGGTCTGCCCTTCGTTGTTGTTGCGGTAGCGGTGCTTTCCGTCGCAGAACGGATTGTAGATATAGCCGAATTTGGCCGTCTGCACGCACCGCATCGGCACGGCGTCGCCGCCCGCCTTGCAGTCGATCTGGGTGAAGACGCAGTCGCGGCCCTCCTGGTGCTCGCCTTTGAGCAGTGGTACCATCGACCGGCCGTCCAGATCGGCCGGGCCGGCCACGCCGGTCGCTTCGAGGAACGTCGGCCACAGGTCGACGCCCGAGACGAATTCGTCGTGGTTGACGCTCTTCGGCTTAACCACGCCGGGCCAGCGGACCAACAGGGGCGTTCGCGTACTATGGAACCACGTGTTGCACTTGGCGAACGGAACGGCGATCCCGTTGTCGGAGAGGAACACGACCAGCGTGTTGTCGGCCATGCCCGACTCGTCCAACGCTTCCATCACCCGGCCGAACGTGTCGTCCAGCCGCCGCGCCGAATTGAGGTAACGCGACAGCTCCTTGCGGACACCCGGCAGGTCGGGCAGGAACCCGGGCACGGGTACGTCGGCCGGTTTGTAGGTTTTCGAAGGCATGGCCGCGCCGGGCTGCAGCTTCTTCGGATTGCAAAACGCGCGATGCGGATCGTGCGAGTTGACCATGAAATAGAACGGCTTGCCCTGCTCTTTGCACATCTTGAAGAACCCCTTGCACCGCTCGTAGTAGCGCTCGGGGTTTCGGCCCGAGCCGAGTTCGCCCTGGGTGGCCAAGTAGTCCCACTTGATCGACCGCTTGGGCGTCGAGTGATCTATCTTCCCGAGCACGCCGGTCAGGTAGCCGGCCTTCTGGAACGTCGTGGTCGCGTCGGGCACGTCCTCTCGGGCTTTGAAGAAGCCCATCGCGCCGCTGCGGTGGCCGTACAGGCCGGTGTTGATCACCGCGCGGCTGGGCGCGCAGATGGCCGCGTTGACGTGCGCCCGATCGAACCGCATTCCCTGCTCGGCGAACCGATCCAGGTTCGGCGTGAGCCCGACCGGCTTGCCGCCAAACGCGCCGACCGACTCGTCGTGCAGGTCGTCGGCCGTGAACAGGAGGACGTTCAAACGCCCAGTTTGTTTCTCGGCCATCGCGTGCGTCGCCGCCAAGATGGTCAGCAAGAAGGCCAACGTCAGAAGAAAACCTACGATAGTGGACGGTCTTGAGGTAGGAGCCATGGCTTTTCTCCCATGAAGGCAACCAGAAAAAGGCGGGATTGGGGCAACTCGGCCTCATTCGCGCCGCGAATCGCTCCAACTACCCAACAGAATACTCTGGCGATGCACGCTTGACCAGCTGCCTGCCGAAGTTGTTAGCCTCGCGGCCTTTGCCGCCCTGCTGGGAAACCGGATCTTGCAACCGCCCGATCGAAGGGGTATCCCAAATGCATGTCGTAGCCGACGTTCAATAGCGTCCCTCCAGGACGCCGGCTTTTCCGATCAAGACGCCCTTTACGCAAATCCTTGCCGTCCCGGTGACGTTGTAAGCATAATAAGGATATCACCAGATTGTCCTGACAATCACATCGAGAAACTGATCGGCGCTTTTTCTCACGCCAATTGCCAGAAGGTACTGGCGCCTGATATGTCTCGTTGAGCTGGAATTGGAGGAATGCCAGAGGCGAACAACGGCTTCCTCCGCCCAAAAAACCGATTGCAGGCCCTTGGGGCCAGTTGTGAGCACCTACGATGAAAAGACGATCCGCTTCCGTGGGCATGGCGGCTTGCGCTGCCCTGGTACTTTTTTCCAGCATGTCGAACGCCAAGGCCGGGCCCACGCGCGACACGGCTCTGCAGAATAAGGTCTTTCGCCTCACGGCCGGACCGGCGCCGACCGGCGTCACGCTCCGGCTGCATGATCTGGCCACGCGGTTCGATCTGGCCAACGGGCCGTATCGCTACCGGCTGTCGCAGCGGACGGAAGACGGGCTCTTCACACCGACTCGGCTCAAGAACGTGTCCATCCAGGTCCAAGGCGACCGCCTGATCGTCTCCGGCATGCTCGGCGTGCTGAAAATCGAACAGGTTTTCACCCTGCCTAAGGACAAATCATGGATGGAGGAGCGGATCCGCGTCCAAAACACGTCCAAGGAGACCGTCGAACTGACCGACTTCGAATTCGGCTTCACCCGTTTGGTTTCCGACACCGTGGGCACGCTGGCCGGCAGCCTGAAGAACGACCGTTTCGTCGCCGTGCCGTTTCGCCATCGCCCCAACGACGAGGCCGAACGGGACATCGACCTGTCGATCGAGGACCTCAAGAAACTTCGCGGTCGGGAACGCCAAACGGCTGGCGGGCGAAGGCGGTTCGGGTTCTTTCCGGCCGACCAATGGGCTTCGGACGGCTGGGCCTGGCAACACGGCCCTCGCACGTTCGGCGTCTTCAAGTTCAACCAAGAGGCCATCGAGTTCACCACCCTGGCCCTGCAACCGATCGGCGACCGGCTCTTCCTGCGTTTCGGCGGCGCCGCCGTGGTCGACGACGAGCCGGGTTGCCTGAAGGCGATCCCGCCCGGGGCGACGATCGACCTGGGCGCAACCCGCTACGTGAGTATACCAGGCGACTACACCCAAGCATATTACGCCTATCGCGGCTGGCTCGACCAACAGGGCTGCCGGTTCCCGAAGGACTACAACCCGCCGGTCCAATGGAACGAACTGTACGACAATCCCGAGTGGCACATCAGCGCCCCGCCCCGCACTGGTCGCAAGCAGCACCTGACCCGGCGATTGCTCTACACCCGCGACGCCATGGAGAAAGAGGCCCACTGTCGGGCGAACCTCGAGCTGGCCCGACGCGTTCACGCCAAGCACCCCGACGTGCTCATCGAAATGCACGACATGATGCTGGCGGGCAAACGCCCCCGGTATCTGCCGGTCTACTACAAATACGGCCTGCCGGGCAGCTACGACGAGACGTGGGGCTTCGAGTTCATGTGGAACGCCACGGACGACATCCGCTCGGGCCACGCTCGGAGTCTCTACTACTACAACCTGGCTTGCAACATCCCGCTCTACCTGCACATCGACCTGCGCGACGACAACCTACACTGCCAGACCCTCTGGTGGTACGCCTCGACCTGCCGCCACCTGGGCCTGGGAGGAACGCACAACAACCCCATGGTCGTCCAGGCGCAACAAGCGGCCATGAAGAAATACCGCGAGCTGGACCGGTACTTCAAACGAGGCGACTTCTACGGCGTGAGCGAAGAGATCCACGCCCATGTGCTGCCCGAGGAAAACGCCCTGGTGATCAACGTCTTCAACCTGTCGGGCGAGTCGCGGACCGTCACCGGGCAATTCGACCTACGCGGCAAGGACCTCGACCTGAACCGCTGGTACACCCGCCCGAAAGGCTGCACGATCGACCTCACCCGAGGCTTGCTCACGATCACCCGGCGTCTCGAACCCTGGGCGTGCGAGGTGCTGGAAGTGAAGTCGTATCCGATTCCTTGAGAAGCGAGCAGGAGCTCGACGGTGTTGCGTGGGCCTCCACTTTTTGTCATTTGAAAACCCGACTAGCGAGCAGTGACAAGGGGAACTTTCCCTCTGTCACTCTCTTGCCGAGTCGGCCCTCCCCTTCCATGGAGCAAACCGGTCATGGACAATTCTACTCGAAAGCCCCCAAAACCAAACGGAAACGAGAACTGCAGGAGGGACGATTGTTGCCCGGATATAAGCCGGCGGCAGTTCGTGGCGCTCGGCGGGGCGGCGGTGGTGGCCGCGACGACGGGATCGCTGCCGACGATGGCCGGGCCGTTCGAGGCGAACGAGTATCTCAAGACGATCCCGCAGGATAAAAAACTCGATCCCTCCTGGGTCCGATCGCTCTTCGCACGGGGCGAGAAAGACGTCTACACCGACCCCAAGGCGCTAGGACACATCGGCATGCCGGTCGGAGGGCTCTTCGCCGGCACGGTCTATCTGTCGGGCGACGGGCGGCTGTGGCTATGGGATATCTTCAATCGCGACCAGAACGGCATCCTGCCTCGCGATGAACCGATGCCCGAGGGTATCGGGATCGGGTGCAGCAAGAACATGCAGGGGCTGAACTTCGTCCACCCCGCCCCGGTCACCCAACCATTTCAAATCGGCTTTGCATTGAAACAGGGCGACAAGACACGCCCGCTCGACGCGACCGGTTTCAGGCACGTGCAGTTCGACGGGTGCTACCCGATGGGCCGCGTGGACTATCGCGACGACGCCTGCCCGGTCACTGTCTGCCTCGAATCGTTCTCGCCTTTTATCCCGCTGAATGTGGAAGATTCCTCTCTGCCGGCCACGGTGATGCGCTACCGGGTGAAGAATCCCACCAACGCGACTGTCGAGATGGACCTGGTCGGTCATCTGCAAAACGCCATCTGCCTGGAAACCAAGGGGCAACAGATCGGCCAGCTCCGCAACCGAATCGCCCGGGGTGGGCATTGCACCTCGCTGGTCTGTTCGGCCGAACCGCTTGCCCAGTCGGACAAGAAGGAACCACGCCCCGACATCGTGTTCGACCGTTTCGAAGCCCCGACGTACGAGGGCTGGACGGCCACGGGAACCGCGTTTGGGACGGGCCCGATCGAGCAGGAGAGTCTGCCAGACTACCAGGGAAAAGTGGGCGGCGAGGGAAAACGCGTGGTCAACAGCCACGGCTCGTCACCCGGCGACAGCGCGACGAAGAAGGACGCCCAGGTCGGCACGCTCACCAGCCGGCCGTTTCGGATCGAGCGGCGTTTCATCCACTTTCTCGTCGGCGGCGGCGCCCACAAGGACCGGACGTGTGTCACCTTGCTGATCGACGGCAAGGTCGTGGCCACCGCCACGGGCCAAAATGATAACCGGCTGGCCCACACGGCCTGGAACGTCCGCCCGTTCCATGGAAAAACGGCTCGGATCCAGATCGTCGACCAGCACTCGGGCCGCTGGGGCAACATCGGCGTCGACCACATCATCTTCACCGATCGGGCGCCCACCGGAGCGAACGCGCTCGATCGGCAACGCGACTTCGGCACCATGACGCTAACCGTGCTGGGGCCTCAGGCAAAGGACGCCACGGCCACGGCGAACGTCACGACCCAGGGCGATCCGACCGTGGCCACGGCGCCCCTCTCGGCCGAGTTGGTCGGCCAGGTGGGACGCCGCCTCCGTCTGGCGCCCGGTCAGGAGCAGTCGGTCGATTTCGTCGTGACCTGGCACTTCCCCAACTTCCGTGCCCTGGGCGTCGATCGCGCGCCGGTCGGCCATTGGTACGCGACCCGATTCGAATCGGCGTCGGCTGTCGCCCGATACATGGCCGCCCATTTCGATCGTCTGGCCGGCGACACCCGGGCGTGGGTCGACACGTGGTACGATTCGACGCTCCCCTACTGGCTGCTCGACCGGACGATGGCCAACACGTCGACCCTGGCGACCACGACCTGCTACCGCTTCGCCGACGGCCGATTCTGGGCGTGGGAGGGCGTGGGCTGCTGCTACGGCACCTGCACCCACGTCTGGCACTACGCCCAGGCCCCGGGACGCCTGTTCCCCGAAATCGAGCGGATCGAACGCGAACGGGTCAATTTCGGATTCGGTCAGCATGACGACGGCGGCATCGGCATGAGGGCCAAGCTCAATAGCTCGAATCGCCACGCTGACGACGGACACTGCGGACGCGTGCTGGGGGTGTTGCGCGAGCACCAGATGTCGGCCGACGACGCCTTCCTTCGCCGGCTCTGGCCGAAAGTGAAGAAGGCAATCGAGTTCATGATCCGGCGCGACGCCAACGCCGACGGCATGATCGAAGGCGCCCAACCCAACACGCTCGACGCCAACTGGTATGGAAAGATCAGCTTTCTCAGCTCGCTCTATCTGGCGCTGCTCAGGGCGGGCGAGGCCATGGCGACCGAGATGGGCGACGCGCCGTTCGCCGAACAATGCCGTCGGATCGCCAAGCACGGGGCACAGTCGATCCTCGAAACATTCAACGGCGAGTACTTCGTGCAACTCGAAGACCCACGCCACAAGGACAAGATCGGCGTCGGCGCCGGTTGTTACATCGATCAGGTGTTCGGCCAGACCTGGGCCCACTGGGTCGGACTGGGCCGGCTCTTCGATCGCGACAAGCAACTCTCGGCCCTGAGGGCGCTTTGGAAGTACAACTTCGTGCCCGACGTCGGCCCGTTCCGCGAGCGGTTCACGCGAGGGCGTTGGTACGCCATGGCGGGTGACGCCGGGTTGATCATGTGTTCATGGCCCCGGGGCGGCAAGAACGCGGCCCGAGAGAAACATTGGCAGTACGGCTACTTCAACGAGTGCATGAGCGGATTCGAGTATCAAGCGGCCGCCCACATGATCTGGGAAGGCCTCGACCAGCCCGACCTGTTGCAGCACGGTCTGGCCGTTACTCGAGCTGTCCACGACCGCTATCAAGCGACCCTACGCAATCCGTACAACGAGATCGAGTGCGGCGACCACTACTCCCGCGCGATGGCCAGCTACGGCGTGTTCCAGGCCGCCTGCGGTTTGCACTGCCACGGCCCCCGCGGCCATCTCGAATTCGCCCCACGGCTCGGACGCACTAACTTCCGTGCCCCGTTCACCTCGGCCGAAGGCTGGGGCACCCTCACTCAGTCCCGCGCCAAGGACTCACAAACCAACGCCGTCCTTGTCAAACACGGTCGACTGCGTCTGAAGACACTCGCCCTGGCTGTCGAGCAGTTCACGCCAACCTCAGTGAGAGCAACTGCGGGCAACAAGAACCTCCCGGCAAGCCTGACTATCACCCAGGGTCGGGCCCAAATCGAACTGGCCCAGGAAGTCGTCCTTGAAGTCGGGCAGTCGGTGGAAGTGGTGCTTGTGTGAGAGCAGAAGACGGGACAGCGGGACTTGCATCCGGACCGCCAAGCCCAACTCTGTCCCCACAGCGTAAGCAGCCCTGGTAGACAGGTTCCGGGAACGTCAAATGTGATCGGCACTGTCACCAGGCTGGCTACCTGGCACCCAAAGAAATGCCGTTCTCCACCCGCCGTGGGGGAGGTGCGAGGGCCCGTCGATCCAACCGGGACGCTGTTTACCTCTGTACCGCCTTGGGGTCTTGGGGTAGCATGAAACCCTGGAGAAACGGTCTGGTAAATGGGGAAGGAATGGGCAAATGGAAATGCAACGCGTGGGATTTATCGGTGCCGGGCAAATGGCCACGGCCTTGGCCAAAGGGCTGATCCAGGTCGGGGCAGCGGAACCGGCGACACTGGTGGCGGCCGATCCTTCCGACGAGGCCCGGCAGCAGTTCGCCCAGGCCACCGGCACGGCCACCACGGCCGAGAATCTCGACGTGCTGGGTCGCTGCGACGTCCTGGTCCTGGCGATCAAGCCGCAGCAACTGGCGGGCGTCCTTGCACAGCTTTGCGGCCGGATCCCGCCCGAGATGCTGGTCGTCTCGATCGTGGCGGGCGTCCGGCTGGCCACGCTGACCGAGGGGCTTGGCTGGGAGATCCGCATCGCCCGGGTGATGCCGAACACCCCGTGCCTGGTTGGCCAAGGGGCCAGCGCGTTCTGTCTGGGCACCGAGGCGACGCCCGAGGACGCCCAGCGGGTCCGCCGGCTGCTCGAATCGGCCGGTCTGGCCGTTGAGGTGGACGAAGCCTTGCTGGATGCCGTGACGGGTCTTTCCGGCTCGGGCCCGGCGTTCGTCTACCTGATGATCGAAGCGCTTAGCGACGGCGGCGTCCGGATGGGGCTTCCCCGATCGGTGGCCACCACGCTGGCCGCCCAGACGGTCCGGGGCGCGGCCGAGATGGTCCTGACTACCGGCGAGCACCCCAGCGTGCTGCGAGACCGGGTGACCAGCCCCGGCGGGACGACGATCGCCGGGCTGAAGACCCTCGAAGCGGGCGGCGTCCGCGCGGCCCTGATGGCGGCCGTCGAAGCGGCCACCGTCCGTTCGATCGAGCTGGGAAACGGTTGAGCCCGGCATCGACTACCGCGAGAAGCAACATGACTGTGTTCTGCATGATCGACGACAAGTACGTTCCCATCTACCGTGTGATGTGGATCTCGGCCATTCCTCATTTTTGCGGTTCACCCGACTGCCAGCACGAAGGGGACTACGAAGTGCGCCTGGAACAGGGCGAGTCAGTCTGGGCCAGCCAGGACGAGCGCGACGCGGCGGTTGAGGCGGTCGAAGCATGGCAAAACGAACTGCCGGACGAAAGCGACCTCGAATAGCACGACGATAACCCGTGGCGGGAGAGAAAACGATGTCGCTTTTTGAAGACGATCGCTACCGGTGGCGCGAGACGTATTTCGTCCAGTTCCCGGCCCGCAACCGCCCCAGCCTGGACAAGCTCTGCCAGACTCTGTCGATGGTCGGCGAGCGGCTGAAGCTGACCAGCGAAGCGGCCGACGAGCAAGGGTTGTTCGAATCGCTGACCGTCGTGGCCGACGATGATTTCTCCGCGCTGGACATTTCCTACCTCTCGGGCCCGGAAGTCCTGGCCCAGGGCGTCGAGTCGGCCGAGCAGTTCGAGGTGGCCGGCTGCTCGAAGGAGGACCGGGAGAAACTGAAGCGGCTCCGCCAGTTCGACGGCCGGTTCGACGTCCTCCATTTCGAGCGGGTCACCGACTTCGAGGACGAGGACGAACCGGAGGGAATGCTCGACCCCAGCGCGCTGTTGCTCGTGCTGGACGCCCTGGCCGAGCTGACCGAAGGCATCGCCGTCGACCCGCAAACTGGAACCATCTTTTAACCACATGGGGCAATTGACCGATTTCTGTGGCAAGGAGAGTACATGCTGGCCAAAGACATCAAACGGGGTAGCATCGTGGTCTATGACGGGGCCCCGTGCATGATCGAGTCGGTGACCGTTCAGTCGCCGTCGGCACGGGGCGGGAGCACGTTTTACAAGTATCGCGCCCGAAACCTGGGCACGAAACAAAAGGTCGACATCGTCCTGCGCGGCGGCGAATCGCTCGACGAAGCCGATTTTCAGCGCCGCGAAGTCAAGTTCATGTACTCCGACGCCGACCATTTCCACTTCCTCGACCAGACCGACTACAACCAGTACTCCATGCCCAAGGAAGACGTGCAGGACGAAAGCCAGTACTTCACCGAAGAACTCGAAGGCATGTTCGCCCTGATCTACAACGACGAGTGCATCGGGCTGCAATTGCCGCTGACCGTCGCGCTGAAGATCGCCGCCTGCGACCCGGGCATCAAGGGCGCCTCGGCCACGGCGCGAACCAAGCCGGCCACGCTCGAAACGGGCCTGATCGTCCAGGTGCCCGAGTACCTCACCGAGGGCGAAACGATCAAGATCGACACCCGCACCGGACAGTATCTCTCCCGAGCCTAGGCGGATCATGGACGACGCGCGGATTGCTCCCAGTGCTGCCGGTCGGGCCGCCGAAGTGCTCGAGTTGGCCTTCTCCCATCTCGAACCGTCGATTCGCGCCCAGCAGGTTCAGACCCTGCTGAACGAACCGTCGCTCGGCCCGGGTCTGATCGAAGCCCGACGCGGCGAGGATCTGGTCGGCGCGATCTGTTGTCATCTGCAACCGGGCGGAGGCGCGCTGGCCTGGCCGCCTCGGCTGGTCGCTGGCGAGAGCAAGCAAACGGCCGGGCGTCTTCTGGAAGCCGTCGACGCATTGGCCCAACGGTCGGGCGTCACGATGATCAACGTCCTGATGGAAATGCTTGACCCGGGCGACGAAGCGCTGCTTACTGCCGCCGGCTATGAGCGCATGGCCGAGTTGCTCTACCTCGTTTGCGGCGAAGACGAATTTCCGCGCGAAGAGCCCGCCGGCCAGTTAATCTTCGAGCCCTACACCGAGACCCAACGCACCCGCATGGCCGAGGTGGTCGAGGCAACTTACGAAGGCACGCTTGACTGTCCGGGCTTGAACGACGCCAGGTCGCTCGACGACGTCCTCGAGGGATACCGCCACACCGGGGAGTTCGCCCCCGAGCGGTGGCGGTTCGTGCGCCACGATAGTTACGACGTCGGCTGCCTGATCGTCTCCGACCACCCGGAACACACAAGTTGCGAACTAATCTATATGGGCCTGACCGCCAGAGCGCGGGGGCACGGTTGGGGGAAAGAGATTGCGCGGTATGCCCAATGGCTCACGGCGCGCGCCGGTCGACCGCGTCTGGTCCTGGCAGTCGACGGGGCCAACCGCCCGGCGATCGACATGTATTCGGCGGTCGGCTTCCATCAGTGGGACCAGCGAATCGCCTATGTCAAGCTGTTTCGGCCGGATCGGTCGTAGGGGGCCGCCGGGGCCTGACAGTTTTTCCACGCCGGGTGGAATTGCCACCTGTGGAGTTGGCGTCAAACCGCGACTGGGTTTTCCGCATGTTCTGGCCGGGCCGCTCGGGGCCCGAGCGTTTTCTTGCCCCAGGGCGTGGTCACCCGTTTGACAGCCGCGCTCGCACGGCTACAATCATCTACTCGGGTGACACGCAATTCAGACGAACACAGACAGCGACCGCTGTCGCATACCGCGCATCGTTTTCCCATTTTCCCCGCATTCGCAGGGGACCAATTCGACACCATGATGGTGTGAAGGGCGGACGCGTTGCGCGCCGGGGACGGCCAGGACGTGACTAGGGACGATATGGAAATCGTAGCGGCTCTGCGCGAACGTATTGCCGAGCGGATCGGGCACGATCGGTTCGAGCTCTGGTTCGGTTCGCCGGCGCAGCTCGACCTGAGCGGCAACGCGTTGGTGATGGGAGTCCCCAGCGCCTTCTTCCGCGACTGGATCCGGGCCAACTTCCAGCAGCAGATCGAGGAAGCCTGCGTCCCCGTCCTGGGCCATCGCCCCACGCTCCGCTTTCGCGTGCCCTCGATAGACACCGAGTCGGCCGAACTTTCCGCCACGCCCGATAAAACCGAATCGTCCTCGGCGGCAGAAATCAAACGGCCCGCCAAACCCACGACGCGATCCGCCGGAGCCACTCGCTTCGCCACGCTCGAGTCGTTCGCCGTTGGGCCGGCCAATCGGGTCGCCCGGGCGTCGGCCGAAATGCTCGTCCAACGCCCGCAGCAGTGCCAGTCGCTTTTCATTCACGGGCCGACCGGCGTGGGCAAGACCCATCTGCTCGAAGGCGTCTATTCGGCCGTGCGACGGCGACGCGACGCGAACACGGCCTTCTACCTGACGGCCGAACAGTTCACCACCGCTTACGTCGAGGCGCTTCGCGGCCACGGGCTGCCCAACTTCCGACAGAAGTATCGGGGCGTCGACGTCCTGATCCTCGACGACGCCCATTTCTTCCGCGGCAAGCGGTCCACGTCCGTCGAACTGCTCCACACGATCGACACGCTCTGGCGTCGCGGTGGGCAACTCGTCGTCACGGCCGATCGACCGCTGGGCGAATTGAGCGAACTGGGTGCGGAGCTTGTCTCGCGGCTGAAGGGTGGAATGCAAGTCCCCGTCGGACGGCCCGAGCACGCCACGCGACTGGAAATCGTCCGCCGGATGGCCCGACGGTTCCAGATGACCGTGCCGGACGATGTTCTCCAATACATCGCTGCGCGGCTGGTCAATCATGCCCGGGAGCTTTCCGGGGCCTTGTGCCGGCTCCAGGCGACCAGCGAGGCGTACGGCGATCCGATCACGCTGGAGATGGCCGAGGAGACACTGGCCGAGATGATCCGCGGCAGCCGCCGGCCCATCCGCCTGCCCGACATTCAAAAGGCCATCTGCGACGTCTTCGGCCTGGAGCCCGAGAGCCTTCAGTCGGGCCGCCGGGCCAGGCAGGTCAGCCGGCCCCGGATGCTGGCCATGTGGCTTGCCCGCAAGCACACCCGGGCCGCCCTCTCTGAAATCGGCCAGTTCTTCGGCCGCCGCAGCCACAGCACGGTCGTCTCGGCCCAAAAGCAGGTCGACACCTGGCTCGCCACCGATACCACAGTCGACTCGCTCGACCAGACCTTCTCGATCGACGAAGCCATCCAACGCGTCGAACGCACCCTCCTGGCCGGGTAATAAAGGGAACAGGCGCATATATTGGGAAGTGTGGAGCGACTAGGAAAAGCACTTGGGCCGATACTAACTTGTCATGCTCCCCGAGCACAGGATTTCTAACCGGTGTCACCGCATCTGTCACGCACAGCCTGACCTACAAATCTGCGGTGTTCGGTCCATTGGCAGCACGGATAAGAAGCGACGTTATCGGCACATCCGACGACGCCCCTTGTTCCGATCGATCTGGGCCGAGAAAATAGCGGTTTGCCTGGGCATTCAGACTACCGTAAAGGGTTCCTACACCGTTCATCTTACCCAATATATGCGCCTGTCCCCTTTTTCTGGTCATGCTAAATTTGGATAAACTGCTGCGAGATCTGACACCGGCTCAACGAGAGGCGGTCGAGCATGTCGAAGGACCGTTGTTGATTCTGGCAGGGCCGGGCAGCGGGAAGACGCGGGTGATTACGCATCGGATCGCGCATCTGGTCGCCCAGGGGATTCCGGCACACGAGATCCTCGCGCTGACGTTCACCAACAAGGCGGCCGAGGAGATGAGCGGTCGGGTGGCTGGGCTGATCCCCGATGCGAAGGTCTGGGTCGGCACGTTCCACCGGTTCTGTGCCCGATTGCTCCGCCGCCACGCGGCCCAGGTCGGTATCGCCGAAAACTACACGATCTACGACACGGACGACAGCCGCCGGGCCCTGCGCCGAGTGGTCGAGGCGGCCGGCGTCGACCCGGGCCATTTCAAACCCGAGGCCATCGCGGCGGCCATCAGTTGGGCCAAGAACAACCTGATCGGCCCGGGTGACTACCAACCTCGACCCGGTCACGCCCTTGGCGAGTTGGTCCAACGGCTCTATCCGGCTTATGAGCGGTTTCTCGTCTCGTGCAATGCGGTCGACTTTGACGATCTGCTCTTGCATGTGGCCACGATCCTCCGCGAGAACGACGAGATTCGTTATTCCCTGGACCGCCGCTGGCGATTCGTCCTGATCGACGAGTATCAGGACACGAACCTGGCCCAGTACGCCATCGCTCGGGCTTTGTCGATCGACCACCCCAACCTGGCCGTCACGGGCGACCCCGATCAGTCGATCTACGGCTGGCGCGGGGCCAATCTGAAAAACATCCTCGAGTTCGAGAAGGACTATCCCGAGGTCCGAGTGGTCCGGCTCGAGCGCAACTACCGGAGCACGAAACGGATCATCGAGGTGGCCGCCGCGCTGATCGCCCACAACAAGCGCCGCAAGCGGAAGGATCTCTTCACCGAAAACGGCCTCGGCGAGCCGGTCCGTCTGATCCGCTATGCCAACCACCGCGAGGAAGCCCGGGGCATCGTCCAGCGGATCGCCGAGCAGATTCGCGACGGCGGACGCCGGCCGGGCGATTTCGCCATCTTCTACCGGGTCAACGCCCTGTCGTTCGACCTGGAACGGGCGTTGCGCGAGGAGGGAATCCCCTTCCAACTGGTCCATGCCCTCGAATTTCTCCAACGCAAGGAGATCAAGGACGTTTTGGGCTACCTGCAATTGCTGGGCAACCCGCGTAACGACCTGGCCGTACTGCGCGTGATCAACACGCCGGCCCGGGGAATCGGCAAGACGACGCTCGAACGCCTTTCGCAACACGCGGCCCGGCGAGGGCTGACGCTTCTGGACGCGGCCCGGGCGAGCGACCAGTCCGACTGGCTCCCCCGGCGGAGCCAGCCCGCGGTTCGCAAGTTCGTTGCCCTGTTCGACCGGCTGGCCAAGGTGGCCGCCGCGCCGGTCGAGGAACTGCTCGGGCACGTGCTCACCGAGACGGGCTACCAGGAAGAACTGGAAACGTCCGAGCGCGAGGAAGACGTCCAGCGCCTGGCCAATATCCAACAACTCCTCTCAATCGGACGCGAGTTCGACGAGCAATACCCGGGTGGCAGGCAGCTCGAAGCGTTTCTCGAACTGACCAGCCTGGCCAGCGACACGGACGACTGGGAGTCGAAAAACGACCGCGTCACGCTCATGACGCTGCACGGCTCGAAGGGGCTGGAGTTCCCAGTCGTCTTTCTTATTGCAGCCGAGGACGGGCTGCTACCTCACGAACGCAGCCGCGACAATCCCGACCAACTCGAGGAAGAACGCCGGCTCGTCTTCGTCGGCATCACCCGGGCACAGCAAGAACTGCAGATCAGCTACACGGCCAGCCGCGACTTCCGTGGGCAGCGCAAGGTAACGGTCCCTAGCCCGTTCTTGTTGGAACTACCCCGCGAACGGATGGAACTGGAGGATCTCGGATCAAGCTACGGTTCGTGGGACGAGTTGTATCCCGACCAGTGGTCCCGCCCTCCCGCCGCCGCGCCCGTCAACACCGGCAAATCGGCGGCCCCACTCACCACGGCGGCCCAAATGGCCAACGGCGGCACGGCCGAGTCGGTCTCGCCCGAGGCATTTCACCAGGGCATGGTCGTGCTCCATCCACAATACGGCCTGGGCCGAATCATCGCCCTGAGTGGCTCGGGAGCCAACCGCAAGGCCACCGTCGCCTTCGCCTCGTCGGCCGGCCAACGCCAATTCGTCCTCGCCCGCAGCCCGCTGCAGCCGGTGAAGCGATAACTGACACACGCGAACCAGACGACTTTCAGGGGAGTGTTTTGCGCACTGCGAGGTGTTGCCTCGGATTTCTGTCGAGCGGTTGACGAGAGCTTGTCGCGTGGCCATGCTTTTTGATGGTTACATGGCCACCGAAGGAGAGTCCCATGACGATTCAAGCATCTCCGAGATTTCCGATTCTGGTTGCCACAGTCTGTTTTGCGTTATCGCCACAAGCCTGGGCCGACGAGGCTGCGAAGGCAAGACCGAACTTCGTGGTGTTTATTGCCGACGACGTCTCGTGGGACGATGTGGGCGCCTACGGGCACCCGACCGTTCGGACACCCGTCATCGACCGGCTGGCCGACGAGGGCATGCGTTTCGATCGGGCCTTTTTGACGTGCAGTTCGTGCAGCCCAACACGGTGCAGCATCTTGACCGGTCGCTATCCACACTCGACCGGCGCTCAGAATCTGCACACGCCGCTGCCGGCCGACCAGGTTATGTTTACCACGTCCCTTCACAAGGCGGGTTATTTCACAGGGGCGGCCGGAAAATGGCACCTGGACGGCGGCCGTGGGCAACAGGGCAAGGCGGCCCGTCAACAATTCGATCTTGTGCTCTCCGGCGGGGGCGGACTCAGCGGGTGCAAGAAATGGGTTACGCTTCTCCGGCGACGCCCTCGTGACAAGCCATTCTTCCTCTGGTTGGCCAGCCACGACGCGCATCGACCGTACCAGGACAAAATAATTTCCAAGCCCCACACGGCCGGCGACGCCCGGGTGCCTCCCTATCTGCCCGACTTGCTCGAGGTTCGGAAGGATCTGGCCCAGTACTATGATGAAATCACGCGTGTTGACTTGCACATCGGCAAGGTGCTCGACGAGTTGAAGCAGCAGGGCGTGGCGGAGAACACGTTCGTGCTCTTCCTTGCCGACAACGGTCGCCCGTTTCCGCGGTGCAAGACGACCGTTTATGACAGCGGCGTGCGGACTCCCTTCATCGTCCGCTGGCCTGGCCGCGTCGCGCCCAGCACGGTGACCGAGAGTCTGGTCAGTGTCGTCGACATCGGGCCGACGGTCCTGCAAATCGCGGGTATCGCTCCATTGCCGAGCTTCCAGGGTAAGAGCTTTCTACCGATTCTCGAAGATCCAACGGCGGAGATCCGCCAGTATGCGTTCTCCGAGCACAATTGGCATGTGTTCAAGGCGTTCGAGCGGAGCGTTCGGAGCAAGCGTTATCGGTACATCTTCAACGGCCTGCCCCACTTGCCGAACAAGTTCACTGATGCGAGCCCGACGATCCGGGCCATGGATCGTCTTTGCCGCGAGGGCAAAATGAAATCCGAGTGGTTGGACTGCTACTCGGCACCCCTGCCGGCCGAGGCATTGTATGACTGTGAAGCGGATCCCCATTCGCTGAAGAATCTGGCCGGAGACCCGAAGTACGCGGACACTTTAGCCGAACTGCGTGACATCCTGGCCGATTGGCGTAAGCGCACCGACGACGTCCGACCGGCGAAACTCAAGGAAGACCGCAAGGATATCTCCCGAGAGCCTTATGTGGATCTCAACAAATCGAACTAGCTAGTCAACCGGACGAAGTATCATGGATGAGTGGACGATTCTGTCGTGACGATGCCGCCATGAACGGCGCGGCGGTCAGTGGGCGTGTCCAACAGGAGGGCCCCGTCGGGGGCGATGCCTAGGCAGCGGCCGGTTTGGCGGTTTACGCCCGAGGTGACTGTCAGCGTACGGCCCGTTTGGAGGCAGAGCCGGTCGGCGGCCGAGGCAACCTCTTCAGGCTGGTCAATGATTTGGTGGAGAAGCGTTTCAAACTCCCTAAGAACAGCGACCAGTGCGTCGGTCGAGTCCCATGTCGAGCCAGTTATGTCTAATAGTGTAACGGCGGTTGGGCGGAGTTCCTCGGGCGCATCGTCCAGTGTGTTGTTCGTGTTCAGGCCCACGCCAACGATTAGTCCGCCAGTTGAAGGCGCTTCAATTAGCACGCCGCACAGTTTCCGCCCTTCGAGATAGACGTCATTGGGCCAGTGGATGCCCAGGGTTCGGTCTTCGACACGAGGTTGGACGGCCCGGACCACGGCCACAGCGGCGGCCAGAGAGACGAGGCCCGTTTGGCGTCGGTCGTCGGGCAGCCGATCCGGTCCCAGGGCCAGGCTGAAGGCTAGGCTGCCCGGGCCGGTCCACCAGCGGTTCGACCCGCGCCCCCGGCCAGCCGTTTGACGTCGGGCGACGACCAACAGAGGCAGAGGGCCTCCGTCGGCCAGGGCCTCTTTGGCTCGATCGTTCGTCGACGCGAGGCATCCGTGTTCTTCCGCCCGCGCGACGAGCGTCTCGGCAAGCAGGCGTCGGGTGTCGATCGGGTGCCATTCCATGCCCACAGGATAGCAGTCCGGATCCCCGATCCGCGACCCTGCCCCCACGCGAGAGCTATGCCCAGTCCGAATCGCCCTTGACCTGAGCGGTTGGGCCTGGTAATGAAACGCCCTTAACTGCGGGCTTTTGTTTTCGCCTTTTCTAGTTTGCCTTTTCTTCGCGTTTTCGCAATGATGGTCTCGAACCGCTGGTATCGAGCGAAAAGGGTCGTTGCGCTGCTCGCCTTTGTGGCGATAGCTGCGGCGGCCGGCAGTGCGTGGGCACAGAACATGCAGTTCCCGAGCGAGCCGCCCCCGTCCGTGCCGCCTCCGTCGATACCTTCCCCGTCGATGCCGGCGCCGGCGCTTTCGCCCCCAAATCCCTTGCCGGTAACACCGGGCCAGGTGCCGGGCCCCGCGCCCACGTTCCAGGGTCCGCTCACGCCACCGCCGCCCAACTGGGACCCGTATGGGCCGTACAACCCGTCGCAATCCTCAAGCCTCTGGCCCGAGGGCGGTTCCTGGGAGATGCCCTCGTTCGAAGAAATCGGCAAGATGCAGCGATTCGTCGACGAGCTGCGGCTGGACTATCACTTCCTGGGCGGGCGGGGTTCAAATCGGTTTTCGATCAACGACGTGGAACTCTACAGCCGTTTTGCCTTCCCGATGTTCGGCAACGCGGAGACGCCACTGTACGTGCAGCCGGGTTTCGCGTTCCATTGGTGGTATGGTCCCTACGAAGACGGTCTCGGCGTGCCCGGTTTTTTGGGCAATCTCCCGCCCCGGGTGTACGACTCTTATCTTAGCAGTGCTTGGCAACCTCAGATCACGCCGTTTCTGGGCGCGGACCTCGGTTTTCGCATCGGTGTCTATTCCGACTTCAAGAAAGTCACGTCCGAAAGCATCCGCTACACGGGCCACGGGCTGTTCGTGCTGAACGCCACGAAGACGATGAAGATTAAAGGCGGTATTGTCTATTTGGATCGGGTCCGGATCAAGATACTTCCGGCCGCGGGCGTCTTCATCAAGAATGGTCCCAACGAGTGGGACCTCTTCTTCCCGTACCCGAGGATCGCCCGGCAGGTCGGCGCCTACGGCCTCGTCAAGTGGTGGCTCTACGTGCGCGGCGAATACGGCGGCGGTTCGTGGTATGTCACGGCCGACGGCCCGCCGGGCACGCGCGATCAGGTCGACTACAACGACCTGCGTTGCGCCCTGGGGTTGGAATGCCGGCGAAAGAACCTCCTCAGTGGACTGGCCGAGGTGGGGGTGGCCTTCAACCGGGAACTGCTCGAGCGAACCACCCATACCAAGTTCAAACCCAGCCCGACAATCTTCCTCCGGGCCGGTCTGTACTACTAGTGTTGACTTGAGATTATGCTCCACCGCGCGATACCCGCATTCCTCGCTCTGCTGGGCCTGTTGCCGGTCGGCAATCTTGGGGCCGAAGAGGTGATCCGTCTGCCGGCCGTGATGACGCCCAGCGAGCCCTATCCGGTCCAGCTTGCCTCTCATCCGGAGACGATCGTCGAACTGCGGACTCCCAGTTGGGAGGAAGATCCGGAGAACATCTGGAACCGGCCGATCGACGCCCGGAAGGGGTTTTTTCAAGAGGCTTTCGTCGATGCCACGTGGTTCGCCCGGGGTGCGAAGCCGCGTGACTTCGGCGACACGCAACTGTCCTTTCAAAGCCGTTTCGCGTTGCCGCTGCCCACGAAGCGCCACCCGCTGATTTTGACGCCCGGTTTCGCGGTCCACTACCTGGACGGCCCGACTCAGGTCGACCTGCCGCCGCGGCTTTTCGACACCTACCTGCAGTTTCGCTGGTTGCACAAGCTCTCGCCGCGCTGGTCGGCCGACTTGTCGGTCACGCCCGGCGTGTTCAGCGACTTCGAACAGTCGACCGACAACGCCCTGCGGATCACAGGCCATTTCGGCGCGATGTGGGACTGGACTCCCAAGTTCAAAGTGGCCATGGGCGTGGCCTATCTCGACCGGGAGGACTATCGGATTCTGCCGATCGCCGGATTCATCTGGGAACCGAACGACGACACGGAGTTCGAGATCATGGTTCCTCGCCCCAAGATTGCCCGGCGGATCTACTGGCCCGGGGCCATGGACGACCATGTCCAGGACTGGCTCTACCTGGCTGGCGAGTTGGGCGGCGGAAGCTGGGCCGTGCGTCGCGACTCCGGCGCCAACGACGTGGTCACCTACCGCGACTTCCGGTTGATTCTCGGCCTGGAGCGCCGCGTGCTCTATGGGATCGACTACCGCCTCGAGTTGGCCTACCTCTTCGGCCGCAAGCTTGATTTCCGCTCGCCCACTCCGCGACTCTACCCCACCGACACAGTCATGCTCCGGCTCGGCGCGACGTATTGAGCCGGGCCTTTCTTCATGTTTTCGTGGTCGCGTCTTCAGGGAACGATCTTCCCTTCAGACCGTATCGTGCCCCTTTGGACTCGCGTCAGAATAACTTGAGGTTTTTTGTGTCTGTAGGAGGCGACTCCTGTCGCCGAATGCCTGCCATTCAGGTCCCCTTCGGCGACATATCAAAATCAGTCCCCTTCGGCGACAGGAGTCGCCTCCTACAGATCAAAATCAGAAATTGCGACACCTTGGAATGGGAGGGCCACGGGAATGGGAGGGCCACGGGAATGGGAGGGCCACGCTCCGTCGTGGCCGGGTGCGACAAATGACGCGGCCACGACGGAGCGTGACCCTCCAAAGTAGTTTTGTCCGCCTAGCGTCACCACCCATACGAAGATCCGTGATCCCATTTGTGACGTCCGGCGGCATTTCTGTTACCCGGGCATGTATAGATCAACAGCGGGGAAGGCGCATTACGTTCATTCGATCGTGGCGTTTCATGCCGCCTTCCCCCGGTCGGATCGCCGTGCTATTGTGAGGGCTGGCGGAGCGGTTGAGTGTTAACCTGTTTCTCGGAGGAGACTGCCATGGATCGTCGGATGTTTCTGGAGCGGGGGCTGCACACGGCGGCCGGATTGTCGGTGTTGAGCATTTTGCCCGACGCGGTCCGGGCCAACGAACCGGCCGCGCCGGTGACGGCCGGCGACATCAACAAGCATCTCCTTTCGCTGGGCAAAGGCTGGATCAATCCGAAGAACACAGTCGACACACTCAAGACAGGCCGGCCCGACGTCGTGGTTAAAGGCATAGCTACCGCCTGGATGGGCTACACCGAGACGATCAAGAAGGCAAAGGAGTTGGATTGCAACGTAATGGTGGTCCACGAGCCGATCTACTACAACCATCGCGATGCGGACCTCGAGGACGTTTTCGCCTTCAAGACCGCGCGAGATAAACGTGAGTTCGCCAACAATAGCGGGGTGACCATCATCCGTTGTCACGACGTTTGGGACCGTGTACCCAAGATCGGCATTCGCGACTCCTGGGCCTCGTTCCTAGGGCTTACGGACGAGATCGTCCAGAAGGATATGATCGGCATTACGAACCGGACCCCGTTCGCCGGCGTTTACAAGGTTCCGCCGATCAAAGCCGAGGACTACGCCCGATCGGTTGCCAAGAAGCTGGCCCCGCACGGTCAGGACACGGTTCGCCTCGTCGGGCCCACGGACAAAGTGATTCGCACGGTCGCCATCGGCACGGGGGCCGTCACGCGATTCAAGCACATGGCCGGCGATCTCAAGGCGGACCTGTGCGTCTGCAGCAACGATGGGTTCCGGTTCTGGCAAGACGGGTCGCTGGCCGTCGACATGGGTCTGCCTGTGGTCGTCGTCAGCCACGGTCTCTCCGAGGAGTTCGGCATGCGGGCGCTGGCCAAACACCTCGCTGCGCGGCATCCCCAGATTCCGGTGCACCACATCGCCCAGAAGTACATGGCCCGATTCATCCGGGCTTAGCAGAGCCTGGCACCCTTTCCGCCCCGTTCCCCGGGCGGCTTGCGGCGCGCCGGGCCGGCTGTTATGCTGGTCGACGCTGTCGCGGTGGGGTTCCGAAACCGTCTTCTTGACCTGCTTCGGGGGATCGCGTGACTTGCTCCGAGAATCAAGCCAACGCTCCATGCACGGACCAGGAAACCGACGACCTGGTCGAGTTTCTGCGTCTTTCGCTCATCTCGGGCGTGGGGCCGCGGACACGCGCGGCGCTTCTGGAACGGTTCGGATCGCCCGAGGGGGTGTTCACCGCCGCGCCAAGCGATCTTCGGAGCGTGCATGGCGTCGGGCCGAAACTGATGCAGAAAATCTGCACGGCTCGTGAGGAGATCGATCCCGAGAAGGAACTTGCCCTGTGCCGGGAGCATGGCATCGACGTCCTGACCGAACGGGATGAATCTTATCCGCGGATGTTGCGTGAGATCCACGATCCGCCCGGGGTGTTGTTCGTCCGGGGCACGCTCGAACCGCGCGACGCGTTGGCCGTGGCGATTGTCGGCACGCGGCACGGCACGCCGTATGGATTGCGAATCGCAGAGCAGTTAGGGGCGAGTTTGGCTCGGGCCGGGTTGACCGTCGTCAGCGGCTTGGCTCGCGGGATCGACGCGGCCGCACATCGCGGGGCCCTGAACGCCGGCGGACGGACGCTGGCCGTGCTGGCCAGTGGCGTGATGAACATCTATCCGCCCGAGCACGACAAACTGGCCGGCGAGGTGGCGGCGCACGGAGCCCTGTTGAGCGAGTCGCCGCCCGAGGCCCTGCCCCTGAGCGGCGCTTTCCCGCAGCGCAACCGGCTTATCAGCGGCCTGAGCCTGGGCACGGTTATT
>JAFGFF010000396.1 GCA_016931075.1 Pirellulales bacterium | reverse complement strand
GGGGGATTAGGGATTGGGGATTGGGGATTGGGGATTGGGGATTGGGGATTGGGGAAATCACCCAATTGACGGAAACGACTGGGTAAAAGAAAAAGCGGATATAATGTGGGAACCTCCGGCCGGCCAAGAATGTCCTTCTTGGACCGAATAGACTTACCGATTCCCCCCAACCCGGGCCGACGGGCGACCGAGGCCGCTTTTTCAAACGAACGGAACAAACGGAGCAAACGAGCACAATCATGGTCAAGCAGGGATATCACGGACCGCTCGAGCAAATCGACGAGTGTTGCTGGCGGATTCCGGCCAGCTACAAGCCGGGCATGAACGTCGAGGGGCGGATCTTCGCCGACGAGACGTTGATCGAACAGGTACGCGCCGACCAAGCGCCCGAACAGGTGGCCAACGTGGCCGTCCTGCCCGGCATCCAGACGGCCAGCATGGCCATGCCCGATATCCACTGGGGATACGGGTTCCCGATCGGCGGCGTCGCGGCGACCGATCCGGCCGAGGGCGGCGTCATCTCGCCCGGCGGCGTCGGCTACGACATTAACTGCGGCGTCCGCCTGGTTCGCTCGGGCATGACGCGCGAGGACGTCCAGCCCCGGCTCGAACTGCTCATGAACGCCCTGTTCCGCGGCGTGCCGGCCGGCGTGGGACGGGGTGGGTCGTATCTGTTCGACAACAAGCAGCTACGCCGGATCATGGGCGAAGGCGTCGGGTTCCTCAAGTCCAAAGGCCTGGCCACCCAGGCCGACCTCGATCACACCGAAGCACGCGGCTGCCTCGACGGGGCCGACCCCGAGGCCGTCTCCCAACGGGCACTCGCCCGCGGCGGCGACCAGTGCGGCACCCTAGGCTCGGGCAACCATTTTCTTGAAATGCAAGTCGTGGAAGAAATCTTCGACGAGGACGCCGCGCGCGTGTTCGGCGTCGAGGAGGAGATGGTCTGCCTGATGATCCATTCCGGCTCGCGAGGGCTGGGCTATCAGGTGTGCGACGACGCGCTTCGCGACCTGCGGGGCGTCCCGGCCCGCTACGGCATCGGCCTGCCCGACCGGCAGCTCGCCTGCGCGCCCGTCGACAGTCCCGAGGGCAAAAAATACCTCGGCGCGATGCGTGCCGCGGCCAACTACGCCTGGGCAAACCGCCAGTTGCTCATGTGGCAAGCCCGGGAGATCGTCGCCGAAGTCTTCGGCCAAACCTGGCAGTCGCTCAAGCTGGGCCTGATCTACGACGTCGCCCACAACATCGCCAAGATGGAAACCCACACCGTCGACGGCCGCGAGAAGACCGTCTGCGTCCACCGCAAGGGCGCGACCCGGGCGTTTCCCGCCGGCCACGCCGACGTGCCGACCCAGTACCGCGCGGTCGGCCAGCCGGTCATCATCCCCGGCGACATGGGCACGGCGAGCTGGCTCCTGGTCGGTCAGCCCGGCAGCATGGCCCGGTCGTTCGGCAGCACGTGCCACGGCGCGGGCCGGGTCATGAGCCGCACCGCCGCCATCCAACACGCCCAAGGCCGCCGCATCGACCGCGAACTCGCCTCCCAAGGCATCCTCGCCCTGTGCCGCAGCCGCAAAGGCCTCGCCGAAGAACAACCGGCCGCCTACAAAGACGTTTCCAACGTCGTCGACGTCGTCCACCGCGCGGGGCTGGCGAAAAAAGTGGCCCGGCTGAGGCCGATGGGGGTGATTAAGGGGTAGAAGATGACTCCGAGACAACAATACACACTAACAGTCAGTTTAGAAAGACCTTCTAGCATCTCCGTTTTCACTCGGGTGATCTCTGACGCACGATAGCTATGATTGGAAAACTAATACGGAACTGGCAACTCCGACGTCACCGCAAGAAGTACCACGTCGGCGCCGAGCTTACGCGGTTCGTAGCCAAAGACGTTCGCCGCGACATCGTGGTCGTCGATGATTCCGAGATAGACGATGGTTACATCTCAGCGCGGTGTCGGACGTGGAACGTTCTATATGTGGCACACGGCCTCGATAGAAAACCATCCTTTGGAGAATGTAAGCGTCTGGCCATTTCAGACCTTTGGAGATGGGATGGACCGTCTTGGGGCGGTCCGGTCCCGCCGGAACCAGGTAGCCCGAATTCTTGAACCTAGGGAAAAAGGTGGCATGAGGTAACGGAAATCTATTGGCTATGCCACAACGGTTCGAGAATCGGTACCACTTGCGAGACCACATCATGACAAGCAAGCGACTCAACCAATTCAGAGGCACACTGTCAGCAGCGGAGATTGCTGCTGGGATAAACTCTGCGCGGCGCAATGCACAGCGATTAGCAGAGGATGCGCGCTTGTTACTGAATAACAAGCGTTATCCGTCCGCGTGCGCACTGGCCGTGCTAGCAATTGAGGAGGCAGGAAAAGCGTCGGTGCTCCGCGGGATCGCTCTTGCACAAGATGACGCCGCACTCAAGGACGCTTGGCGAAGATACCGTCGCCATACCTCCAAAAACCAGATGTGGCCAATTGTTCATTTCGTTCTGAAGGGAGCGCGGAAGCTCCACGACTTCGCTCCACTTTTTCACAATGATGCAGAGCACCCACGGCTTCTCGACCAATTAAAACAACTCAGCTTCTATACAGACTGCTTGGGAAAATCACATTGGTCTATACCGGAAGAGGTGATCGATTCACACTTGGCTCTTATGCTTGTTATTACCGGCGAGTTACTCGGGAAGGGAAAGGATATATCCGAACGGGAGATTGAACTTTGGATCATACATCTATCACCAGTGTGGGGACGTGCAAATAAAATTGCGGAAAAAGAAGAAGCCCTTTGCGATTGGTATGCTGCCTTGCAGGCAGAAGGGCTCGAACCGCCCGGAGAAAACCATATGCACAGGTTCATTCTTGAAGGACTAACTGCAAACGATGAACAACCGGATGCCCCGGGTTCTTAAACCTGGGCCACGAAGCGACAAGAGGTGCCGGGCCTCTTTTGGCTTCGCGGTTAACCCCGATAGCTTGGCTATCGGGGGGCCGTTAGGCCCGGGAGGCGATGGATAGAGTCAGACTCTACCTCTTGTCGCTCGCGCGATCCCGATTGACTAGTAATCGGCGCCGCCCGCGGGCCTGTCAACATGAGCAGAGGCGGCTAACAAACTCAGCCTGAAGGGCTGAAACCTATCAGCCCAGGGCACCGCCCTGGGGAAAAGGGTGACCTGCCCACAGAAAGCCCTGAAGGGGGCGCCACCAAGCCACTGCGGCCCGTTGTGTCGCTCCTTCAGAGCTCTTCGGTAGCATAACTCAACTGTTTCCCAGGGCGGTGTCCTGGGCTAATATGGATGAGCCCTTTGGGCTCCTGTTTGAACTAACCGGTAGATAATGGCGCCCGAGGCGCCGGCTGACACCTGTTGATGGCCAGACCACTCGCCACCTTCTCCTTGTCTTTCGTGTTTTCGTCCTTTCGTCCTTTCGTGATAAACAGGCCAGACACGTCCGCATCCGCAGACGGCGAAAAGGCGGTCTCCGGCGACGGGATCACGAAAACACGAGAAGCTCTGGACACCCTGTGTGATCCGAATGATCTTGGCTCGCGGATAACTAGCTGTCCACAAGGCGGGCTGTGGTTTCGTCCTTCTTTCTGTTGCGACTCTCCAGTTTTTCGGCTCGGTCAGTGCTTTACCAATGGTGGCGGAGTGACCGCCTTCGGAGGGTGGGTTTTGTTCGTCCTTGCCTGACATTTTGAAAGGGCGGGAAGCCTGGGGGAATGGCGGATGATGTGGCGGTGGACTGCGGAGCCATTCTTGGAAATCCGTCCATTTTCCTTGTCAGGAAGCGGGCGTCGGCGATCAACGAATGTGATGGGTTTTTGCATGTATTTGCCCTGGTCTTCCGTGTCGTCGGGTGTGTTGCCAGTGGGAGATGTCTGGCCGAGTTCGCGGGGGGGTTGTCTGCTGCGTCATACTTGGGCACGGCTGCGATGGTAGCCGGGATTGCCAGACAACCTTCTTCAGGAGACGGTTTCCATGCGAACACTAAGTACCATTATCGCTCTTGTCATGTTGTGCGCGACGGGGCAAGCGGCCATTTTGACGGGGGTGGACGTGCTCAGCCTGGACGGAGTCTATGATAGCCCGCTTTCCGCGACCATTATGGCGGATGCTCGGTCGACCCTCACCACGAATGGTGCAACGGTAACCGACGTGCCCGTGGGGTCGTTCAGTGCCGCCGACCTAGTAGGCATCGATATCTTGTACGTGGGTTTGGCGAACAATGCGTTTACCGCATCGCAATTGAACGACATTGTGAATTTCGTCAGCAGCGGCGGTGGGCTGGTTGCCGTGGGTACCGAACGCATCTTTCTGTCGGGTCCCGAGTGGGAAGAAATCGCGAACAGTTTTGGCGTGTCGGGCCTGGGGGGCGATCGGGCGGTCAATGCCTCGCCGACCAATCCCGCCAGTCCCATTGTCAATGGTCCGTTTGGCGTGGCCAACTCCTACCAGCCCGCTGCCACGGGAGCGTTCAGTCCGGCTCTTCCCGCGGGTGCTGATATCGTCTGGGAAGGTGTCGACAACAATCCAATCATCGTGACACTGGATACTCCAGGCAGGGTCGTCTTATTCGCCGATACGAATTTCATGAAACACGGCGCCCTGGACGATGGCGACAATGAAATCATCTGGGGAAATGCGTTCGCTTTCGCCAGGGACACAGTAGTGCCCGAGGCGGGAACGCTTACCATTTGGTTGCTGTTGGGCAGCCTCGCGATGCTCTTCGGCTGGCGGCAAAGCCGACAACACGGTTGATCCATTCGCCCCACCTCTCTGAACACCCAGAAGCCGCCGGCCCCCTGCCGTCGGCTTCTTCTTTGCGCAGGCAGCCCGGTCTCTTGTAATGATACAATTACCACTATTCCTTCCGGCGAGATCCACCCTCTCTTTGTCTTTCGTGCTTTCGTACTTTCGTACTTTCGTGATAAACAGGCCAAACACATCCGTATCCGCAGACGGCGAAAAGCGGTTTCTGGCGACGGAATCACGAGAACACGAGAAGAAGGAAGGGCCGGGACGGGGACAAGATGAAGACCTAGTACTTGTTGGCGGTGTCGTTGTGAGATACGAAGACAAGTCCGCTACGAACAACGAACTGAGAGACGAAGACGGATCGCCCGAGTTCTCAAACCACGCGACACAAATCGGTCGCTCTGGCGAGGTCGGCGCCTACTTGATGTCATTTCAAAGAGGAGTGGCCTAAAAACTGCCGATGAAATTGGCTCCTCCATGTGGTAGACTCGATCGCAAGGAGGATGATAAGGCAACCAGCGAGAAAATCAAAAAACGAAACGCATGAGCACAGACATAGAAGTGTTTATTGAAGTGGATCGCGGAGAGGAATCGGTGCCTTTCTCGGATCCGGATTCGATCTTCAGTCTGACCGAGGGCTCCTTTGTACTGGACGCGGACTACGCCGTGCATGACGCATTGGCCGGAGGGCGCGAGGCCTTCTACGAGGCGGAGGATCGGGACCCGGAACGGGTGCCGAAGCATGCGCCGCGAGGAATGCCCGTGCCGCAGAGCCGGGTGGTGGCGCACCGGTTCTTCTGGCTTGTGACGGAGGACGATTTGTTGCCCGACCGGTGGTTCTGGCCTGGCGACCGGTGTATCGGGCCGGATAAGGCACGCGAGTGGGTCGACTCGGAGGGGTGTATGGAATCGACGGTCGTGCAGACGTTCAACCTCCCTTCCCGCAAGTCGGCCGACTGGAGCCGGCTGAACGTCGACGAGGACGGGCATATCCGGTGGCGAGTGGTCGCCGAGCCCGGCTGGGTCAACCCGACCTGGCTCTGGCCGGCCGAGTACGACGACGCCTTGGCCCATCACGGCCTGACCTACGACGCGATCCCCGTCGGCTATTCGGTCCTTCGCGACACGATGGCCGAGTTGGAACGCCACCACGGCCCCCAGCGCGTGCGTCTGATCCTGTGGTTCAGCGGGTAGTCAAGGTTCTCGAACGGCGATACGCAGAGGCTTTTACGCCTGGGGGATTTCGGATATTCTGTTCAGCGGCGGGATTCGTGTTTGTCAGGAAGTGCCTGGCCTTGCGGGTGCCCGCTCGAGAGGCATATTGAGGGTGGACCTTGTTCCCAAGGAGGCTGTCATGCGGAGAATACCGAGTGGGTTGGGTGCGGTGGCCGTGCTTCTGGTCTGTGTGGCGGGTTGCTCCGAGAATCCCAACTATTCGACGGAGTTCGATGAGGATCGCATGGACGCGGCCATCGCCGAGGCGAAGTCGACATTGGACACGTTTGTCACCGCGTTGAAGGCGAAGAAGGGCAGCGACAAGCTGTTCAGCGTCAAGAAGGGCTTCAAGTACGGAACGGGCGACGACGACATCGAGTACATCTGGATCAGTGACGTCCGACTTGCCGGCGACGGATTCCAGGGCAAACTTGGCAACGAGCCCGTCAACTCGATTGGCGTGAAACTGGGCCAGAACGTCAAGGTCGCCCGAGATGAGGTCGTCGACTGGATGTACATGTCCGACGGCAAGCTCCAGGGCGGCTACACGACCGTCGCCCTAGCTTATGGCTCGCCCGAACAGGAAAAGTTCGAAAGGGCCATGGGCATCGACTGGTCGAGGTACAAGTTTTTGAAGAAAGAGAACGAAAAGAAGTAACGGCCAGCAGGCAACACGCGGGTGGCCCCTCGGCTATCAGGGGGCCGTTAGGCCCGGAAGGGGATGGATAGAGTCAGACTTTGCCTCTTGTCGCTCGCGCGACCCCGATTAACGGGTAATCGGCGCCGCCCGCGGGCCTGTCAACATGAGCAGAAGCGGCTAACAAGCTCAGTCTGAAGGACTGAGAGATATCGGCCTAGGGCCACGGTATGGGCGGAACAGGGACGCGTAACGAACGCGGCGGGACGCCGCGTCTACGTATGGCAGCACCCCCGTAAACGCGGCGTCTCGCCGCGTTTACGGGGGTGCGTCGCCGAACTAGGATCCCCTGAAGACCTGACGCCGTCGCACGGCAAGCCAGCACGCCGAGGCGGTAAGCAGCAGGAAGATCGTGTTTGGTTCCGGGACGGTTCCCACGGTGAGCAGGGTGTAGCCGGCCAGATCGCCATCGGCGAGATAGGTCAGGGTGTAGTCGGTGTCGCGGACGGCGCCGGTGATATGGGCCCAATTCGAGATCGAATTGTCCCAGTATCGTATCGCATCGGTGCCGTTGGCAAGTCCGAGAAAATCGTCCAGCGAAGCCTGGGCGTTGCCGTACAACGCCAACATGCCGCCGGTAGCGATGTTGATGTAGCTGTCGCCGTCGGCGTCATCGTCGATGCGCAGACCTCCAAACGCGCTGACCAGGCCCCCGTTGGTGATTTCGAGCGTTCCGCTGCCGTAGCAGTAATCTCCCACGAAGAGGCAGTTGTGGTTGGTCCAGGTCGATCCAATGCCGTCGACTTTGACGCTTCCACTTGACGTCGATTCATAACCAATGCTGCCGTCCAGGTTGCTGACTGTTCCACCCCGGGTGATTTCGAGTCTGGCTGTGCCGAATTCGCCGATGATGAGTTGGTAGGTGTTGGTCCACGTCGAGCCGGCGCCGTCGACTCTTGCGAGGCCGTTGGAGTTAAGACTGATACCGATTCCACTCTCGGAACTGGCGACTACCCCGCCTCGTGTAATCTCCAGTGTGCCGTTGCCGGCCAGGCCAACGTCAAAGGCATGATCGTTGCCCCACGACGAGCCGATTCCATCGATGTTCACATAGCCGGTGGAGCCGGAATAAGCGGCGATACTACCGCCGCCAATGAGCGTTCCGCCGCCGGCAACACGCAAGATCCCGTTCCCGTAGTAACCAAAGCTGAGGCCGGAAGTGTTCGTCCAGCTAGAGCCGGTTCCCTCGATTTCGACGACACCGGTCACATCGGCCAGGTAGCCAAGGATGCCACGACTGGACTGGATTTCAGAACCGCCGTCCACACGCAGTTCGCCGCGTGAGTATTGGCCGACGTAACCAATGTGATCACTATCCCACGCGCTCGGATCGGCGGGGACCACATCCGTGGCCCCGACACCGTTGGGATCAACCAGAACGGCCGCGCAGAGCGGGCTCGCCGAGATAAACAGGATGCAAGCGAAAACGAAAGAGAACCAGGATGTGGTGCGCCAGGATGTCATGGTAATTTCCTTGTCGTTTGGCGGATATCATGGATGTCATACCGACAGTAGTTCGTAGTGCATTTGGTGCCGTGTGAACCCTGATTTCTCCCCGGCATCGACGGATACGCACCGATGGCGTACATCCCTTGCAGGGAGGCATACGTATATATCAAAAAGGAATCCCTTAGGCAAATGCCCCCTCTCCAGGACGATCCAAGTCAGGCGTCTTTGCGGCTTGTCCAGCTGTGATGGGGGGCTTTCGGTCTTCTGTCGATCAGGACTCTGTGGGCAACCCGGTCCCTTGCCACTACCCACCCTGCAACAGCCACCTTCTTTTGACTTTCGCGCTTTCATGGCAGACAGGCCAAACGCGTTCGCGTTCGCAGATAGTGAAAGGGGGGTTTCCCGAGCGCCCCGATTGACTCATGGTTGCCGACACAGGGGCGGTCGCGATAGCTTTGCTATCGGGGGGGCGCGAGGCCCAGGAGGTGCTTATCACAGCCACCTGGTCGTTCACACAACCTGCCACATGCCCATCCGCCGTTAAAGCAGCGTCTGGGCATGGCAACCGGCTCGCGTTCGAAAGGCGGGAGTGGCCCAAAAAGAAAGCTTGCAATTTGCCAAGCGATTTGCTAGGTTCGAGGGCGTTGAGCGGGTATCCGCAGAGCCTGGTTCGCCAGGTATCAAAAAGAGCCCGCCGGTGGAGAACGTTTCTCCGTCGGCGGGCTCTTT
>JAFGFF010000395.1 GCA_016931075.1 Pirellulales bacterium | reverse complement strand
GAGCGAAGGTCTCGACCGGACAAGGTGTTTCCCGAGTGAGAATCCGCCGTGTGACGGGGCAATCGGCCCGGGCCAGTAGCAGGCCGTCGGGGGGAAGCTGGCCGACGAACTGGGCAAACGCCGCTTCCAACGAGGCCAGTGTCGGATAGCAATCAAAATGGTCCGGCTCGATGCCCAACAAAACTGCATGGCGTGGGTGAAGCTTCAGGAAGTTGGCCCGATACTCGCAGGCTTCGATCAAGACGCTTTGGCCCCGTCCGGCCCGACCGCCGTCGAGTTGGCCCAATGTGGCTGCGCCGCAGACGACCGTGGGGTCCTTGCCCGACGCGATGAGCACATGGGCCGCCATGGCCGTCGTGGTCGACTTGCCGTGCGTCCCGGCCACGGCCAGGCCCCGGGTGTCACCCTGCATCAGGCGGCCCAGGGCATCAGTATAGCTCAGCACGGGCAGGCCCCGGCGCTGGGCCACCAGACGTTCCGGATTGTCCCGTCCGATGGCGTCGCTGGCGATAACCAGCCCACATTCGGGCGGCAGATTTTCAGCGTCGTGCCAGGCGAAGAGTCGTGCGAACGGGCTTCCCGCCGCTTTTCGCAACCGGTCAACCGCCCGGGCGTCGGCGTCCGACCCGGTGAGCACCCAGCCGCGCTGGTGCAGCACCCGAGCCAAGCTCCTCATGCCCGACCCGGCCGCGCCGATCAGATGCACCGTTCGATCTTCGTGGCCCCCTTGCCGATCCCACAACCGCGACGCCGCCATGCCGCTCTCCTGGAGTGCGGAGAATCACAACTGTTTGCGGCCTGCGGAAAAGGTGCCAGGCACCTTTTGTGCGAAGCACCCGAAGGGCCGTTCCGGCAAAAGGTGCCTGGCACCTTTTCCGCCGCCTTGCTGCCAGCGTGGGATAATACGGCCGACGACCGGACAGGTCAATGCGGCTCGGCGACCGGGCTGGCGGGCCAGGCCCCACGCACCACGGGGCCCAAGGCGTGGGGCGGCGGCACGTTGCGCATCACTGGAGGGAGGGGCGTCTGGTCGGCACTGACCAGACCGAGAATCAGCCGGGCGACCCGTTGGGCTGCCTCCGGCTCGGCCAACAATCCGAGCGTGTAGGCAATCCGCTCGCGACGGCCTGGCGAGTCGACCAGATCCGCCAGGTGCTTGGCCAGACGGTCCTCCAAGGGGGCCTCGGTGTCGCGCTGGTCGATCACCGGGCAACCGCCGCGGGTGCGGAACAACTCGGCGTTGGCCTGTTGGTGATCGTCGGTGGCGTGGGGATAGGGCAGCAGCACGGCCGGCACGCCCGCGGCGGCCAACTCGGCCAGCGTCGATCCGCCCGCGCGGCAGACGGCCACGTCGGTCCGGCTGAGCACGTGCGGCATGTTGCGGACGAAGGGAACGACCGTCGCCGGCAGACCGAACTTGCCGTAGAGCGATCGGGTCGCTTCGAGGTCCGCCTCGCCCGACTGATGGGCGATCTTCCAACCTTCAAGCTTCGAACGGATGCGGTAGATCGCGCGGGGCGCGCTCTGGTTGATCGCCCGGGCGCCGCCGCTGCCGCCGAGGATCAACAGTCGCCGCGACTTGCCGTTCTTACAGGCCGAGAAGCCCGGCCGGATCGGCGTGCCCGTGACGTGAATCTGCTTCAGGAAACCGAGGCGCGCGGCCGTCGCCTCGAAGGGTACACAGACGATCTGCGCCGATCGGGCCAGCCATCGCGTAGCGCGGCCGGGCACGACGTTCTGCTCGAGCAGCACGAGCGGGATGTTTTCCGCACGGGCCGCACGGCCGGTTGGCACACTGACATAACCGCCCAGGCCGACGACGACGTCGACCTTCTCCTCGCGCAGGAACCGACGCGCTTGTTGCGCGCTGCGGAAGTGCGTCCAGAGGAAGCCGGGCATCTGGATCGGGTTGCGCGGCGACGGGCGCGACGCAACCGTTTGATAATCGAACCGGGCCGCGCCGACATGCTTCTTCTCGAACGGTTTGCCGCTGCCGACGAACGTCACCCGAGCCCCGGGTGCCAGCGCGCGGATCCGCTCGGCCACGGCCAATCCCGGATAGAGATGGCCGCCCGTTCCACCGCCGGCAAACACGATGTGCAAAGCGTCCGCGTTCATGGTGATTGGTCGAATCATCTCACGAGAGTTGGGGCTGCGAGTCAATGTAGGGTGAGGCATACTTGCCACACAAGCATTCAGAAATGGGTTGTCTTGGTGGGGCAGGTGTGCCCCACCCTACGTCCCTGTCAGGCACAGCTTGATCTGCGGTGGAGGGTGCCGATCGTTCGGGGTCGTTGAGGATAGGAGTATGACGATGCTCGATGGAAAATGGTTCGCTCGATGGGGATGAAACGGCGAAGTTGGCGTGGAATCTCAAGCAGCGCGTGGTGTCTCCGTTCGACCTGCTATCTCCCTATTCGCGTTGAACCCTGATATCTTTGGCAAGTTCCGGCCTCGATGGGTCGCTTTGTACTGGTTGGACGTCACGAAGGGGGAGAAAGTTTCTTGGTTCGCCAGATTGCGGGGGCCCGGTTGTGGGGGAGAAAAAAGGGGACAGGTGCAATTTGCCGGAACGGCCCGGAGGGTGCTTCGCACAAATTGCACCTGTCCCCTTTTTCCTCCTCTGGGTGCCACTGCTGGCTTGTCCAGCAGTGCTTGTCGCAGTCGTGTTGGTCCCGGCACTGCTGGACAAGCCAGCAGTGGCACCCCCTCTTCCTGTCAGCAAGGGGGCCGGCTCCGACTCATGGATCCGCAGCTTCAGGCTGGCAACCCCCACCAGGGCACAGAGGGCCCCGGCGATCCAAAATCGGGTGACGATTCGCGTCTCGGGCCAACCACGAAGTTGAAAATGGTGGTGAATCGGAGCACACAGAAACACGCGTCGCCGACGCCAACGGTAGACCCCCACTTGGATGATCACGCTGACCGCTTCGAGCACGAACACGCCGCCGATGAGCACCAGCAGTAGCTCCTGCCGGGCGGAAATCGCAATCACACCCAATAGCCCCCCCAAGGGCAACGAGCCCGTGTCTCCCATGAACACTTGGGCCGGGTGGCAATTGAACCAGAGAAACCCCATCAGCCCGCCGATCGCCGCTCCGGCCACAACGACCATTTCGCCGGCGCCGGCCACGGGCGTTACGCCCAGGTAGTCGGCCACGACGGCGTGCCCTGCTGCATAGGCGACGGCCCCCACCGCCGCCATGGCGAAGATCAAGCACCCGCCGGCCAGCCCATCCAGTCCGTCGGCCAGGTTGACCGCGTTGGACGACCCGACGATCACCAACACGGCCAGCGGGATCAGCGCCGGACCGAGCCAAACGGTGAAGTTCGTCAACGGCACATGCAGCACGGGCCCGTCGCCCGAAGCGGCATGTCGATAGTACAGCGCAACGGCCGCCACCGTGGCAATGAGCAGTTGGCCAGCCAGTTTCGCTCGGCTGGAGAGCCCATGCCCTCGACCTCGCAGTTTTGCCAGATCATCCCACGCCCCCAGCGCTGTCAGGCCGACGACAGTGAACAAGGCCGTTTGGACGAACGTATTGTGCAGGTCGGCCAGAAGGAGCGAGCCGACGACCAGCCCGGCGACCAGGAACAGGCCTCCCATCGTGGGCGTGGCTTCCTTGTCACGATGGAGGAGCTCGATCTCAGGTGAAGGACTGCGGTTGGGTTCGCGGAATCGGGCGCGCAACCACCGGATCATCCAAGGACCCAACGCCAACGCCAACACAAAGCCGAGCATGGCCGCGACCGATCCGCGCAGTGTGATCTTTCCCAGCGCGGGCCAGGACGCGTAGCCGACGGAATTCAACAACCAAAGCAGCATGGCGGTAGGGGCGAAGAATCGGGGGCGAGGGTTTGGGGGCGGGGGGCAAGGGATGGGCAGTGGCGATCAGCCAACTCGCCCCCCGTCCCCTGCCCCTCATCCCCCTTTTGTTCCCTGAGCAGCCGGAGCGGCGCGGATGCACCGCCCCGGCGCTCAGTCTTAGGCCCCATCGGGAAGCACTTGCCAGAGCGGCTGACCCAGAAGCCGCAAAGCCCGGCAAGTTTAAGCTCCTACCCAGGAGGGAGGGCAGTGTCCAAGTTCCCGCAAACTCGACACAACCGACGGGACCCACACTAGTTTGTTTTGTTCTTCCATAACCGTTCACGGCCCGCGGAAAAGGTGCCAGGCACCTTTTGTGCAAAGCACCCGAAGGGCCGTTCCGGCAAAAGGTGCCTGGCACCTTTTCCGCCGCGTTGTCCAAAGGTGTGCACGGTTTTGTTCTTCCTACGCACTGCGACGTCGCGGATACTGGCGCAGCGCGTCGACAACGTGTTCCATGTTCATTGCCCGGGAGCCTTTGACCAGCACAACGTCGCCGGGCAAGATCGCCTGACCAACGTGCGGCAAGGCTTCGTCCGGCGTGACACAGGGGATGGTCCACCGGGCCGGCATTCCCGCCGCGCGAGCGCCGTCGACCACCTGGCGGGCGAACTGCCCACAGGCGATCAGCATGTCCGCGCCGCAGGCGCCGACGATCTGACGCCCGAGTTGAAAATGCAGCCGGACGGACTCCTCGCCCAACTCGGCCATGTCGCCGCAGACGACCACGCGCCGGCCGGGCGTGTCGAAATCGCGCAACAGTTCTAAAGCCGCATGCATGGCGGTCGGACTGGCGTTGTACGTGTCGTTGATGATCGTCGCGCCGCGGACCTCGATCACCTCGCAACGCATGGGCAGCGGATTGAATTGAGACAAGGCCTCGGCGATCGTCTCCAGATCCAAGCCGAACGTCCGGCCCACCGCCACGGCGGCCAGGGCCGAGCCGAGGTGGTGGCGTCCCCAGACGGGCACGTCGAACGGGCAGTCGACGATCTTGAATTGGAGCCGGCCTTCACTGCTGCGGACCTCGTCGGCCACCAAGTCACAATGCCCGTCGCGTCCCACCCAGGTGATCGGCGCTCGCGAACGCCCGGCCACGCGGTGGATCCATGGATCATCGACCAGGACAGCCTGGCCGTCGTCGGGCAAGGCGGCCAAGAGTTCAGCCTTGGCCTCGGCCACGCCGCGCCGGCTTCCGAATCCGCCCAAGTGCGCGTCGCCTACTTGCGTAATCACCCCCACCCTGGGTCGGCAGAGGTCGGCCAGGGCGGCGATCTCACCCGGTCCGCTGGCGCCCATCTCGAGCACCGCGTAGTCGTCCTCCGGCGCGACGGCCAACAGGCTCAAGGGGAGGCCGATGTGGTTATTGAAGTTGCGAGGGCTGGCCGTGCCGCGAAGCCGGCTGCTCAACACGGTATGGATCATCTGCCGGGTGGTCGTCTTGCCGACGCTGCCGGTGACGGCGATCATCGTGCCGGTGAACCGCCGCCGATGCCACGCGGCCCAGTCCCACAACGCCCTTTGGGTGTTGGGAACCTCGACGGCCCATCGGTCCTCGGGACAAGCAATCGGGCGGTCGGCCACGACCCCACAAGCGCCCCGGGCGAAGGCTTCGTCGACGAAATCGGCTCCGTCGTGGTTCGGTCCCGGAAGGGCCCAAAAGACGTCTCCCTCGCCGACCTGCCGGCTGTCGATGGCCACGGGCCCTAACGGCGCGTCGGACGCCCGGCCGATCAGGCGACCGCCGACGGCCTGGTGCAAATGGGCAACGGTGGGAGAAACGGCTGGGTTCATCGGGTTATTTCGCAGGTTTATCATGCGGCGTCCGAGCCGCGGGTGTCTTCGGCGTAAGGCCGGTTTTCGTAGAGCCAAGTGGTGGCCAGTTCGTGGTCGTCCAGCGGGATCCGTTCGTTGCCGATCGTCTGGTGGGTTTCATGTCCCTTGCCGGCGATCAGGACGCAATCGCCCGGCCGGGCAACCGACAGGGCGTAGTGGATGGCCTCGGCCCGATCCAGCAGGACTTGCGCATCGGCCGGTCGCTGAAAACCTTCGAGGAGGTCGCCGACGATCGCGCGGGGATCTTCGTTCCGTGGGTTGTCGTTGGTCAGGACAGCCAGGTCGCAACCCCGTTCGGCCGCGCGGCCCATCAGCGGGCGTTTCTGCCGGTCGCGATCTCCTCCGGCGCCGAAGACGCAGATCACCCGACCTGACGTCACGTCGCGAAGCGTTTGGAGGCATCCTTCCAGGGCGTCGGGCGTGTGGGCGTAGTCAACGAACACGCCAAACGGTTGGCCGCACTCGATCCGCTGTAATCGGCCGGGGATGTATTCGACCGCCTCGAGCCCTCGAACCACGGTCGGCAAATCCAGCCCGTAGGCCAGGCCGACGGCCGCCGCTTCAAGACAGTTGTAGATGTGATGCGTGCCGATCATCCGTGTCCGCACAGGTACGGTGTCGCTGCCGGCGGTCAGGAGGAACGTCTGTTCGCTTTGATGGTGTTCGACCGGTGTGGCCGTGATCTCGGCCGCCGAACGGATGGCCACGGTCAGGACCGGCCCGTCGATCAGCGGCAGATACGACACCGACGTCGGGTCATCGGCGTTGATCACGCAGAAACCTTCAGCCGACAGGTGATCGAAGGCTTTGGATTTGGCTTGACGGTAGTCGCCAAGGGTCCGGTGGTAGTCGAGATGATCACGGCGGACGTTCGTCACGCAGACGGCGTCCAGTTCCAAACCGGCCAGACGCGACTGGTCCAGGCCGTGACTGGAGACCTCCATCACGGCATGAGAACACTCGTTCTGAACCATCTGCTTCAGGTATCGGGCCAGCGTCTCGGGCGGCGGCGTGGTCCAGGTGGCGTCGTCGCAGCGGATGCCGTCGAAATAACCCAAGGTGCCCAGCAAACCGACCCGATAGCCGGTCCGGGCCAGCATTCGGGCGATCAGGCAACTGGTCGTCGTCTTGCCGTTCGTGCCGGTCACGCCGATCAACTTCAGCTTCCGCCCCGGGTCGTCGGCCAGGGCCTGGCAGATCCGGGCGTGGGCGGCGCGGACGTTGGACACAATGCAGACGGGCACGCTGGCCTCGTCGACCGGATGTTGGGCAAGAATCCCGCTGCAGCCGCGACCGATCGCCTGGGCAACGAAGTCGTGGCCGTCGTGGGTCGAACCGGGCAGCGCGGCGAACAGATCGCCCGGGCGCAACTGCCGCGAATCACAGACGCACGAACCGATCGCGATGTCGCCGGAACCACGGAACTCCGCGTCTGGCAACAACTTACGCAGACTGATTCGGTGCGTCTGGTCGGGACAAACCCGCATGGCGCGTTGGCCTCCATGCCTTGGCTGCGCCCTGCTATCCGGAAGAGGAACTCGTCGTGGATCGAACGCCACGCAAGACGAGCGGGCCGGCTTCCATGTCGGCCCTCCGAATGTGGCCCAGGGATTGTCCCGATTTTTGCCCCGGCGTCAAGGGCGGAATCGAGACTGGCAACAGCACCCGACCCGCCCTATTTTCACCGGTTTGACAGATCCAATCACCGTTCTGGCAGCTTGGTGAACTTGTATTCGTGGTCGCGCTTGCGAACGACGGTGGCCTTGCGGATCTTGGTGGGGCGGGGCTTGCTGCCCATTTTGTCGCTGTCGGGATCAATGCGTTGGATCTTGGAAAGGACGTCCATTCCCTTGATGACACGGCCGAATACGGTGTGGCGACCGTCGAGAAAGCTGGTCGGGATGAACGTCAGGAAGAATTGCGATCCGCCCGTGTCGCGGCCGGCGTGGGCCATGCTGAGCGAGCCGCGAAAGTGCTTGCGGGCGTTCTTCTCGTAACACTCACACTTGATGGAGTAGCCGGGCCCGCCGCTTCCGTTCCCCTTGGGATCACCGCCCTGGGCCATGAAGCCGGGCAGGACGCGGTGGAAGGTGAGGCCGTCGTAAAAGCCCTTCTCGACCAGGGTGATGAAGTTGGCCGTGGCTTCCGGCGCTTCGTTCTCGAACAGCTCGACCTCGATGTCGCCCACGTCCGTTTTTAACAAGACACGAGGCAGGTCGTCGGCTTTGGCTTCAGCAGCGCGGATCTTCTGTTCGTCGGCCCAGGCTTTCTTGTCGACGGCCGGGTCGTCGAGGAATTGGGCAATGCGGGAATCGACGGATCGATCGCCGATGCTGGGCGAGACCTTCAACGCAGCCGCCTTCTTGAAATACTGATCCGCCTCGTCCAGGTGACCGGTCATGAACGCGGCTACTCCGGCCAGGCTCCAAAGCTGCTTCTCTTGGACGCCTCCCTCGAGAAGCATCTTGGCCACTCGATAGGCCCTTTCGTAATCTTCCTGCTTCAGACTACCACCACAGGTCATCAGAAGGAACTTCTCGACTTCCTTTTCCCTGCCCGCGCTAGGGTTCTCGGCATAGGCCGCCTCGGCCGCGGCGGACACCTTGGGTTCAAGTTCTTCACCTTTCTTGACTAGGGCGTCGAACTGGTCGCGGATCTTCATCTTTTCCTGGTCGTTGGCCGACACATACTGGACTTTCAGTTCGTGGAGTTGGACCAGTAGGGCCTTCCACTGAGCATACAACTCATTGAAGGCCGCCTGCTTGGGGCCGGGTGGATCGGTCGCCGGCGCGGTCGGCGCCGGGGTGGCCGCGGGTGGTTCTTGCGACCAGGCTACCAGGGGCATGCACAGAAACATCAAACTTCCCAATATCAAAGCACACCAAGATTGCATGAGAGATCTCCTCGCGTTAAGTCGTTGGACCGATCCCGCCCTCGGCAGGGATGTACGGCGGGTCGCTGGGGCAGGGTATGCCCTGTGCAGGCTACCACGGCGGCGCCCCTTACGGTATCATACTACTCTCTGTTGTCAACGTCGCCCCCATGAATGCGTGCCAATGCCACCGCGAAAACGACGTCCGACCCCTCCGCCGCCAACTCCGACCGTTTCGCCTGTCGGCTTGCGCATCGTGGGGGGAAAATATCGCGGTCGGAAGCTGCAATACGGGGGCGACCGGCGGGTCCGGCCGATGAAAGACCGGGTCCGCGAGGCCCTGTTCAACCTGATCGGTCCGCTGGACGCTGGGCATCACGCCCTGGACCTTTTTGCCGGGACGGGGGCCCTCGGGCTGGAAGCCGTCAGCCGCGGGGCCGTCAGGGCGACGTTCATCGAACGCCACTTCCCCACCGCCCGGGTGCTACGGGAAAACATCGCCACACTGGGCGTCGAAGCCCTTACCGAAGTGGTCACGGCCGACGTATTCGTCTGGCTGCGACAGGACCCGACACTGCCGGCATGTCCTTGGGTCGTCTTCGTCTCACCGCCCTACGATTTCTACGTGGACAAGAAGGAGGCGATGATCGGGCTGATCGGCGGCTTGATGGAGAACGCCCCGGTCGGGAGCGTCTTTGCGGTCGAGTCGGACGGCCGATTCGATTTCGACCTTCTGTCGCTGCCCGATCGCTGGAACATCCGCTCTTACCAGCCAGCCGTCGTGGGCGTGTTTCACCAGAAGTAATCGTCCACAGCCAGCGGAAAAGGTGCCAGGCACCTTTTGTGCGAAGCACCCGAAGGGCCGTTCCGGCAAAAGGTGCCTGGCACCTTTTCCGCCTCTTTGACCCAAGGCATGAGCGGTTACCACCAGAAGCCCGAATGAGCGTAAAAAGCAACCCGCGAGCCAGGTTTTGCCTGAGGCGACCCGGCCCGCGGGTGAAAATGGTCTTTCAATAGTCGCCCGTCAGGCGTTGGCGACCGCCTGGTCCATCGCGGCCGTTTCTTCCGCGCCGAAGAGCTCGTCGACGTCCAGGAGGATCAGGAGCTGCTCCTTGAGTCGGACGAGGCCGGTCATGTATTCGTTACCCAGGCTGGCCACGGTCGGCGGAGCCGGGGAGATTTGGTCGTTGCCGACACGAAGGACCTCGTTGACCGAATCGACGATGATACCGATCGTCCGCCGGCCGACATTGAGCACCATGATGCGGCTTTCGCCGCCCAATTCGCTCTCGGGCAGCGAGAACCGGGCGCGCAGGTCGATCACCGGAATGACCGTACTACGAAGATTGATCAGGCCCTTGATGTAGTGTGGCGTTTCGGGGATCTGCGTGATTTCGCCGATCAGGATGATCTCGCGGATCCGCGTGATTTCGATTCCATAGGTTTCGTTGCCCAGCTTGAAACTGACCAACTGCAGGGAACCGGTGTGTTCCGAACCTCGGCCCTCATGGAGGGAAGGATTTTGCAGTGTAGTGGACATGGAGTGACTCCGAGTTGAAAGATGAGATGGTTGTCCTTGTTGATTAGATAATCAAGCCAGGGTGGCCCCGGCGTTGCGGGGCCACCCTGAGCTTGCGGTGAACTTAGGCAGAGGTTGCCTCAGCCTCGGCCTTGGCCTTGGCCGACCAATCGTGACCCGACTGCGTGGTACCGGTGTCAGTCTTGAACCGGTTGACCAGGTCACGCAGCGCTTGGGCCTGGGCGCCAAGCTGCTCGCTGCTGGAAGCCATTTGCTCGCTTCCGGCGGCGGCCTGTTCGGTCACCTCGGAGACGCCTTGGATGGCCTTGGAGACTTCTTCGGCGTTGGCCGCCTGTTGGATCGTCGCCGAGGCGATTTCAGCAATCTTGGACGCCGTGCCTTCGACGCCCTCGATAATCTTCTTCAGCGACTCTTCGGTCTCCTGGCTGAGTTGGGCGCCTTCCTGGACCCGGCTGCTCGACTCCTTGATCAACGAGGTAATCTCGCCGGCCGCCTGGTTAGACCGTTCGGCCAGCTTGCGGACCTCGTCGGCCACGACGGCGAATCCCATGCCGTGTTCGCCGGCACGGGCCGCCTCGATGGCCGCGTTCAAGGCCAGCAGGTTCGTCTGGCTGGCGATCTCAGAAATCACCTGGATGATCTCGGCGATCTGCTCGGAGCTGGTCCGGATGAGCTCCATCGCCTCGGTCGACTTTCGAACCGCCTGACCTCCCTGCTCGGCCAACTGGTTCGTCTCCCGGGAGACCTTGTCGGCGGCGTTGGCGTTTTCCTTGACGCCTTCGACCGACCGGCTGAGTTCTTCGACAGAAGCGGTAATTTCTTCCACGCTGGAACTCTGCTCCTGGGCACCAGAGGCCAGGGTCTGCGAGCTTTCAGCGATGACTCGCGAGCCCTCGTTGAACTGGGCGGCCGATTCCGTGACCTGGCCGATCACATCGTTCAGCGACTGAACCGTGCTGTTGAGTGCATGGGCGATACCGCCGAACGCCTTGGCAACGTTTTGCGTATCGTCATCGGCGGAGGCCACCTCGTAGTGGACCGTCAGGTCGCCGTTGGCCACGTCGGAAAGCGTCGAGGAAAGTTTCTCGACCTCCTTGGCCTGGAAGACGGCCACCTTCTCGGCCACGGCCTGAGCCTGCTTAATGTCGTTCATGGCCTTTTCGGTGGCGTCGAAGCAGTTCGTCAACGCCGCGGCCATTTGGCCGATCTCGTCCTTGCTGTCGATCTCCGGCCGCTTCGTGAAGTCCTGTGCCGCCAGGCCATCCACACTGTCGGCGCACTTGCGCACGGGCCCGACAATCATGCGGGTGATCAGGAACGCCACGATGATGCCGAGGACCACCGCAATGGTCACGCCGCCGAAGAGCATCGTATTGGACTGCGCGATGGTAGCCTCCATTTTGGCTTTTTGGCCGCTGCGAAGCTTATCGCACAGCGCGCCGAACTCACCGGCAACCTTTACTAGATTGGCATACTCGCCATCCATTTGCTTCTGCAGGCTGACCCATTCGTGGAAAGAAGCGCTAAAGGCCTTGGCGCCGGCTTTTGCAGCGGCGACTTGTTCTTTGTTGGTCTGCTGCTTCATGGCAGCCGACAATTCATCGCACAGTTTGTCGATCGAAGCAATGTTTGCATCGAATTCCTCGACATACTTCATGTCTTTATCAGCCATGAAGTTCTTCTGCGCGATGCGCGCAGCCGCTAACTGCTCCAACACCTTGCCGGCTGAATCCGCTTTCCACAGTTTGTCGGCCACGAATTCGGCGTTATCGGTCTGGGCCTTTGCCAACTGGGTTTTCTGGTCCGCTCGAAGTGCTTCACAGTTCGCCACGAAATCATTGGCATTCGTAACCAGAGTCTGGTACGCGGTCTTCTGCTTGCGGTCGTAATCGACCCACTCTTCGAATCTGGTCCGATACTGCACCGCCGCTTCCGCAACCGCGTTAGCCTGATCCTTGTTCGCCTGCTCATTGAACCGCTCGGCAAGCTCCTTTGAATCTTTTTCAATGTCCGCAACGGCCTTGACCAGTTGCTTCACGTACTTCTCGTCGCCGCTGAGCCTGAAGTCTCTCTGGTACTGCCGGCAGTTGTTGGCACGGACCCGGACAGTATCGGCCGTCTTGCTTTTCCAGGCCCTTTCGGTAAGCGCGCTTTCATCCTTGCCATCCTTGATGTCCTGGGCGAGCTTTGCCTTCTGGTCGTCCGAAAGCTTGATGACTTCTTCCATGAACGTTGCCGCGTTCTTGTCCATCTGAACGGCCGCGGCATTCTTTTGCTGCGCGAGAGCTACCCATGCCTTGAAGTTCTTATCATAGGCTTCACCGGCCGTCTTTGCGGCAGTTACCTGGTCTTTGTTTGCTTGCTCCTTCATGGCGGCGATTAGCGTGTCGCACAGGCTGAGGACCTGTTTCATGTATTTGTCTTCTTCGGCGGCATACTTCGGATCGAGTTCCGACATGTAGTTCTTCTGTGCAAGACGCGCATTTGCGGCATCCTTGATCAGACGGTTGGCGGAATCGGCTTTGTACAATTTATCGGCAACAAATTCCGCTCCTTCCTTTTGCTTCTGCGCCAATTGGGCTTTCTGGTCAGTACGAAGCGTGGTGCTCTGCTGAATCGCCGCATTGGCCTGTGTCAGCATGTTCTTGTACTGCAGGTCCTGCTGTTTCGACAGACTGACCCAGTTCTTGAAGGACTTGTGATATTGCAATGCGGCATCTTTTGCGGCAACGACATCGCTCTTATCCTGTGCATCCTTCATCTTCGCTTCAAGCGCACCGGCATTTTCGTCAATCTCCGCGATGATAGTCGCAACCTTCTTGGCATAGGCGTCGTCCTTGTCAGCCATGAAGTTCTTTTGCTCCAGCCGGGCATTCAGCGACTGCTTGATCAGCCGGTTGGCGTCGTCGGCTTTCTCGACGATCGTTGTTGTGTCGCTGAGGCCGGACCAGCCCACGTAGCCGACCGCGGACGTCAGCGCGAGAATCAGCCCGAACCCGAGCGCGAGCTTCATCGAGACTTTAAGATTCTTGAGTACCGTAAATACAGACATTGTAGTTCCCCCTCTTTGGTCGCTAAAGTTGACGCGTGTTGGCGGGCGACTTACCCGCCTGTGTAATTCTTAACAATCGCTCCGAGGTTATGTGCGTCGCCGGCATGATGGAAATGCTCCCCCTGCGGCGCTTGATCAGAAAGCCATTGGACCGTGATGTGGTCCCGAACGTAGTCGTACGAGACATTGGCACACCGAGCCCGCGGCTCGTACATTACGCTGATCTGGGAGAGAAAAAACCCCTCCGCGACCAGCTTGTCAATAATGCTGGGGAGACTCACGAGGTGTGGGGCGACAATGACGAAGCGAACGCGACGACGCTCGTACTTGGGGATGTCGTACGTCTTGATTTTCTTTGTCACATGCCCGAGAAGGTTCGTTCCTTCGCTGCCGTAGACCTGGTCCATGGGACTGATGTGGGCCAGGTAGCCGAACTTCCCGGGATAGCTCGCCACGAGCGCCGTGCAGGTTGCCACGCCGACGGTCTGGAGCAATTCGTTGTGGTTGGCCTTGACAAACTCGTCCATGTCCACGCGAAAGAGTTTCCGGTCGGACGTGGAATCGGGCGCGCGGCGTTCTTTCGGAGGCACCTTGTCGAGGTATCCGAGAATCTGCTCCATGAAGTATTGCCGGTGTTCCTGGAAGTGCTCGGTGGTGACTTGCGCTTCGTCGACCTTGACCACGACGAGCCACTGGGTTCCGAGGAACTCGACCACCTCGAATGAGGTCAGCGCTTTGAAGCCTCGGTAGTCGGTAACCGTGCGGTGCCCTTGCCCGTCGCGGAATTTCACCTGGATATTCCGGTCGTCGAGATGTTCCTTGAGGATGGTCGACTCGTCGGCGAAGTTGGATTCGGTCAACATGTATCCGCTACGATTGACCACGAAGGCCTCACCCGTCTCGCCGAGCTGTTCGATGCCGGCGAACAGCGAGTTCACCTTGTTGATCGAGCATTGCAGGACCAGCCATCCGAGTTGCTTCCCCTCGCGCTGGATCGGTTCGACGAAGAAGGCGGCGGGCCGATCCAACTCGGAGTAGCGGTGAAAATCGACGAACGTTTCTTTCGTCGGCTTGCTTTGCAGACATTTGCCCAGGGGAGTCTCGGCCAGGGGCCCTTCGACGAGGTTGCTCTGGAAGCCCGAATCCCCGCGGATCGTGTGAAGAACATTGCCCCCGAGATCCACAAACAGGATGTCGTGAAAGGACAGGTAGTTCGAGGCGTAGTAATAGCCCAGCGCCTTCCTTAACTCGCCGACCTTATTACGCAGTTCCTTCGACGCCTTGCCCTGTTGGTCCAACCAGGCAGACTTCTGATTGACGTCGAGGAACTCGATAAGGACGGAATCGGTTCTCGCCCGGCGAGCCAACTCGTGGACCCGTTCACAAAACCACTTCAGTTGGTCGACTTTGTCTTTGCGCGCGTAGTCCAACCGGACCAATGCCCATTGATAGGGGTCCTTATTGGCCTGCGCTACCGGCGCCAAACTGAACACCGCGAAAAGAAAAATAATAGCTGTACGTTGAATTCTCACGGAGAGCCCTCATGTCCAGGGATGCACTTCATGCACTCTGCCTCCAAACGAAAGACACATGCCTTTTCAAAGAAGACATTCCGCGTCTCTCGTCCGCAGCTTCCGACGTATTCGGAATGCTGCCGTGACTTCGTGTTCGTGGCCGACGGTGAGAATGAATTCGAGTGCAACGTCAGAACGGCCAACGAACCAACAAGCCTTTTTAGCCAGAACCGCCTTGTGCCGTGAACACGACATGAACGACGGTTTCGACTGTCAGGCTCCTTCCGGTTTACGCAAGCGTCTCACCAAGGGTGGAGTGGTCTACTCACAACGAACGGGTGAAACGCTTTCGCCAAACCGTAGCACTACGAAGCGCGCAATGTGGCATTCGGGCAAAACGTGCCGGCTAGATCCCTCTGCATACCCGGAAAGTCTTTCCGGGATGACAAACAGAGGGACCTCGAAGAAGGGAACCAACGATTGGAAACGACCGCGAGAAAGAACCGCACAATGGGGAATTAGCCTTCCCTTGGAATGATGGGCACAACATTTGCATCAACCCATCATCAAAAACAAATAGGATCAGATTATCCGGATTGTGACGGATAGATGGACGCAATCCAGTAGATAATCCATGGTAGATGTGGCAGTCACCCTACTGAAGAACTACTCCCGCTTCTGAATCTTCGCCCAGGTGTCCTTCAGGGTCACCGTGCGGTTGAACACCAGACGGTCGGCGGTCGAGTCGGGGTCGACGCAGAAGTAGCCCTGACGCTCGAACTGGAATCGGTCGCCCGGCGCGGCCGAGGCTAGACTCGGCTCGACGAGACACTCGGTCAGGACTTCGAGCGATTTCGGATTGAGGTTGTCTGTGAAGTGCCCCCCCTCGGGTACGTCGCTCGGGTCTTCTTTCGTGCAGAGGTGATCGTAGAGTCGCACCTCGGCCTTCACGGCATGCGCGGCCGAGAGCCAGTGGATGGTGCCTTTGACCTTGCGCCCGTCAGGCGGGTTGTCGCCGCCACGGGTCTCGGGATCATAGGTGCAGTGGACCTCGGTCACCTGGCCGGTCGCTTCGTCCTTGACAAAGTCGGTGCACTTGACGAAGTATCCGTAGCGCAGCCGCACCTCGCGCCCCGGTCCGAGCCGAAAATACTTTTTTGGGGGATCTTCCAGAAAATCGTCCTGCTCGATGTAAAGCTCGCGCGAGAAGGGAACCTTACGCGTGCCAGCCTTGGGATCTTCCGGGTTGTTGACCGCGTCCATCTGCTCGACGAGATCTTCGGGATAGTTGTCAATCACGAGTTTCAACGGCCGCAGCACGCCCATCACGCGCGGCGACGTCTTGTTCAGGTCCTCGCGCAGGCAGTGTTCGAGCAGTTGGATGTCGATCGTGCTATTGAACTTGGCCACGCCGATCCGTTCGCAGAAACCGCGAATCGCCTCGGGCGAATAACCCCGGCGGCGCAGCCCGCAGATCGTCGGCATCCGCGGATCGTCCCACCCTCGGACGTGCCCCGCAGTGACCAGCTCCAGCAGCCGGCGTTTGCTCATCACCGTGTAGGTCAGATTCAGTCGGGCGAATTCAATCTGTTGTGGGTGGTAGATGCCCAGGGCGTCGATGTACCAGTCGTACAACGGGCGGTGGTTCTCGAACTCGAGCGTGCAGATCGAATGAGTGATCCGTTCGATCGAGTCGGACTGGCCGTGAGTGAAGTCGTACATCGGGTAGATGCACCACTTGTCGCCCGTGCGATGATGCGAGGCGTGCAGGATCCGGTACATGACCGGGTCGCGGAGGTTCATGTTGGGCGCGGCCATGTCGATCTTCGCGCGAAGGGTCCGCGATCCGTCGGGGAACTCGCCGGAGTGCATCCGCTCGAACAGATCCAGGTTCTCTTCGACCGACCGATCGCGATAGGGGCTATTCTTGCCCGGCGCGGTCAGCGTGCCGCGATACTCTCGAGTCTGCTCGGCTGTCAGGTCGCAGACGTAGGCCTTGCCGTCACGGATCATCTGCAAGGCCCACTCATAGAGCTGGTCGAAGTAGTCGCTGGCGTAGTACTCGCGATCGCCCCAGTCGAACCCGAGCCAGCGGACGTCCTCCTTGATCGACTCGACGTATTCGACCTCCTCCTTGCAGGGATTCGTGTCGTCGAACCGCAGGTTGCACAGTCCGCCCTCGTTCTCGGCCGCGATGCCGAAGTTCAGGCAGATCGACTTGGCGTGGCCGATGTGCAGGTAGCCGTTGGGCTCCGGCGGAAACCGCGTGTGAACTCGTCCCTGATACTTGCCCGACTTCAGGTCGGCGGCCACGATCGAACGGACGAAATCAAGCGATACATTTTCAGGCAAGGACATACGGGCGGATTCCTGAATCAACGGACGGGAAGACAAACCGATCTGGCCATTATGGCGTTTGATTTCCGCGGCGGAAGGGAGGGCATGATCCTCCCCTCTCCCTTTGGGAGAGGGACCAGGAATACCCTCCGCGGCATTTCGCTTGTAGGGAACGCCCTCTGTGGCGTTCCTTTGGGCGGCATTCATGTATTGCGGTGTTCCCGGTCAATGCAGCACATTAATCCCCGTGCCGATCGAAAACCCGGAACGCCGTGGAGGACGTTTTCCACAAAACGTCATGTGGGCGTTTTCCATGATGGAACGCCACGGAGGGCGTTCCCTACAGATTTGATGTGGAATGGGATCGGTTCGCGGCCCTATCGCCGGACGACGACTTTCGAGTGGATCGACAGGATGTCGAACAGGTCCTCGATGTCGCGCTGGGCCAGGACGATGCACCCCTGGCTGACGGGCCGGCCCGGCTCCATCGGCAAACTGGTCCCGTGCAGGCCGAGCGTGTCGCTCAGGCCGATCCACCGGGTGCCGTAGACCGGGTGAGGGCCGGACGTGGCCACGGTCAGATCGGTCTTGTTGGCCACGGCGAACGAGCCCTCCTGGCCATTGGAATCAGGACCCAATGCCAACCGGAACCGCCCGGCGTACAGCTCGCCGCGGAGATAGAGCGTCAACTCCTGACGATCCAGATTGACCACCCCTTCGAACGGCCCTTGCACCACTTTCAGCCGTTGGCCCGGCCGAAGCGACATCTGTGGGTTCAGTCCGTTGATCTTGACCAGCAGGCCGGTCGGCACGTTGTTCTGTAGGGCGATGCTGTCGAGTGTATCGGTCGATTTCACTTCATGAAACGGACCGAACTTCTGCGAGTAGATCACCGTTCCGGCCAATTGATCCAACAGCGAGATGATTTCGGTCGTCTGCACTGGAGTCATCGCGACCTGTCGATAACGCTGGCTGAGCATCGCATGCGCTTCAGCCAGCCGGTTCGCGTGGAGTTGCTGTCGGACGGCCTGCATGAACGAATCGTGATCCTGGGCCGGTTGCGCCACCGGACTCGGGGGCGAATCCAGCACCCGCAGGTTCGCGTCCGGCGGGGCCGGCATGCCCGGTCCACCAAACGACGGCGGCGCGGGCGGGGCCATCGGATCAGGATTGGATGCCCGATTCGGATTGGGCGGCAATTGGGGATTGGCGCCCGGATTCAGATTCGCCCCTAAGTTCGGATTGGCCCCCGGGTTTGGATTGGCGCCCAGATTTGGATTGGCCTGGAAGGGCGGATTGCCATAGGGCGCCGGGCCGGGATCCGGCATCGCGCCGGCCGGGATCGTCGGGGGTGGCGGAATCGACGGCACGCCCGACGGAGGCAAGTCCGGGGTGATCGGCGCGAGATACGGCCCGGGCGTCGAGTAGTGGTCCTTGGTCGCCTCAGTTGCCGCGGCCGGTTGGACCGGGTTGACCAATGGAGACGAGCCGCCCGGCAGCGACGGCGGGGCCATCGGGCCGTTCGTATTGCCCGACGCGTCGTTTTGGCCCCACTTCATGTTCGCATTCAGGTCGAAGGCCACGTCCGGCAACGGATTCGCGTCCGGTTTGTGATTGAGCATCACGTAGGTGGCGCACACGATCGTCCCGAGCACCGCCGCCATGGCGAGCGTTTTGACCAGATTCATGTTCGTCCTCCTTGACGAATCCGTTGTGCCGGAGATCCTATTCTTGATATCCGTATTATCCTGGAACGGTCGTTCGAGACCAAAAGGCTCGAACCTGGGCTCCCGTCGGTTGCCCTTCGTTCCTAGAATATTCAAGGATCAAAAGCCGGCTGGTATTCCATTCTCCGCCAGAGCGTTAAACGATGACAAGCTACGATCGATATGATGATGAGTGGTTCGACGATCCGGCCCATCCGTTGGACGACCGCGAGTATCCCGACGAGGACGATCCGGACGACGACGAGGCCGAAACAATCCGCTGCGAGGAGTGCGGCGCGGAAGTCTACGAAGACGCCGTCGCCTGTCCCGTCTGCGGCCACTACCTAACTGGCTCCTCGGTCAATGTCTTTTCCGGTCGGCCCGGCTGGTGGATCCTCCTCGGGGCGTTGGGCATCGCCGCCTTGGTCTTCACCCTCCTGTTCGTCTGGATCTGACCGGCCCCCCGGCCAAAGCGCCGCATGATACGCCAATTCGCCCATCCGACGCTACCTCAGTATTCTCGCAGCCACCCCCTCCGGAGATTGCGGTAACCCCACTCCCTGTAGGGAACGCCCTCTGTGGCGTTCTTTGGTGTTCCGTAATAAAACGCTCCCTGTGTCGTTCCGTTAATATGAATCGGCTCGGGGGGCAATGCGACAAGGCGACCGGGAATGCCGCTACAAAAAGGATCGCCACAGAGGGCGTTCTCGGTCGTCTATCCATGGCCGTTTATTACGCCACGGAATAGGAACGATCATAACCTTATGCCCGGAGCAGCGTCTCGATGTCGGCGATCATCTTCGCCCGGACTTTGGCCGGCAGGTGGGCAAGGCCCGTGGTCTCGTTCCAGCCGTTGGAGACGCCCACGCAGCCATCGTGAATCTTCCGGGCAAGGTCCATCTGGGCGTCCCACTGCTCCTGGAAGCACCAGGCGCACGGTCGCCAGTACTTGTCGCCCAGGGCCGAGGCGTAACGGATGGGCATCTGACGGTAGAGCGGATGACCCAGCAGGCGTCCGTAGGCATGGTCGCCCCCTTCGCCATCCGCCCAGAGGACGAAGTTGGACATCGAGCAGTCGCTGGCCAATAGGGCCTTGTCGGCGCCGAACGACCGGACCGCCTTGCGAAGGCTCCGCATCAGCTCGACGCCGTGCAGCGACAACGGGCCGCGCCGGTCGGGATGATGGTCGTAGCCCCAGGCGGTGAACGTCTCGTCCAACACAATCCCGTCCGGGTCGAGCAGTTCCATGACCCATTGGGCCTGCTGGACGAGGTGGTTGCGCCACTCGGGCGAGGCGACTGACATCTTCCACGACCGCTTGATGACGTCCGGCCCCTGCCACCCAAAACGCTTGGGCTTGCCCTGCGAGTCGACTTCGATCGCGTCCTTGAGCTTTTCGTACAACGGCGTGCCGTCGTCGAACAGGCAGAAGTGCAGGTAGACCATCGGATGGGCGCCGGCCTGCCGCGTGGCCTTGATACGCTCGCGCATCTTCTCCAGCGACATGTCGGCTGGACCCTTCGGATCGACCGGCATGGCCTTCCACGTCTTCCGATCCGGGTTCAGGTAGTCGCCCAGGGCGAAGTAGTAACCGTGCTGCGTGCCCATGCCGACGTGAAACGCGCGGAAATGGGCCAGGTCAGCGTCGTAGCCCCCGCCCCGCGGACCGCCCGGCTCGGCCGGCGAAAGGAAATCGTAGTAATGTACTCGAACTTCCTTGAGCCACTGGGCCGTGGGGAACTCGTCCCGATGAGCGAACTTGCGGAATGCGGCCCAGGCCTCGGCGGCGTCGGCGGAATGCAAGAAGAGATAGCCTTTGAGTATCTTCGACTCCTTGGGCGCCAGCCGCACGCGATGGCCCGTCCGCCAGGCCTCGGATGCTGGGCCTTGCAGCGCCTCGAAGTAGGCCGGCTGGACCGACGAGCCGAACAGGGCCACGTGGCACGGCCCGTCCTTGGCGAAGACGTCGACCACCGGCGTCAACAGGGTCGCACGAGTAAACGTGTGCCGCGGATCGCTGGCAATCGGTTCCAAATAATGGGCCAACAGCCCGTCGGACCCGACCGCTTGCCGGCAATCGGACAGCCGATCCGCTCTTCCCAAGCCGGCCGCCGACAGGGGCAGGTAGACCTGCTGGTCGGTCGCTTTTTGACAGGGCCTCGCGCCGGTCAGAAACCCGGCCGCCACTTCGCACGGCTGATCCGACGTGTTGACCAGCGTCAGGGTCGCTTCGAGCAGGTCCTCGCCCGACTGGGCCGTCGAGCGCAACAGCCGATGCCCCAGCGCCGCCCGGACCGGCCCGCTGCGCGAGCGAGGCTTTGCCGCGCTGAACCGCGTTTCCTTTCCCGCCTCGCCGTCGCCGATCACCCGGCAGAACCCGTCGACCAGGCCCGAGCCGTCGGCCACGGTGATCGGCTTGCCGTTGACGCTGACCCGATCGAACAGCTTCGAGCCCTCGTCACGGCCCCACTCGATCTTCAGTCCCTCACCCCCGCCCGTTTCCGCCCACGCCCCCTGCCACGCCCCGGCCGCCCCCAACAATCCAGCCCCTCCGGCCGCCAGAAAGTCACGTCGATTCATCGTTCTTCTCCTTGGGTTGGTGCTCCGGGTGTTGTTGGTTTCTTGGTGGTTTGATGCTGCTTGAGCCACTGTTGGTATTGTGGTGATTTGATGTAGTCGGCGAACATGGGGACCTGGGTAAAATCAGCAAGCTCCGTCTGAAACGTCTCTTCAAGTTTCTTCAACACTCGGTTCGTTTCATCAAAGTTCTTCTGGGCAAGAGAAACCTGGAGGAGGGTGCCATATGGACCTTCAAGAGAAGGGTCGTCCTGGATGGCCTTCTGCGCTAGACTTCTGGCTGCCTCCCACTCGCCCTTTGCGCTGTGAAGCTGCGCCTGGAGGAATGCAAGATAGGGATCGCCGCCGACCGCTTTGTCAAGCCGGATTAAGCATGCCAGGGCTTTGTCGAGTTCGTCTCTTAAGACATGATATCTAAGGGACCTCAGAAGGAAAGAAGGGTCATTCGGATGGAACCGCTGGAAATCGGTCACGGCATTGGCGTACTCTCGATCGTTCTTCAGCCCAGCGGCCGCCTTCATCCGCATCAAGAGAAGGACCCTCTCCTTCTTGAGTGACAGAGGAAGTGCGGTATACACATCGAGTGCCTGCCGGTATTGACCGCCTTGAAGGCAGGCAATGATCGTACCGATCTTGTCGAAATGCCTGATGTAATCGTCTTCCCATTGTGTCAGTTTCCTGAGCGGGGATTTCGAGGCTTCATGAGCGAAGGGCAAGAACAGCCGGTGGAACGTTTCTGTGAACAACTCTCCCACCGAAAGAACGAGCACATCGACAGCCTTGATTGAACCGTCCGGTTCCATCACGACGATCCAATCGTGGTAGTCGATACCTCCGTCTCCGGACAGCAGTCGGAAACGAACTCGCTTCATGCCGTCTATCGAAACAATCCTCAGGAGATCATACCGGCCGTCCTGTGCCACCTGCGGGATGACCTTGGCAGCCAACCCCCCTTCTTCCTGAAGCTGTTCCTTAGCGCCAGCCATGAAGTTCCGCCGTGTCTCCTCGACACCTGGGACACCCTGGGTGGCCGTATTGAGCATCTTGTCATAATCGACCAGTCGCTCGAATACCACCGAGTCGCCGTCTCGCGCTGCCTTGGCCATCTCTTCGGCAAACCGTCGAGATTCCTCATCGCTGGGCACCGTGGTGCGCTTGGCCGCCGTTGATTGGACCGGCGCCGCGCGGGGTTCGACGTCATCAGACTCGCGACAGCCGGACACCAAGACGATGCCCATCACCAGCCAGCACCAATGTCGTCCAATTCCTCGAATGCATTTCATGAGAGTGCTCCCCCCGATCATGGCCTTCTCAGAATTTCAGCGGCCGCCGCCCAGGGTGGCCACCCCGTTTGGGAATGCCCTGATTCTAATGCGCCGCCCCGGGCACGGACAAGGAGCGTAATAATGGGGATTGGGGATTGGGGATTGGGGATTGGGGATTGAGGGGTCTCACGCCAAGGCGCGAAGAAGAGACGCAAACGATTAAGAATGCGTTGCCGACACGTCTCCCATCACTTTGCGTCTTTGCGCCTTGGCGTGAGACCCGTCCTACCCGCGTCCCCAGTTCCAAGCCCCGAGTCCCGAGTCCCCAGCCCCGAACCCCCGTTCCTTGGCGATTCAGCACCATTCGACTACACTAACCCCTGTCGGCCTTCCACTTGACTGGCCTCCGCACCGCCCTAGGGCTTTGCCCATGCAATTCTCGCTTCGGACGCTTCTGGTTTTCTTTATCTTCGTTGCTTCCGCCCTGGGCGCCGGCGGGGTGTGGGCGTTGGTGGGTGCGATGTATCTGCTGTGCCTGGTCATCAGCATCCGAGTAGCGCGGCGAAAGTCACCCGCCGCGGGCTGCCTGGTTGTGATCCTGATCGGATTTCCCGTCCTGGTGGGATTGATGTTGCCTTTGTACAGCCGTGCCGGACCGGCCGCATATCGCGCGCAGTGCGCCAACAGGATGAAGCAACTCGGGATTGCCCTGCACAACTACGAAGCCGACTATCACTGTTTCCCACCGGCCTACATCAGAGACAAGGAAGGCCGGCCGATGCACAGTTGGCGGGTTTTGATCCTGCCGTATCTTGAAGAAGGAACTCTTTATAAGAAGTTTCGACTCAACGAACCGTGGGACAGCTCCTACAACAAGACAGTCGCCGCGAATATGCCGTCCTGTTTCCAGTGCGGCGCCAATAGAAACGCTGCCCCCGGCATGACCGACTACATGGCCGTCACCGGGCCGGGCACGATGTGGGACGGCGATCGGGGCTGCAAGATCAAAGACATCACCGACGGGACGGACCAGACGCTGATGCTCATCGAAGCGGCCGGGGCAAGCGTGCCGTGGAACGCCCCGCAAGATCTAACCCTCAAGGAAATCATGGACGCCGGCCTTCAGGGCAAGAAGGGACTCATGAGTTACCACGATCCCAAGGCCACCGACACGGCCCGCCCGTTGGGCAACGTCCTCTACGCCGACGGACACACCGACTGTCTCTACGGCCGGTTCACGCCCGAAGACTTCAAAAAACTGGCCACCATCGCCGGCGGCGAATCGGCCGACAACCTCGAAGTCGTCCTGGCTGCCCCACCGCCTATGGTCCTGTCCTTCGAAGCCCGCATGATCGGCCTGGCCATCTTGCTCGCCTCCTTCTTGTACCTCGTCTCCCGGCCGCTGCCCGAGGTGTGGGTGAGGAGGGGGACGGGGGATTAGGGACTGGGAATTGGGGGCTAGGAACTCTTGCCCAAGTCCTCGAATCCTTGGCGATTTTGCCCGTTTCAGCTACACTGGCGCGTGTCGGAACTCTTCCACGCCTGTACCATCCGAGGGCTTCACCCGTGCAGTTCACGCTCCGCACACTCCTGGTCTTCTTCATCCTCGTCGCCTCGGCACTGGGCACCGGCGGAGTGCTGGCACTGATCGGGGTGTTTTACTTGATGTGCCTTGTCATGAGCTTCCGAGTGGGGTGGGGGTGCAATCGGTCGGGCTGGAAGAGCACCTCGGTGCTTCTGGTCGTGATACCAGTTTTAGTGGCATTGTCGTTGCCCTTGCGCAGCCGTGCAGGACCGGCCGCGCGTCGTGCTATGTGTCTCAGCAATCTGAGAAATATCGGATATGCTCTTCGCGACTACCACGACGATTATGGCTGCTTTCCTCCGGCCTGTGTGAGAGATAAAAAGGGTCAGCCCTTATACAGTTGGCGTGTCTTGATCCTGCCGTATCTCGAATACAAGACCCTCTATGAGAAATTTCACCTCAACGAGCCGTGGAACAGCCTACACAACAAGCAGATTGCCGCGAACACTCCATCCTTGTTCGTGTGCCCCTCACACGATAATGCAAACGCGGCTCCTGGCATGACCGACTACCTGGCCGTGACCGGACCGGGCACGATGTGGGATGAGAAACAGGGCTGTAAAATCAAAGACATCACCGACGGGACCGATCAGACGCTGATCGTCATAGAAGCAGCCCGGGCGAGTGTGCCGTGGAGCAAGCCGCAGGATCTGACACTCGAAGAGGTCTTGGCTGCCGGTCCCAGCGGTGCGAAGGGGCTCATGAGCTACCACGACGCTAAGGACGCATACACAGCTCACCCGATGGGCAACGTCCTCTTCGCCGATGGGCATGTAGAAACACTCGATGGCCGATTCAAGCCCGAGGACTTCGAAAACGTGGTAACCATTGCCAGCGGCGAGGCGGCCGACAACCTCGAAGTCATCCCGGCCAACCCGACCCCGGCGCCCATCGTCCTTTCCTTCGAAGCCCGCATGATCGGCCTGGCCATCTTGCTCGCCTCCTTC
>JAFGFF010000394.1 GCA_016931075.1 Pirellulales bacterium | reverse complement strand
CTTCGTGGGATCGGAGATTGAGTTTTCAACGAGACACGAGTCTATAAGAAGCACCTCCCACTCGAAGGGCTCATTCCGTAAAATGAAACCCATGAACCAATCGCCCCCGACGCCATCGCCTGAAAATCCCGGTTCGCCGAAACCGCTCCCTATCGGTCCGGTGCTGGTCGATCCGCCCATCCTCCAGGCCCCGATGGCCGGGTTTACGAACTTTGCGTTTCGGCAGCTCGTGCGGCGGTTCGGCGGGGTGGGCTTGCCGGCCACCGAGATGGTCAGTGCCCGAGGGCTGTTGGAGATGCACGCCCGCGAGGACCGCGAGCCGGAGCGGCTCTGGGGCGTGCGGGACGAGGCCCGGCCGCTTGCCGTGCAGATTTGGGACAACGACCCCGACACGCTGGCCGAGGTGGGCCGCCGGCTGGTCGAGGACTACGCGGTCAGCGTGGTCGACATCAACTTCGGCTGTCCCGTTCGGGCTGTCTCCGAAAAGGCCCAGAGCGGGTCGTATCTGCTCCGCGAGCCGGACCGGATCGGCGAACTGGTCCACCGCGTGGTCCAGGCCTGTCGGCCCGTGCCCGTCACGGCCAAGATTCGTCTTGGGCCCGACGAGCGGCATATCACGTCGATCGACGTCGCCCAAGCCATCGAAGGGGCCGGCGGCGCGGCCGTGACCGTCCATGGCCGGACCGCGCGTCAGATGTACTCCGGTCGGGCCGACTGGCAGCAGATCTCCGCCATCCGTCCCCACTTGAAACACATCCCATTGATCGGCAACGGCGACCTGACCACGGCCGACGACGTGGTCGACGCGCTAGACCGTTGGGACGTCGACGGCGTGATGATCGGCCGCGCGGGCTTAGGCCGTCCGTGGTTGTTCAGTCAAGCGCACGCCGCCTTGCAAGGATTACCCGTGCCGCCCGACCCGTCGTTGGACGCCCAACGCCAACTCCTCCTCGACCACTTCGCCCTGATCGTCGCCCGGTTCGGCCCGACCAAAGGCACGATCCTCATGCGCGCCTACGCCTGCTGCTACGCCGCCTCCCGCCCCGGAGTCCGCCGCTTCCGCTCCTACCTCTCCACCGCCGCCACGCCCGAGGCGTTCACGGCCGCCGTGCAGGCCCATTTTCCACGGGACGAAGTCCGTTGAATATTCGTTATCCAAATAGCCTCCTAACACGGCCACACACCCTCAATCCTTGCATTTCGCTCCAATATCGGCTAGGCTCCGCTGAAGTGGAGGGACACCTGAAGGCGCTTCTTGGCGTTGTCCTGGAAGCAAAGGTTTTTGGCAAAGGGATCACGAAAACACGAAAGTACGAAAGCACGAAAAGAAGAGAGAGAGGTGATACCGAACGCAGCACGGCATTTTCAGTAATACCCTCTTATTATTTGTTTTTCTTTTTCTTCGTGTTTTCGTACTTTCGTGCTTTCGTGATTAATAAGCGAAAGACGTCCGTTTCAAGAAAAGGCGTCACGACCATCAACGTTTCTTCATAAAAAAGAGGAGTATGCAATGGGGCACGCGTTCGAGCCGTTGTCGGGGGAGATCATCGAGGCGGCGTTGGACGTGCATCGGGAGCTGGGGCCCGGTTTCCTGGAGTCGATCTATCACAACGCCCTGACGACCGCGCTGCGGCATCGAGGGATAGTGTATGAAAAGGAGAAGGAAGTCACGATCGTCTACGCCGGCGAAGAGGTCGGCGTCCACCGGCTCGACCTGCTGGTGGCCGACCAGATCATCGTCGAACTCAAAGCCGTCAAGGACTTCGAAGACATCCACTTCGCCCAACTCCGATCCTACCTGAAAGCCACCCGCCTGCGGGTCGGACTGCTGATGAACTTCAACAAGCCCAAGCTGGAGATCAAACGAGTGGTGCTGTAGACGTCTGCTGTCGGGACAGCCTTTGTCGAGAAACGACGTCTTGCGAGGACGCTATCACGAAAACACGAAAGTACGAAAGCACGAAAAAAAGGATGGATGGGTTGTCCGGAGATGCGTTTCAGTGAACCATATATGTCATGGCAGAAGTAAGAACTCGCCATTTTGGAGGGAACCATGAAGAACATATTATATCGTAGGTATGTTTTTATTGGGTTGTGTCTGACTGCGTGGTCTGCAGCAAGGGTACAAGCCTTTGAAGTGAGAGTTATCGATCCCGAGAACCTGGCCCATAACATCGCAGGGGAATCCGCGTCCGATCGGCTTCAGAAGGGAACGGTGATGGAGGCGGCCCGACGACTCTTGAAGGACAAAAACACTATGGATGCGAAGTTATACGCCTGGTCCATCAAAAGCTACCCGGATGGCGACATGCCGCCGTTGGTCTTCGAGGAGGTCATCGTTGTCGTGCGTCACAAGTCGACCGATGAATACACGGCGATGTATCTCATCAGGAGCGCCGGAGGGCCTCAGCAGTTCTTCCGCGACTGGCAGCATGATATTGGGTCAAGGAGAATTGGATTGATGGAAAAAACACGATTCAAAACAAAGCCGTCGGAGGATGACCTTGTCCGTTTCGTGCATGACACGAACTTCGGCAACAACGAAATGCAACCGGATACATCGGTCCTTGGTGTTTACTGTTACGTCAAGGAAATGAAAAAGCTCATCAAGGAGTTGCAAGATGGAATCTCACGAGAGGAAAAGCACAGACGAGACATGAGCACTATTGAAAGAGAGATCCCGATACCGCCATCACCACAGTAACAGCCTTCGATAGCTATCTCTCCCATTTTTCGTGTTTTCGTCCTTTCGTCCTTTCGTGATGAAAAAGCCAAACCCCGCACCATTTCGCTAAACGTGACCCTGACAGCCTGGCATCCTACATGGCATAATAGTCTACAGTCTTCGAATCCCCTTCCCCCAAACGAGACCCGCACAACCGAGCAACTCCCATGGCACTCACCCTCATCGGATATCGAGCGACTGGAAAGACCACGGTGGCCAAATTGCTGGCCGGGCGGTTGGGGTGGGAGTGGATTGATGCGGATGTGGAGATCGAGCGCCGGGCGGGCAAGTCGATCAAGGAGATTTTCGAGGAGGACGGGGAGCCGGCGTTTCGGGAACTGGAGGTCGAGGTGACGGGCGAGTTGTGCGGCGTGCCGAGGTTGGTCTTGGCGGCCGGGGGCGGGGCGCCGATGAGGGACGAGAATCGGGAGGCGATGAGGGCCGGGGGCAAGGTCGTGTGGCTCCGGGCGGCGGCGCCGACGATTAACGCCCGGATGTCGGGCGACGTGACGACGGCCACGCGGCGGCCCGATTTGACCGATCGAGGGGGCTTGGCCGAAGTGGTTCAACTGCTGGCGGTCCGCGAGCCGATCTATCGCCAGACGGCCGACGTCGAGATCGACACCGAAGGCAAGACGCCCGAGCAAATCGCCGACGAGATCCTCGGCCTGTTCCTGCTTCTGCCCGACTCACCCAGCCCGACCGACCCGCCCGACGCCGAGGAGAAGGCGTGAACGCAATCCTATCCATCCCGTGGGAATACCGCCTGGCCGTGCTGTTCGTGCTGGGGACCCTGTTGGGCAGCCTGGCCAATGCGGGCGTCTACCGGCTGGCGTGGCACCCGCGCCGGATCGGGCCCTGGTCGCCGCGCGACCCGAAGGCCCCGCCGCGCCGCTGGACCGACTGGCTGCCCATCTTCGGTTGGCTCGGGCTGCGACGCGAGGCGCCTCTGCACGGCACGGGCTACTGGGTCCGCCCGATGCTCCTCGAGCTGGCCTGCGGATTCGGCCTGATGTGGCTTTACTATTGGGAAACCGAAGCGCTGGGTCTGGTGCCCGGCGCGTTGGCCCAGGTGGTTCACGCCGGTCGCGCGCCGGCGGCGTGGATGACCATGTTCCACATCCAGTTCGCCGTCCATGCGTTTTTGATCTGGTTGATGCTGATTGCCTCGCTGATCGACATCGACGAAAAGACGATCCCCGACACGATCACCGTCGGCGGGACGTTGGTGGGCCTCACGGTGGTGACCCTCTGGCCGGGCGTGTTGCTGCCGATGATGCACGTCTCGATCAACGTGCCCTTCAAGCTCGAACCGTGGCCCGTGATGATGCTCACGGCCCCGTATCCGATGCCGAATTGGCTGGCCGGATTCCCCAATGCCGGGTCGCTGGCCATCGGGCTGGCTTGCTGGTGGCTGTGGTGCTTCGCCCTGATGCGGCGCGACTGGCACCCGCGTCACGGGCTGCGCCGCGCGTGGCAGGTTTTCTGTGCCCGGCTGGCTCGGGATCCGTCGACCTGGCGGATCACGCTCTTGGGCCTGCTCGGCACGGCACTGATCACGACCGTCTGGAGTTGGGCCGACGCGCGCCACTGGAACGCCCTGCTGACCTCACTGGTCGGCATGGCGGCGGCCGGCGGCGTGGTCTGGATCATCCGGATCCTCGGCGCCCGGGCGATGGGCCGCGAAGCGATGGGTTTTGGCGACGTGACGCTCATGGCCATGATCGGCGTCTACCTGGGCTGGCAGGCCTCGGTGATGGCCTTCTTCCTCGCCCCGTTGGCCGCGCTGGTCGTCGGCTTGTTGCTGCTGTTGTTTCGCGGCGAGACGGAAATCTACTACGGCCCGTTCATTTGCCTCTCGACGCTCGTCTTCGTGCTCCGCTGGGACGCGATCTGGCAGTCGACCGAGCCCTGGTTTTCGATGGGCCTTCTCGTGCCGCTGGTGCTGGTTTTTTGTCTGGCGCTCTTGCCTATCTTGCTGTGGGTGACACAGCAGATCAAGGGACTGTTTCGGCAAGCGTGACGCGGAGCGGCTACGTGTAGAAGCGGGCGTGTTCGTGCTTTGGCGATCTCTTCGCCCGCAACCTCTGGCCCGCTGCATGCCATGTCGTTTTCGGTGCTGGCAGGACCAGCGGCGCGCGCGAGCAGCCAATCGGCGACAGGAGTCGCCTCCTACAGGCGGATCACAGCAGCGCCGTGCTGAAATAGCGTTCGGCCCGGTCGGCCAGGACGGTGGCGATGTTGCCGGGATATTTTTTGGCGATCTGCCGGGCGGCCCAGACGTTGGCCCCCGAGGAGATGCCGACCAACAGACCCAAGTCGCGGCCGAGTTGGCGGGTGGTTTCGATGGCGTCTTCATCGGTGACTTCGATCACTTCGTCGATGAGCGAGATATCCAACACGGCCGGGATGAAGCCGTCGCCGATGCCTTGGATCTGGTGCAGGCCCGGCTCGTGGCCCAACAGGGCGGCCACGTTCTTCGGCTCGACGGCGACGATTTTGACGTCGGCCTTGTGCTCTTTCAAGAAACGACCGACGCCTTGCAGCGTTCCGCCGCTGCCCACGCCGGCCACGAAGCAGTCGACGTCGCCGTGGATCTGCCGCCACAGCTCGTTGGCCGTCTGTTCGTAGTGGCACCGGGGGTTGTCGGGATTCTCGAACTGCTGCGGGACGTAGATCCGCGGATCTTCGGCCGCCATCTGCTTGACGACCCGGACCGCGCCGTCGATGCTCTCCTCGTCGGGCGTGAGGATCAACTCCGCGCCCAGGGCGCGGATGATCTTTTTGCGTTCCTCGCTCATGCCCTCGGGCATGACGATCCGCACGGGGTAGCCCTTGAGCCGGCCGATCAGGGCGACGCCGATACCCGTGTTGCCGCTGGTCGGCTCGCAGATGATCGTCTCGGGCGTCAGCTTCCCGTCGCGTTGGGCCCCTTCGAGCATGGCCAGGGCGACGCGGTCCTTGATGCTTCCGCCCGGGTTGAGAAACTCGGCCTTGGCGAAGATCCGCTCGCCGGCCAGTTGAACCAGCGGCGTGTTTCCGATCAGATCGAGGACATTGTCGGTGCGCATGACGGGCCCCTTGTCGACTAGGGAAAACAGTGCAGCCGGACAATATATCACCACCCCCGCAACGACGGCAAGATGAACTGATTGCGAAGTCGGGTACCGGGTGCATTCCGCTTTGCACCATGGAGAATGCTATTCATCGGGATCCTTACTGGGCCGAAGGCCCTGCGGTTCTCCCAGCCCAGGGCATCCGCCCTGGGGATCGAGCGGGCAGCATCTCCGGCATGTTCGGCCCAACGGGCCAACAGTTCCGCCGGGAGAACGGTTGGCCCGTTGGGCCGAATAACACCTTCCCGGTCTCTTTCCCCAGGGCGAATGCCCTGGGCTGGGAGAACGGCTGCCCCTTCGGGGCGTTGTCTAGCCCGAGGGTAGGCGGAATGCCAAGCAAGCACGATAGCAAAGTATGGAATGTACCTGCGGGCACCATGCCCATGCTCGCGTGGGCATGCTCTCCCGGCATTCAAAGGCCCTCACATGTCCACACGAGTGTGGATACTAGCCACTAGCCACCAACCACGAACCACTATCCCCGCATGTCCACGCGAGCGTGGACATGGCACCCTTTGGGGGCGAGCGGTTAAACGTCCAGCGTCCAGGGGGCTCGGTACTTCTTCGTCAACAGGGCGTTGGCCTCGGGGTCGCCGACGACCTGTTCGTTCTGGCCGTCCCACTCGATCCGCCGGTTGAGCTTCCAGGCGAGGCTCATCAGGTGGCCGGGGTTGGTCGAGGTGTGGCCCGTCTCGAGGTTGGCCTCCGGTTGGGTCCGGTTGCGGACGTGCGCGAGAAAGACCTCCCGGTGGTTGTGCGTCTTGGTCCGGGCGTTCTCCGGCTCGATGACTTCGACCCACTTGCCCTTGCGGTAGTGACGCTCGGGCGTGACGGTCAGGCCGCTGCGGTCGACGATCATCTTGCCGTGGGTGCCGTAGAAACATTTGCCGTGCGAACGCTGCTCGCCCCGGCAGCCGCAACGGTAGGAGTACTGCATGAGGAATCCCTGCTTGGCCGCGGGGCAAGGACCGTATTCGAGCACGGCGCCGAACGTGTCGGGCCATTGGCGGTTGTCGTTCTCCGGCAAAAGCGCCATCCGCCCGCCCAGCGCCACGGCCGCGCGGGGCCACTTCGTGTCCATGGCCCAATGGACGATGTCGTAGTGGTGCACGCCCCAGTCGACGTGCCACGAGCCGGCGTAGTCGAAGAAGAAGTAATGGCCGTAGCCGAACCGGTTCGGATTGAACGGCGCCAGCGGCGAGGGGCCGCAGTACAGGTCCCAGTCGAGTTCCTTGGGCGGCGTGGCGTCGGCCGGCGCGCCCAGGCCGGGGTAGTGCTGGTCGTAGTCCCAGACCTTCACTTCGCAGATGTCGCCGAGCCGCCCCGAGCGGATGATCTCGACCGCTTTCTTGTAATGACCCCAGCTCCGTTGCTGGGTGCCGATCTGGACGATGCAGTTGGTCTTCTTCGCGGCTTCCAGCGCGGCGCGGCCTTCGCCGATCGAGGTGCCCAGCGGCTTCTCGACATAGACGTCCTTGCCGGCCTGGCAAGCGTGGATCGTCATCAACGCGTGCCAGTGCGACGGCGGGGCAATCACGACGGCGTCGACGTTGCGGTCGTCGAGCACCTTGCGGAAGTCTTTATTGGCGGCGACTTTCTCTCCGCCGTATTTCGCCCGGGCGGCGGCCATGCGACCGGAGTGGACGTCGCAGACGGCCGCCACTTCGCAGTTGGGCAGTTTGAGGAAATCGTTGACCACGTACGGCCCTCGGCCGCCGCAGCCGATCAGCCCGAGCCGGATGGTTTCGTTCGGGCTTTTTTTCTTGCCCGACGCGTCCGCCGCAAGGACGGCCGGCAGCCCCAGTCCGGTGGCGGCCGCCGCCGTCGCGGTAACGCTCAGGAATTCACGTCGCGTGGAGGGGTAAGACATGGGCGGGAGCTTCGTTTCTGAATATCGGCATCGCTGCCGGGAAGAAGGTTACCATGAGGTTGACAACCCGGCCGGTTGTTTTTGGAACGGATTTCTAGTTTTGTCTCCAGCATCGAAGGCGGCGAACTATCGAACATGTGAACATGAATCCGGAGGCCGCCAGAAGAAGTTGAAATATCGAAGGCTCCGGCACCGTGCAGTGCGTCCTCAAACGAATATGGTCCACCTTCCATGTCGTGGAATCCGGATGACCAGGCACGCTGAAACTAATATCAATGTATTCTTCCACGGGGTTGGGTTGCAGGACAAAATACCAAGTTAATTTCATATAGGAACTATTTTCCCTGCCACCCTTCAAGTCCCATGCAATAAGTTTTGTTGGAGGATTATATGAATCGGCGGAAGCCTCCACCAACCAATCATCCGCGTTCCCTCCCACTAGATCCTTCCACCTGATCTCCAGCCAAATCTTCTTGTACGGATTCGCATTCTTGAAATTACTGCACTCGATACGAAAGCGCCCCGGCATCCCTGCATTTCGTTTGAACCCAATGAGATCTGGAAAGACAGGGAACATGTCAGGTTCTTTTGACGGAGTCAGCATGGGCTTGCTGATCGCGGGTTCGCTGTCGAAGTCGGAGGGATCGAATGCTTCTTCCGACGTCGCCGGCCAGGTGTCCCATTCCGCTTCGACCCAATTCGAATCGTCTTCGTGGTTAAAATCGGGAAATGGGGGCATTTCGCCAAACGACTTGGAAACAAAGAACACGCTGACGAGCAAGAGAGCGGAAACGAAAAGTCGGATGCACATGCCTGAATCCTCCTACTCGGGGTCAACGGGAATTGAAGCAACGACCGCCTCTCCCTGCAACGACAGGTTGAACGCGGAGTGAAAGACGGGACAGTAACGCTGCTTTCACGCGCGCCGCATGCACCAGCTCCTTAGCGCCGAGCGCCGGTCATTCTGACGTGGGGAACGTCATTCGTCAATGGTAGCGGAAGGGCCTTCGTGCAAGAGGGGCTTCCGATCGATTGCGCGAACCGCTGTCCTGTTCATTCCGCGCGGCCCTAATCCCCAAATACTTACTTCGGACCTACTTGCAGATCCTGTGTCGTGCTGATACCTTCAAGGATTCGACGTGAATGCGGCCGCGCCTCTTGCCCTCGGGTTGCCGGAGGAACCAAGGGGACCGACAAGAGACGGTCGCGCCGCGTCGACGAAGCGTTTAATGACCGCTGCATAGAAAATGCACGGGTGCCATGGGCGGCTTGTCCGCCCTTGCCCT
>JAFGFF010000045.1 GCA_016931075.1 Pirellulales bacterium | reverse complement strand
GGAATGAGATTGTACGACTGGAAGATGAACCCGATCTGCGAGGCACGGATCTCGGAACGCCGGTCATCGTTGAGCCGGCCGACGTCCTCCCCGGCCAGGATGATCTGTCCGGAGGTCGGTTGATCAAGACACCCCAGCAGGTTCAACATGGTGCTCTTGCCCGAGCCGGACGAGCCCATGATCGAGACGAAGTCGCCTTCCGGCACGTCGAGCGTCACGCCGCGCAGGGCGTGGACCGTCTCGCCGTCCATGGCATACTCTTTGACGAGATGCTCGACGTGGACGGCCAGTTTCATGGCGCGGCCCCTTTGCCGCCGCCCGAGTCGCTTGCCTCGCCGTCTCCTTCAACCGTCTTGGGCGGAGTAGCCGGTTTGGCGTCCGGCCCGACGTCCGAAGGCGAGGGGGAAGCTTGCGAAGGCGCGGTGTCGTCCGTCTGCTCAGGCTTGTTGGGCGGCGGTTCCTTCGGCGGCGGCCCTTCCCCGGGCGGCGGTCCCTTCTTCGTGAAACCGGGTCGCCCAGGCCGGTTCTTGCCGTCAGGCCGTCCCTTGCCGGAATAATGCTTCCTGTCCTTAGGCGAAAGGACGGGCAGGTCGACCTCCTCGCGATAGGCGGCCGCACCGAGAACCACCTCGTCCCCTTCCTTGAGGCCCTTTTCGATCACCATGAATTTGTCGTTGGTCGAGCCGGTCTTCACCTTTCTGGCGGTCCAGCCTCCGTTGCCGTCGCTCATGACGCAATAGTGCTTGTTGCCGTGTTCGAGGATTGCCTCGACCGGGACCTGAAGCACGTTGGGCAGCCGCTCGACGAGGATTTCCACCTTGGCCGTCATTCCCGATTTCAGGCCTTTTGGCGGATCGATGATCTCGATGGTCGTGTCGTAGCGCTGGATGTTGCTGCTGTGCCAACTGGTTGGGGCCGGGTACTCGCTGATCTTGGCCACCTCGCCCCGAACGACGACGTCGGGAAGCGGTTCCAGGGTGATGCGGACGGGCATGCCCTTCTTGATCTGCGTGATCTTCGACTCGTTGACTTCGGCCTTGACCCGCATTTGCCTCGGGTCGGGCAGACGGAGGATCGTCTGATGCTCGTAGATCTTCGTGCCTGCGGCAATGATGAGCTTGTTGTCCCGCCACCGCTCGGTCAGGTTGGCATAGACGACCTGGCCGGGGCTCTCGGCCTTGATCGTGCACTTTTCGATCTGGTCCTCGATCAGCTTGCGCGTTCTCGCGTCCAGTTCGTGTTTGGCCTTTTTCGCTTCCAAGTCGGATTTGGCCGTGTCGATCGCGCTTTGGAGTTCCGTGATACGCTTTTCCTTCGTGTACTCCTTGAGAACCTCAACGTCCTTCTCGGCCGACTGGAGATCGATCTTGGCCTTCTCGACCGCGATCTCGTCGGTCTCGACGCGCAGCCGCGAAATGTAGCCCCGTTTCTCCAGGCCTTGGCTGTACTCCAGGACCTGTTTCGCCTGGCGCAGGGCTTCTTCGGCGACGAACTTTTCGCGCAATTTCAGATTCAAGTCGATCAGGTACTGACCTTCCAGATACTCCTTCAAGGCCAACTCGGCCACGTGAAGATCGTTCTCCGCCTTGGTCTGGGCCGCCAGACTCTCGTGGAACTTGATCTTCTCCTCGGTCAAGTCGTTCCGCAGGGCCGACGAATCGAGTTCAACCAGAAGATCGCCCTCTTCAACGATCGTGCCCTCGGGCACGACCGAGAGGATGGTGATTTCACCCCGACCGCGTGATTCCACTTCGCACTTAATCTCGACGTTGTGAGCGCTCTCGACGCTCCCCTTCTCGGTGACCTCGTGAATGAAATCGGACCGCTTGACCGTGTGCATGATCGGCCCGGTCGTCTCGGACGCCCATTCGACCTGCCGCAGCATGAACCCACCCACCGCCAGCACGGCCACTGCCGCCAGAATCAGCAGCAGCAGTCCGGGAGAGGCCCCGGTACGAGCACTCGATCGGTCTGAAATCATCAGACTGCCTCAATGGGCCCCGTTCCGTCCTGGCAGACGGTCCGTTCCACGGGGCGTGGGGGATCGGTGGGGAAACACACCTCTGATTTTAGTTGGGTGGCGACCGAATGTCATGCTCAAACCACCACCCCAGCGGGGCAGTGTTCGATTAGGTGTAATCACCCCCCGGCTAATCCGCGAAATCCTCCCATCCTGCCCATAATTCCCCAGCGCCCGATTTCAGCCACTTCGTAAGACCAACTCGTGCTTCTAGTGCCATATTATCTGAAAAAAATGGCCGAAACGGACGTTCTCGTCTGGACTTAGATTCCCCATCGCGGCTAGACTACGCCGCCTGAAACCTCATCCCTAGCGCGCGTCCGCGCGGGGACCGGGCAACAAGGATGTTTTCACGTGTCGGCTTGGCGGCAGACCGGGACACGCACCGCCGGAGCGAAATGGGCGGGAAGCTTTCCGGTTTTGTACGTCGATCCGACCGGTTCGGTTCAGGAGGAACCAACATGCGTGCAACAGCCAAACACCTGCTTGGGGGCAGCCGGAGAAGACTGACGTGGCCCGGCGCCGTAACGACCGGTCTGGCGCTGGTCTTCATGTTCTGCTCTTGCGGGACGCTTCAAGCCGTCGAGATTGAAACGTCCGGGGCGCCGACGTCGCTCAACGTGGTCAATCCCCAACCGTTGTCCGACCCGGCCGCGATGACACCCGATCTGTTGCCCTCGCCGGCCAGCCCATCCGAGGCCCATGAAGGCTCGTCCTCCTCGCTGAATCTGACCGGGGAGATTCCCAGCACGTTCAGCGTGGTTCCGCGCGACGTTCCCGTGGAACCCCGCCTGGAACCGACCGCTCCGGCCGAACCACTCAACGCAACGCCGCCACCGTCCGTCGTTGTGAAGGGAACTACGTCGGAGACGGCCACCGAGCCGATGCCCGAACCGATCCCCGACCACGACCTCCAGGGCCCGCCCTCGGTCGAGGCCGCCAGCTTCAACGGCGTTACGCCGGGCCAGACCACGACGGCGCAGCTCGAAAAGGCCTGGGGACCGCCCAAGGAGATCCGCAATCACCAGGGCACGGTGATCCATCAATACAAAGTGGCCATCTTCGACCAGGTCGAAGTCACCTTCTCGGGCGAAAAGGTGGCGTCGATCGTCATCCGGTTGGGCAAACCGTTCCCGGCCAAAATGGTCACCGAACAACTCCGTCTGGACAACATCCGGCCCGTGCTCGTCTCGAACGAGCTGGGCGATATCCTCGGCCAGGCCTTTCCCGAGCGCGGCGTGCTTTTCGCGTTCGAGCAGAACCACAAGCCCGGCCAGCCGTCGATGCAGGTGACCGAGATCATCCTCGAACCGCTCGGGGCCGATCCCTTCATCCTTCGAGCGGAAACCAACCTCGACGGCAATCCGGCGTTGAACCTCCGCGACCTGGACGAGGCGATCAAGCTCTCGCCCAACAACACGCGTGCCCATTGGCTGCGGGCGCGAGTCCTGACCGGCATGAATCGGTTCGAAGAAGCGCTTGATGCCAGTAACCAGGTCATCGCTCGGGATGAGGACAATCCCCGATTCCGGATCACCCACGCCCAGATTCTCGACCGGCTCGGCCGCAGCGGCGAGGCCATCGCGCAGGCCAAGCGGGCGATCGATCTGGCGAAGCGCTGGCCTCATGTCCAAGCCCGGGCCGAGTGCCTGTTGGGCGATCTGATCGCCGACAGCCCGGATCCCGATTGGGCTGAAGCGGTCCGCTACCACATGGCGGCCGTCAAAACGGCCAATCCGCTGGCGATGGACCGTCACCCGGCCATCCGTCTGGCCGCCAAGGAAGTCCTGATCGACGCCCATCTGGGCGCGGCCAACGACATCGCCTGGGGCCGTTGGGCAGAGAAAGAGAAGGCCGTGGCCAAGTGGACCGAACGGGCCTCCGCCTTTGCCGAAGAGCTTATTGCCAACGACGGCGGCAACGACGAGCACCGTTTCCGCGTCGCCACCCGCGCGCTGGCGGCCTACGTCGGCGTCGGCGGCAAGCTCGATCCGTCCGATTGGACCGACAAGGCCGTCCAGGTCGGAAATCGCCTGATCGAACAGACCAAGGATCCCTTGCACAAGCAGCAGCTTCAGTGGGAATTGGGCATGGCCCTGTTCAACGCCGTGCAGCTCCACCAGATCCGCAAGGAACACGACCTGGCCATGCGTTTCGGCCAGCAAACGATCGAGTATCTTGAAGCCGCCCGACAAAGCGCCCAGCCCGATCGGGCGCGAGACTACCTCCTCGGCCGGCTCTATTTCCGGCTCGGGGCCATCCGCGCGTTGGCCGAGAAGAACCACAACGCGGCCATTAGTTGGTTCGACAAGGCGGTCGACCTGCTCAAGGATCCGCCCCCCTCTCCCTCGCCCGGTGAAATCGGTCGCCACGGCGAGACGTTCGTCAGCATGGCTGTTTCCTACTGGGAGACGGGCCAACGCGACAAGGCCCTGGAGCTGACCGTCACCGGCTTGGACCTGATGAAGCAGGCTGTCGAGTCGGGAACCATGGCCAAGTCGGCCCTGACCGTCCCCTACGAGAACCTGGCCGCCATGCAGCGTCAGTTGGGCAAGGACGACACGGCCCGGACGTTCGAACGCCTGGCCGCCGACGCCCGAAACGACGGCACGGTCACCGTCCAACGCCCCGGTCACAGTGCCCAGAACCAGGGCGCCATCCGGCGATAGTGCTTCACGGCAAGCCGATTTGGCGGTAGGATGTTCCTGGTGGATCGTCCACCGTCCGGGGACTGGTGCATTTTTCGGCCACTTGGCTTGCTACTTGCAGTCGAGGCGCAAGCCGAAAACATGCACCTGTCCCCTTAAGTGGGTCGGATTACCCTGCCTGTCGAATCCTCCTGTTCGCCAATCCGCGCCGGCGCCATGCTCCTGCGATTGTTCCTTCTGTTCACGCTCGTCCCACTAGCCGAGTTGACGATCCTCCTTTGGATCGCTCACCGGACTGGTTGGCTATTCACGCTTGCCCTGGTCATCGTCACGGGCGTGGTCGGCGCGTCACTGGCCCGGCGCGAGGGCCTGCGCTGCTGGCAGGGGGCCCGACAACGGCTTGCCCAAGGCGAGATGCCGACCGACTCGTTGCTGGATGGGCTGATGATTCTCCTGGCCGGCGCGCTGCTGATCACGCCCGGTGTGCTGACCGACCTGTTCGGCTTCAGCCTCTTGCTGCCCCCGGCCCGCCGTGTGTTCCGACGGTGGCTTTCCACGCGGCTGAAAGCCCGCGTCACGATAGTTAACCCGTTCAGCGGGCCCACTGAACCGGGCCACGATCAGATACTCGATGCCCACGTGATCGACACGACTTTTGAAGATCCTTCCTCCCCCGATCGGACCCCCTGAGGATCGCGATTCCGCTTGATTCGGAGCCAAACGAAGCATTCCCCCCTCTCTAGGCGCAATGCAGGACCGTTTCCGTGGACCGATTGCCGTCATTTCGCGAAAATCGACGCACTTTCGACGCTTTCGCGCGGATCGCACGCGATTAGGCAGTGACTTCTTGCCCCGATACGGGTAGGATTCCTCTGTGATCTTGTCCCTTCCTGGGCTGCATCGGACCTGCGTTGTGTTCTCGTAGGAACGCCCCGGCCAGTCGGAGGCGTCGCATTCAGGTCGGACGATGCATGCCGCGTGAGGCCTTCTCAGCGTGCCGGTACGGTTTATGGACCGGCGCCGGAGGCCGGTTGCATTATCGACGCTCCGTTACGGGACGCCGAGCACGGCATTTCGTCGGCAATCTCAAGCAGAGCTTGCCAAGGGACAACCACCGACGACGCGCTGCCGAGCACCTCTCGGCGAAACGCGTTTACGAGTGGAGGGCACGAGATGGGAACCTGGCCAGCGGGCGCCTCCCTCTCGCGCGTTTTGCCTTATCGGATCGGGCTGCTTGGAATTCGGCAATCCAGAAACGTCTCCCTGACGGAGACCGGTTCGATCGTGTAACCGTAAAAACAAACCCACGGGAGAATAGAAGCCTATGGCAAAAGACCAAAACACCTTCGCAAAACGGGCCCGAGAGATGGAAAAGAGGCGAAAGGCCGAGGCGAAGAGAACGCGTCGTCAGAAAAAGAAGGAACAGGCCGCCGAACTGGGCGCCAACCCCAACGGCGCCGCCGACGCGGAAACCGTTGATTCCGATAGCGCATCCCCGGACAATGTTGCGGGTGGGAATGCCGATCCCTAGGTCGTTTGCCCGCCGGGCGTTACCCGATGATTCGGTCGTTGTCGGCCACGACGTTCCAGAAATCGTCATAGTCTGTCGCCTTGCGGACGGCGGCCAGCAGGTCGTCACGCGTGCCTTCGGCGCTCCGTCCGACGTGTTCCACGAAGATGGTTCGTTCACCCGCCATCACCTGCAGGTTCTCCGGTTCGACGTCGTGGAATTTCTCGACGATCGCCTTCTTCACGGCGGCCGCGGCGTAGTCGATATCTCGGGGCCGGCTCATCGTCATTCCCGCTCTTTCATGAGGTCCGTTCCAGATTTCTTGTCGTCGCATCGTGATGCATGACCTGCCTTTGCATCTTTCACAAGCTGCTGGGCTGCTTCGTCCAACTGGTCCATGGCCGTTTGAATTCGCTTCGCGTATTCTCGGAGTTCGTCGCTTCCCAGATCGGGAGGCACGCGGATCGGTTCGCCCCCGAGCAGGAACACTTTGGTGAACGGCTTCGGGATGACCAGGTCGGTCCAGCTCCCTCGGATCTTCCAACATCGCACGCAGGAGGCCGCCGTCGGGACCACGGCGCGCCCGGTGCGCGACGCCAGGAAGGCAATCCCCACGCTCATTTGCCGGCGCGGACCGCGAGGGCCGTCCGGGGTGATGACGAGGTGCTTGTCTTCGGTCGTGCGGAGCAATTGCCTCACCGCGCCAGGTCCGATGTGATTGGTCGATCCCCGCACGGTCGCCATCCCGATCTTCCGCAGCACGGCGGCGACAAACGTCCCGTCCGCATGTTGGCTCGTCAACGCGGCCGATGAGCGCTGTTTGCCCGCGAACGCCGGAATGACCATCGAGTCATGCCAAACACAATAGAGAAACCACTCCGGCGGCGACTTGGCGTAGGGATTCGTGCCGGGTGTGTCCTCGCGGACCCGGAGCCGCAACGTCCGAAAGAGCAGCCAGAAAGCCGCCACGAATAGACCGGCCGAAAGGCTGGTCAACAAGGGACTACGGACTCTCAAGGACTCTTCTCCGGAAACTGGCTACGATGACCCACGGCCACTCTGAACCGACTTACGTGACACAATATTGTGCAGGCACGTCATGCTGTGGCTGCTTCTAACCCACGAGTATTTCATTTCTCACCTGCCCTACCCCCGCGACTCCGGCGACCGTCTCCTGGGCAACTTGTTTCTGGTGGAAGGTCGACAAGCGGCCTCGCAGGAAGAGGATGCCGTGGGTCCACTCGCAAGAGACCTTCCGGACGGCAAGATAGGGACTCTTGTGCAAACACTCCGTCGCCGTCTCCCCAATTCGTTGGAGAAAGGCAGAATCGCCGACAACCGGCTGGGCATCCATAAGGTTCTTTCCTTGAACGGCGGTCACAACGCATCCTGAGGTGGAAAGACCTGGTTTCCACCCCAATCAGAGGGACCCATCGGACTACCTCGTGTCATTGTCCATCTTCTTGTCTTGATTGTACACCCCTGGTTCAATCACCAATCAGTTCGACCGGGGGACCCTGCTGAGGGGCGATGATGGTCACCACCATCGAAGCGAGTTCTATTCCATGGATTGCGAAGGGCTCATTCACCAGGAAGTAGGACAATTGGCCTGCCGACAGTACGTCCGTGCATCCGCGCGCTGAGACAGCGATTTGTCCTTCTAGGCAGTGGAGAACGACTTCGCCCTGTGCTTCATGTGTTGGAACCGTCTCGCCTTTCGGGATAACTAAGTGGAGCAATTCCACATTGGCCGTCTTTATCAAGACGAATTTTTGCCAGGCTCTTGGCACAGTGCTGAGCAACTGCACGTTGACCGTTTGACCCGGCTTCACAAGTGGCGAGGTCATGCGAAAAGCCCCTTTCTTTCCTCACGCGGGGTCGGTCATCAAAATCACCTCCGGAATCCCGGCAAGCGTCTTCTCAAGTCCACGGTGTGACGTCTGGGGGTCGTACTGCACGAGAAAGCTACAGCAGAGAGAATCGCTCTCCTCGTTCACCGGCTCGGCCGTCTTGAAGACGAACAACTGACCGAGCTGCCCCAGAAGCCATTGGGCGTTCTGAAGGCCGTCTACCCGCACTCTGCAGCGACTGCCCAACGGGCGAATCCACACATGGAACGAATTCATGGTTCTTGTCCGGATTGACGAACGGCCCGGGTCGGCGCCTGCTTGGTTTCTAGCGGCGTTGAACGCGTTTCTGGACGTCGGTCTCGATGGCCCCGAAGGTGCTCTCGTGGCGATGAAGCGTTGCCTGCAGAACCTGCGTTAATCGCTTGGCCGTATAGAGATTGATCACTACTCGTTGCGTCAGCGGTATCGGATGCGTCGGCACGCCAAACGGCTGTGGGTTGAGCCCGAAATCAATGACCAATTCCTCGGGCGTCCCCGTCACCCGGCAGAAGTTGGCATAGCAGGACGCCGCCTCCGAATCATCGACAGCCATTTGCGCCGGCGGCGCCGGACGCGGTGCCTCGGACTCGACGGCTGCGGGACTTACGCCGGTCAGGGGTGCCGGATCGCGTGATTCTGGATTCTCCACAACAGTACTCCTTCTGGTCGATAGACAAGTATTTCAAAGCCGCGGGCGGTCCGAACCGCGTCAGGACGCCCACTACTTGTGTTCCGGCTTCCGAGGAGGCACCTTCAATTGATCGGTGACGCCACGGACTCCCTGCACGCTGCGGACCGCCTTCAGGGCCGGCCGCCGTTGGCTTTCGTACTGAATGTTGCCCGACAGGGTCACCTGGCCGTTACGGATGGCTGCTTTCACTTGGTTCCGAGAACCGGAACCCATTCTCCCAAGGTTTTGAATCACTTTTTTGAGAATCGCTTTGTCCGACGCGGCACTTTGTGGTGACATGGTCACTCGCTTTCGGGCGCTGCCCAAAGATGGTCCGGTATCTTGTTCATGACCTCTTCCTTATTCCGTTCGGATCGGTCTCTCACGGAAAGAAACGGCATGCCGTCGATGCGTTCGTATCGCTCGGCGCGCAGAAACCAGAAGGCCAGGCCACCCGTGTTGTGGTACGCGCCCGGTGTAAGGGTTCCTCGGGCAACCGCGGCGCGGACTCCCAGCGAGCCCTTGCGTCCGGTCTTTCTCCAGCCGCGCTGTTCCATGATCATCCGGACCACGACGCCGATTGCTTGACGCAGGCGTTTGGTGCGGCGAGGATCCTGTGAGCCCAGGAATCGGTCGACGGACGGTTGCGCCTCGAGTTCCCGGACCACACCCGACAAGGCGGCCCTGTCGTGATGAATCTCCGCCTCCTCCATGCGGCGCTGCCGCTCGGGGTTGTCGAAGAAGGTTAGGACGTCGTCGAACGGCACTTCCGAATCGTCAAGCACATCCAGGAATGTTCTTCCCTGCCGGTCTTGCAAGAACTCCTTGCGCGAAATGCGTATGGTCTTTGGCATCGGTATCACCCTCTTCTTTCCAGATATGGACATGATCGAAACTCCAGCCCCGTGATGGTTTGTTGACGGTTGCACCGCGAAGGAGCGGGGCATGCGACGTACCGTGCCCAGATGCTGGGTATGCCGTGCACCCTTTCCAGGTCAATATAAAAAAAGCCTCTTCAGCGGCCGCGACATGCGATGCAAGGCGCGAGCCCCACTTTGGCCTGACACTTGGGGCAGCGAACGCGATTCGCCAGTCGAAAGGTCTCCCCCAGCGGAATCCGGGCCAAGGCAAGCCGCCGGACGGCCGGGTCTTCAACCATGTCGATGCGTTCGACTTCTTCAACGGTCAAGCCCGTGGCGTAGGCAATGACGGTATAGTCCGAGATTCCCATCTCCATGACGGCAATCGCCACCGCCACGTAGTACGGAACCTTGATGTGCGGCTTGAATGGATGTCGCCACGGCCTGATTCGACGGCTGTACGGCGCCCAGGGCTGTCGCGTGGCACTGCGCCCGTGGCGCTCGTGTCCGGCACGCTTCTCGATTGGATCGACGGCGATGGAATTCATCGGGCCCTGTTCTGCCGGCATCGAGGCGGTAAAAAACAAGATCTTGGCTCCGGTCGCGATCGGTCACGACCTCATGGACTCCCCCCGGCAGCACATACATTTCTTGAACATGCAATACCAGCAAGTACAAGAATTGTATCTCCATGTATCGGTAAGTGCAAGGGGGGCCTAGCACTTTTTTAAGGGTGGATTTGCCTCCTGAATCTCCAGCCCCCCCATGGTGAGTACTCGATGCGACCAACCATCGGAACACTGCGGTCATGCAAGCCCCTGGAGTCTGGACGCGAAATGAACACCGCGCGGGTGTCTGATATGGCCGACTGCGCGGGGGAAGACAACCCTGCGACGAGGTCCTTCTAGGAAGAGGCCGGAGTTCCAGCGGGCGGCTCGCTCACGCGTCCAGGTCCATCAGCAGATTGAGATAGCTGCGCCGTTCACTCGTCGTGAGACTTAGATGGGCGGCCAGCGAGGCAATCGTCGCCCGGGCTGCGTCCAGCTCCTCGGGCGGGACGACCAGTTCGAGCTCGACGAACGTTCCCAGCCGGGCGATCAAGTCGAGCGAGACCTCGACCGTGCGGCCCTCCCACTCGACGTGCGCCTTGCGTCGCTCCTTGTGGACCTCGCCCACCGGCACGAATCCCAGCGTCTCCAGCAGCCCGGCGAACGCCTCGAACGTCTCCTTTCCGTCCGGCAACGGCAGATCCAACTCTTTGCGAGTCTTGGTCGTCTGATCGACCTTCGGACCCTTGTACGTAATCCGGTTCGTCGGCTCGCCCGATCCGGTCTCCGTCCGTCTCAACCGAAAGGCCTCGTCCGTCTCTCCAAAATCCCGGGCCGGGTGGTTGAAATATCGATCCACCTCGATCTTCACCCCCAGAATCTCCACCCCCAGCCCGGCCAACGCGGTCTCTATGTCAGCCAAGTCAGGAACCGGGAATTTCTGTTCGACTTCGTATTTCATGGTCATGGAAAGACCTCGGGAAAAGTACTTTTTACGGGATGGAGACCGAGACTATTCTCACGCAAAGGCGCGAAGGCGCAAAGGTGGCTTTCTGATCAAAAGGCATAAATTGGAGGAATATGTCCTCGAAAAAAGTCGTTGATTTGGATATCACATCAGTCGCTCTCGTCAGAGTCATGCACAGCCTGACCTACAGGTTGTTCACGGCTTTGCGCTTTGGCGCCTTTGCGTGAGACTTTTTCTTCACTCCCCCGTTGCGAACTGATCCCGCAGGTATTTGGCAGCCGTGTCCCATTTTTCGGCGGCTTTGTCGAAGTCGACTTCCATGGCGCGGACGGTTTGCGGGGTTTCAACACGCGGGTTGGGTTTGACGTTTGGGTTCAGCGGGATCTGGGCACTAGGGCCGGCGGCCAGCTTGGATTCGACGGCGGGGGAAAGAAGATAATCGACCAGACGTCGGGCGGCGACCGAGTGGGGGCTGCCTTTGATCAGAGCCAGCGTGTTCGGGATGAACAGAGTGCCCAGGCCATCGGGGGCCTGGTCGGGATAGACGATCGTCACGGGCCGGCCGCCTTCGATCTGGCTCACGGCATCGTCCGTATCGGTCAACCCGAATGCGGCACGACCGGCCGAGACGGCCAGGGCCACTTGCTTGTTGCCCGAAAGGATCTGTACGTCGTTCTTTTTGACCTTCCTAAAAAACTCCTTCGCTCGTTCATCGCCCCACACGGTGAAAAGGCAGGCGGCATGCGTGGCCGTCGTGCCAAACAGCGGCTTGGCCATTGCGGCCCGGCCTTTCCACTTCGGGTCGGTCAGGTCGAGGATCGACGTGGGCCGTTCGCCCTCGGGCACGAGGTCCGTGTTGACGATCAGCACGCGTGCCCGGGCGGCGAAACCATGCCACAGCCCGTCGGGCGAACGGACGGCCGCGGGGTACTCCTTGGCCAGCGGCGGATGGTAAACGTCCAGCAGGCCTTTTTGTTTGAGTCGAAGCGTATTGAGAATCTCATTGTTCCAGAACAGGTCGCACCGGGGCCGCTGGGCCTCGGCCAGGATGGCGTTGGCCAGCCCGACCGTCTTGGTCGACTCGGTGTCGAACTTCGGCCGGACTTCGATGCCTGTCTCCTTGGTGAATTCCGCGAAGATCGGCTCGGAGAAATTCGCGTCCAGTGCCGTGTAGACGACCACCTCTTCCTTGCCCGAGGAAGACCAGCAGCCGGACAAGGCAAGGCAGGCAAGAGTCAGAGAAACGAAGATCATGACGTGTCGGCTGGACGGCATAGGGTCGGTCCTCAGAGTTCGGGCGATTTCTTGAAAAGGAAGAAGGAACGCTAATCTTCGCTAATCGACGCTAATGAACAGACATTAGTGGAGATGAGCGGGAATTCGTGTTCCTTCTCTTGTTTGCCGAAAATTAATGGCTCTTTGGAAGCTAGGGCTTGCTGGGTGCGTGACAGGCCGCCAGGGGGCATTGTAGAATAGGGTATTCGAGTTGGCGGGCTTCGGCAACGGGGCGATGGACGGGGAATTTTGAGTGACGGAGCGGGAGCGGAAAATATGTGCAGGCGGCTGGTCAGGCGGTTGTTGGAAATGGGTGCGATGTCATTTTGTGGCAGCCCACCCTCACCCCCGGCCCCTCTCCCAAAGGGAGAGGGGAGTTACACTCGGCATGCCGGTCTTCTGCTGACACTCATAGCGTCAGCTTGTTTGCTGGTTGGCTGCAACAGTTCAACACCGCCGAGTGAGGACGACGCGGCGCCTGCGGCCCAGGCTGCGCCGCGGACGGTGGCGAAACGGCCAGCGAAGCCCAAGACGCCGCGGACACGGCCGGCGGTAAAGAAAACGGCTGCCCAGGCTCCGCGGACACGACCGACCACGCGTCCGACCGAGCCGCCGGCTGCATCGCCTTCCGTGCCGCCGCCCATGCTGATCGAGCCATACGAGGCGCTGGTCGATTCGGCGTCGCGCCGGCTGCACGACGTGCCGCGATTGAAGATCGACGACGCCCGGGCGAAGGCCGCCGGGCTGCGCAAGATTGCCGGCCGACGGCTGGTGATCTACACCGACCTGCCGCCCAACGCCGAGATCGACGTCCTGCCAACGGCGTTCGACCAGGCGTTCGGCCAGTGGTGCAACTACTTCGGCGTCGACCCGGCTCAGCATGCCGATTGGCACGTGACCGGTTTCTTGATGAAGAATCGGGATACGTTCGCCAAGGCGGGCGCGATTCCGCCCGGGCTGCCCGATTTCCCACACGGCTACGCACGGAACTACGACTTTTGGCTCTACGAACAGCCGAGCGACTACTACCGGCGTCACCTCGTGCTACACGAGGGAACGCACTGCTTCATGAACACGATTCTGGGCGCGTGCGGACCGCCGTGGTACATGGAGGGCATCGCCGAGTTGCTGGCGACCCATCGATGGAAAGACGGCCGGCTGACGATGAACTACTTCCCCCAGAACCGGGACGAAACGCCCATGTGGGGGCGGATCAAGATCATCCGCGACGCCTACGCCGCCAGCAAAGCGATGCACTTGGGCGGGGTGATCGGCTACGACGCGTTGGCCCATCGACGCACCGAGCCGTACGCCTGGTGTTGGGCCCTGTGTGCGATGCTGGACCGCGACCCGCGCTACCAGACCCGATTCCGGCAGCTTCCCACGCGAGTGACCAAGCCCGGTTTTAACCGGTGGTTCTTCGACGAATCGGATTTCGACCTGTCGGAACTGAACGACCAGTGGCAGGTGTTCGTTTGCGACCTGGACTATGGATACGACGTGGCCAAGTCGGCTGTCACATTCGTCCCTGGCAAGCCGCTTCCGCCCGGCGGGACGACGGTCCGTGTCGCGGCCGATCGGGGATGGCAGTCCAGCGGTGTTCGGCTCGAGCAGGGCAAGACCTATCGCCTTCGAGCGTCCGGCCGGTATCAGGTGGCCAAGACGACGCAGGTCTGGTGGTGCGAGCCGGGCGGCGTGACGATCCGCTATCACCATGGCCAGCCATTGGGCATCCTGCTGGCAGCCGTTCGCCCCGATCCGAATCCCGAGCCGGGCAACGACACGCCAACAGTCTGCCCCATGCTTCACCCCACGGCCGTCGGCCTGGAAACGACGCTCACGCCGACCACCTCGGGCACGCTCTACCTGCGGATCAACGACTCGTCGGCCGAACTGGACGACAACGCCGGCCAGGCCGAGGTCCAGATCACACCGTCCGCCTGACCGATCGCCGCCCACTGCTTCGAGCCCCTGGCTCGGGGGGACTGCTGGCGAGTCTGAGAGTCTGGTATACTGGGATCTGCTCGATCGGCACACGCGGTCTGTTCGACTCCTTCCCCACGGACGAAGCCATGGCACTGGTGAACACCGAAGTCAAGGGCGAGATCCTCGTCGTCATTCTGGACGTGCCGCGACTGGTCGACCAGACGATCATCGACCAGTGCTATCGGGAGCTGGCCGAGTTGCTCCACAAGACCGAAGAGGAACACGTCCTGCTACACTTCGGTCGCGTGGCCTTCATGTCCTCGGCGGCCCTGGGCATGTTGATCCGCTTGAACAAGACGTGCAAGGAATACAAAATCTCGCTCAAACTGTGCGACATCAGCTCCGACATCCGCCAGGTGTTCACGATCACGAATCTGGACAAGGTTTTCAGCATCCACACGGACGCCGCCGAAGCGATGGCCGCCTTCAAAAAGAGCGGGGGTCTTTTCTTCCGAAAGAACCGCCCGAAGCGTCATGAGTTGAGTTGACACGCACCGGACGCCGTTGGACTGCCACGGCAAGCAACGGTCTGGTGCTCCAAGAGTTCCAGACACTCGCATTATTGAGGTCTGCATTGCCAATGAACGGGTGCCATGGGCGGCTTGTCCGCCCTTGCTGTAGGGCCACAAGGGCGGACAAGCCGCCCATGGCACCAGAATGATGATTGACGATGCAGAAATGAATAGGTGTAGATCACTGATGGAAGACCGCCTTACCCTATCGAACGTGATTCTGGATTCGTTGAGCGACGGCGTTTACGTATGCGACCGGGACCGCCGGATCGTCTACTGGAGCAAGTCGGCCGAGCGCATCACCGGCTGGATGGCCGAAGACGTGGTCGGCCGCCGGTGTCTGGACGACGTGCTCTGTCATGCCGACAAGGACGGCCACCAGCTCTGTGGCGAGGAGTTCTGTCCGCTTCATCGGTCGATCGTCACCGGCACGGCCAGCGTCGTGCCGTTGATCGTCTTCGCCCGAGGGAAGAAGGGCTCCCGAATCCCGATGCAAGTGGCCGTTTCTCCGATTCGCGACGCAGACGGCCAGGTTGTCGGCGGCGTGGAATCGTTTCGCGACATGTCGGTCGTGCTGACCGACTTGGAGAAAGCGCAACGGATTCAGGCCCTTTCGTTGGAGCACGACCTGCCCGAGGATCCCCGCGTTCGGTTCTCCACGTTCTACATGTCCCACGACATCGTGGGCGGAGATTTTTACGCCCTCCGGCAACTCGATGAGGACCATTACGGGTTCATTCTGGCCGACGTGATGGGCCACGGCGTGTCGGCCGCGCTGTACACGATGCATCTCAGTTCGCTTTGGGAACAGGACTGTTCGCTGCTTGCCAGTCCGGCCGAGTTCGCTCAAGTGATCAACCGGGACCTTGCGCGAGTCGTCAAGGACGAATCGTTTGCCACGGCTCTGTGCGGCATGGTCGACGCCAAGCGGCGAACGCTCCGGTTCGCCTCGGCCGGCGGTCCTCCGATTCTCGTCGTGCACCCCGACGGCTCCATGGAGCAACTCGAGTCTTCCGGCCTCCCGTTCGGGATGCTGGAGGAAGCGTCCTACGACGAAGTCTCGGCCGGTTTCGAGCCCGGAACGTGTCTCCTGCTATTTAGCGACGGGGCCGTGGAAATCCACAATGCGGAAGGCGCCATGCTCGGCGCCGAGGGGCTCGTTCGGATCCTCACCGACTTGGGCTACCCTCGGAAACCGATCGACGTCGACGCCGTCGAGGAAGCCTTGCTGCGGTTCTCCAACGCCATCCGGCTCGAAGACGATCTGACACTACTGGAAGTCCGGTTCTCCTGACAGCCGCACGGCCGTCCGCCCGATGGCACGAGACGCCCCCCGTCAGTGGCCCCAGTCTGGACACTACCGTCGGGAGCTTCCCCCGTAGTCGTCGACCCAAAATTGGCGGGGTGGCACTGGCGTCTCGCCAGTGTTTCTTGCTACCGACACTGGCGAGACGCCAGTGCCACCCAATGTGTGTGCCACACATTCGTGGCAAGCGTTCTCTAGTCGCTGACACAGGATCGGGCTATAATGCGACCCTTGATCACGTCTCCCTTAGGAATACGGCCGAGTCGTCATGAACGCCGAACCCACTCTGACTGTCCGTTGGCCCACGATCACCGCCACCACGACCGGCCGCTGGGTCGGTCGGCTGACCGAGCTACGCGGCGGGCTGGGCCACGCGAACCTGGGCGTCCTGATGAGCGTCGTGACGGTGCCGATCAGCCTGGCCGTCTACGCCTGGCAGCTCATGCCCTGGGTGTGTCGCCGCTATCGGATCAGCCAGCGACGGATCACGATCCAAAAGGGACTTTCCGCAGTCGACGGCCCGTCGATCGGCCTGGGCGAGTTCGACGCACTCGACATCGAAGTCCTGCCCGGCCAAGCCTGGCTCCACACCGGCGACCTCGTCTTCCGCCGCGACGGCCGCGAAGTCTTCCGCCTGCCCGGCGTTTCCCGCCCCGAGCCCTTCCGCCAAAGTTGCCTGGCTGCCCAGGCGGCTTATCAATCCATCATGCTCGCCCGGCAGGGAACGGCTTGAGTCACGAGCGAACATTTCATGTGACTGCGGCATCTATTCGATCATTCGATCGTCAATTGTCTTATCTGTGCGCGACTTCCCCCCCGCCTGGACCGCCCGTCGGAGGGTAGTATAATGATAATTGAGAAAGGTCGGGCCGGCGTCGGGCCGATCGAGAGAAACGTGCTACGAGAAGCTACCAGGGGGCGAACTGGGTTCGACCGGGCAGCTTGAAGTGGCGAGTGGCGTGCCGTGGTTGGTCAGCGGGCCACGTTAAAAGCTGACTATAAAATTATTTGCCGAGGAAAACCTCGCACTGGCCGCCTAGAGATAGGCGTCCCTGGCCGCGGGCTTTCGCCGAAGAGGCCCAAAGGCTGGTCACCTAATTTCGGATCGTCTCGGGTCGCTGTTGGCCACGCCCGAGATTAAACATGCTGCCGACTAGCCCGCTCGGAACCCCGTCGGTTGGGGATCGAAAAGGCGAAGGCTATAAATCATCCGACTACGCACGTAGAAGCTTCCATGGAAATGTCGCGGGACGCGGGTTCGATTCCCGCCGCCTCCATTTTTGAAAGGCCGTTTGTGTTTGTCACAGGCGGCCTTTTTAATGGTGAATTCAAAATTCAAAGAGGTAACGTGGGAAACCTGTAGTCATAGCGCACTGTGTCGCCAGAACAGTATGCCTAATGCCATAGTGCGCTCTGCCTCCAGATCTTCCCCTGAAGCCGAGCCTCACATCACGGAAAATAGTTCTGCCCCCTTGTCGGTTCTTTTCGGTTCCTCTTTTCGGTTCCCGGTTCCTTTTCGGTTCTCGGTTCTTTTCGGTTTCGGTTTGCTTTTCGGTTGGTGACGTCAAACTTCAAATGCAACAGTTGTGAAAACTGGTATTGGTGAAAGGATCGCTGGGTCGTTTGAATGCCGTGTTGATGTCAAGGAAGGCGTTCGCACGGAGGCCCAGCGATGGCTTGTCATCTTAATATGCGGGAGCGAGAACTCCTATACCGGTTGATTAGGCGGGGTAAGACGAATGCGGAGATTGCCGACTTGATGGATCGAGATCGCAGTACGATTTATCGCGAGTTGCGACGCAACAGCGGCCAAAGAGGCTATCGGCCGATGCAAGCCCAACGGCTGGCGGACGGGCGTCGTCAGGCTTGTCGCCGCGCCCACAAGCTGGACGATCCTCCGGTGTATCGGTATGTCCGCGAGCGGATCGAGATGCGGTGGTCGCCCGACCAGATCGCCGCGCGCAGCCGGCTTGACTTTCCGCGACAGCCTGGTCGTTGGCTGTCGCATCAGACGATCTACAACTGGATCCGGGAGCGGGCGCCCGACTGGCGGCTGTGGTTGCGTCGGGGCGGTCGGCCGCCTGAAAGACGCGGAAAACTGGTCGATTGCGTGCGGATCGATGGCCGGCCCGACGTGATCAATCGTCGCCGTCGCTACGGCGATTGGGAAGGCGACACGATGGTGGGCAAGGGTCGCCGCAGTGCGTTGGTCACGTTGGTCGAGCGGAAAAGCGGCTACCTGCGAGCCGGCCGGGCCGACGACATGACGGCGGCCACCACGACTCGCGTCATGACGCGGCGCATGAAAACCCTGCCGGCGACGTTGCGACGGAGCATGACATTCGACAACGGCAAGGAGTTTGCGGACCATGCGAAGTTCGCCCAGGCGTGCGAGTTGGACGTCTATTTCGCGTTGCCGTACCGATCGTGGCAACGCGGCACCAATGAAAACACCAACGGACTGCTGCGGCAGTTCTTTCCCAAAGGCACCGACTTCTCGCGGATCAGTCGTCACGAGGTGGCCCGCGTGGAGCAACTACTCAACGAACGCCCCCGAAAACGACTCGGCTACCAAACCCCAGCAGAAGTCCTTGCCAAACGACTCCGTTGCAATTGACTCTTGACATCACCGGTTTGTTTGGGCAGTTGGGTCACAAGATAGCGAGAAATAAATTGAGTAAATATATCTCAATACATCTGTATTTCGATCAACCGCGCCGGGAAATTGACATCCTGCGGGCCGCGTTCGAGTGCAACGCATTTACGCCGAAGACGATCGGCGCTGTTGGTTTTAAGGGGAATCTCACCGCCGGCTTTCTGAGCGGTTGGGCATTGGAGTCGGTCTGTGGGAACAGGATTCATGGTTGTCCGCTGACGACGGTTGTGGCGGGCGAGGGAAACGAAGACTATCTTGCGCGGATGAGCGAAAAAATCCAAAACGGGACGCGTTCGTTCAGGGATCTTTCGCCGTTCGAGAAGATAGACGACGAGTTCCGGGCGACCTTTTTGGATTCGCCCAACCTGGGAATGGCGTCACTCGATGCATGTGCGGAGTGGCTTAAGCAATACGACGGAGCAGTTTCTTTATATGGCACATTCCACTTGTCGGCTCGCGACTCGGCAACCCGCAACATGCGCAATGCTTTCAAATTTCTGTTGGACTATCCCCCGGATGATGAGTATTTCCCTCTGGTATTTCCGTTTATTATTTTAAAGGCATCGAGCCCTCCTATCGAACCCGACCGCACCCATATAATGCTCTATTCAGGCGCGTTTGAATTGCTACACGAGGGTAACGGCTTTGGCGGGCATGTCGGTCCGGAAGAGGCCGACGAAAATCTCCTCCGTTTCGCCGACTTGACGGAATGCCTCATCAACAATGGCAGCGTTGGCATAAGCAATGCGTCGATCAGCCTATCAGGATCGCTTTTTAAGAACGAACGCGATAGGATCATGGCCGCGTTTTCTCCGATAACCGAATTCGAGCTGGATTTCTGTTGATTTTAGCTTTGCCTGCAACTGGCAGGGCTTGTAAGGGTAACTTGTGGTCAGAGCGCACTGTGTCACCAGAACAGTATGCCTAATGCCAAAGTGCGCTCTGCCTCCAGATCTTCCCCTGAAGCCGAGCCTCACATCACGGGGAGAATTGGGGTCAGGGGGAGAATTGGGAGAATTGGGGTCAGAGCGCACTTAGTCATTAGCAGAACGCCCCTGGGCAATTCCGGGCAATTCCAGATACCGTGAAAGAGTAAGCGGGGTCTCCAAGAAACGTAAACTTGGCGATTGTTTGAAGTCCGAGTTTACGCAATTTTTC
>JAFGFF010000393.1 GCA_016931075.1 Pirellulales bacterium | reverse complement strand
CTGATCGAGAACATGGCGGCCGGCGTCGCCATGAACGATGCGGCGGTCGACCTGCTTCTCTACGGGCGGGCCGAGGGCGTCGTGCGTACGTCGTATTGCGACGTGCCGTGCCAGATCCGGCTCGACTGGGCACATCCGCAGCGCGGGCTGGTTGATCTCAAAACCACGGCAGACATCGACTGGTTTGAGAACGAATCGAGGCGGCACCGCTACCACCATCAGTTGAGTTTCTACCAGGCGGTCCTTCACGAAGTGATCGGCCAGTACGTGCCGGTACATCTTATTGCTGTCGAGAAGTGTGAGCCCTTCCGGTGCGGTGTGTGGCGTGTCTCGGACGACACACTGGCCATCGCTCGGCAGGAGAACGAAGCGGCCATCGAACGGCTGAAGATCGCCCGACGGGCCGACCGCTGGAGCACGGGCTACGAAGACGTCCGATTGCTCGAAATCTCTTGACCGTTTCTGCGGGGCATGGTGTGGCGAGGCTTGGCAATGCACTGCTGGGCGAGGCGAGATCTGGCATGGCAAGGCAATACTATTTGGGAGTTCATTATGATCGCACTTCTGTCCGTTACCGTTGAGGGCACGACACCGCTGTTGTGCCATCGTTTCACGGATCAAGCCCAACTTGACGCGACATCGGCAACGCGCTCTTCGTCGGTGGGTGACCACGGCACGCCCGGCGAACAGGCAGAAGCCTGCTTGTATCTGGGGCGAGACGGTCAGCCGATCATTCCTCAGCCAAATCTCTTCCGCTGTATCATCGATGCGGGCAAGTTCTTCAAGAACGGAAAGAGCAAGGTTACAACCCTCAAATCGTCGCTCATTCCGGCGTGTGTTGAGATCTCTGAGATCGAAATCCCAATCCAACATCGAGAACCGTGGCGTGTGGACACTCGTGCCGTTCGCATACCCAGTACCGGTGGCCGCATTCTAAGGCATCGTCCCTGCTTCGACGATTGGCGGCTCGATTTCACGGTAAGACTCGATACCGACATTCTTTCCGAGAAGCTCCTCCGTGAGATCGTCGACGCGGCAGGCGGACGCATCGGGTTGGGTGATTTCAGACCGGATACCAAGGGGCCGTTCGGGAAGTTCAAGGTTACCCGCTGGAGCCGAGAGGAACACGATTCTCTGTGTTGAGAGGCAAGGCGTTGCGAGCCGGTGCGGGGCTAGGTGGGGCAAGGCAAGGCGTGGCATGGGTCATTCACTACTCTCCAAACAGGAGGCTATCAGTGTGTCTGTACTGAACGATGTTATCCAAAACCCTTCACCTTCAGCCCCGAAAGGGATCGTCTACGGTCCGCCCGGCGTGGGAAAGACCACGTTCGGGGCCACGGCCGAAGCGTCCATCCTGGTCGACTGTGAGAACGGCGCGGGAGCCATTCCCTGCAAACGCACTCCCTACCTGGCGACCTGGCCCGAGATCGAAAAGTGGCTTCTGGCCGTCCAGCGAGATGAGCACGTCTACAAGACCCTCGTGATCGATTCGATTGACTGGCTCCTTCGTCGTCTTGAAGAACATGTCGCCGGCACCTGCGCGGAGCAAGTCGTTTCAGCCCGCTACGGCATCCCAACCACCTTCTGGACTGAGACTCGTTCCTGCAAGCGGACGGAAGCAGAGATTGCTGGTATTTACGAGAAGATCGATCCCTTGGCGATGCATCGGGGGGCGCTCTGGGCACTCTCGGATCACCATCGGCGGCTCGATTATCCGTTCATTCGCAAAGGGCGAACCCGAGCCAAGTATGGACGTCGCGTTTCATTCCAGGCCCACGCATGCAACCTGTTGCCCGGGGCGATGGAGGTTCCGCTTCCGACAGACGGCCCGGGCTTCCGATGGGCCCCCATCCGGCACGTCGACGTCCAGCCTTATAGCGGGCCCGTCTACTCGCTCGACGTGAAGAAGTACCGGCATTACATCGCCGACGGGATCGTGACGCATAACTGCTTCTATGGTTGGAAGCTTGGCGCGGGCCACCAGTTCTTCGGCCCGAACAACGCGACCGACCTGTGGGCCGTCAAGAAGGTCAACCCGCAGAGCATGATCCACTTGACTGAAAAGCCGGTCGAGTTGGCACTGCGTGCAATCCAATACTCGTCCAAGCCGGGCGAGAACGTGCTGGAGCTGTTCGGCGGCAGCGGTTCGACGCTGATCGCCTGCGAGCAGACAGGCCGCCACTGCTTCGCCATGGAGCTCGACGAACTGTATTGTGACGTGATCTGTGCGAGGTACGCCCAATTCTCAGGTAAAAGTCCCATACGAGAAAGTGACGGTGCCGAATGGTCACGACTTCAGGCGGCGTGAAGAAGTGTGCTTATTGCTCCGCCCGCAGTTCGGGCCAAGAGACGCTTCCGTCACGATCCGCAAACCGACGCTCCAACTCGTCGTTAGCAAGCGGCGTGTCGTCCAGCGAAGCCGAGGAATCGTCCTTGTTTCCGCTGATGTCCACGGCCAGAGCATCGAGGTAGGCTCGGTAAGCATAGACGCGGTCTCGGCGCTTGCCCGTGATTTCCCGGAGGATACCGGCTCGCACCAGCGTGTTGATTGCCTTGGCCGCCGTCGGCTTGGTGATATCCAGCAGATGGATGGCCGTGGCGTGGGTGATCATCGGGTGTTCGTACAAGACTTCGAAGAGCCGGATGGCGGGAAGGGTGGCCGACTCGTGTCGCAGGATGGCCTGGCGATCCCGCCCCAAGAGATCAAACAAGCGACGGGCCAAATCAACACCGTCCTCGGACGCTTCCCGGACCGCGCGGAGAAAGAAGGCCGTCCAGCCCTCCCAATCGCCGTGGTCACGAACTTCCATCAGGCGTCGGTAGTATTCCTGCCGGTGTCGCTTGAAAGCCAAGCTCAAGTACAGCAGTGGCGAGGACAGGAGCCCCCAGTGCTCAACCAAAAGCGAAATCAAGAGCCGACCGATCCGTCCGTTGCCGTCCAGAAACGGATGGATGGTCTCGAACTGGACATGGGCCAAGCCCGCGCGCACCAGAGGCGGCAGTGGGTCTTCACCGTGAATCCATCGCTCCAGCGTGGCCAGCGCTTCGGGCGCCTCCTCGGGCGGGGGCGGAACAAAACGCGCATTGCCCGGCCGGCTCCCGCCGATCCAGTTCTGCGACGTGCGAATGGTCCCCGGCTGCTTGTCCGCCCCTCGCACGCCCTGCATGAGGTGTTCGTGGGCCTTGCACAAGAGCCGCGTACACAACGGCAACCCGTCGGGACGCTGCAACTCGGTTCGCGCCCACGACAAGGCGGCAACGTAGTTACAGACCTCCTGGACGTCGGCCGGCCGGTGAGCCTGACGTGTCGCCTCGTAGGCGACGACGTCTTCGAGCGTTGCCTGAGTACCTTCGATCTGCGACGAGAGAACGGCCTCTTTCCGCACGAATCCGTAGAGAAACCAGTTTGGGCTGGGCACCATCGCGCCCGCCACGGCCAACCGTCCCAGCGACGCCAGGGCGTCATCGTGGAGCCGGGCCAATTCGCCCTCGATCGCCAACGCCGGTTTTTCGGGAGGCAGGGGATGCGGGAGAAAGGCCCGTACCTCCTCTTTCCCAAAGGTCGTGGTTCGAAAGGACCCCGTGGTTCGCGTCGTCATTGATAACACTCCCTTAGTAAAGCTCCCTTTCCTAACGGGAACGCTAGTAAAGAATTCTTACCTAAGACTCGCCGTTAGTCAAGTTCGCTTTACTAGTAATCCCCCTGAATAGAGGGTTCCCTGGCATCGAACGGAACAAGACTCACAAGATAGCCACCCCTCGCACGGGCTGTCTCGCAGTCGAGAGGGTGACCGGCCTCAAGAGAAGCCCGGGCAAGCCGGGCTTTAGAAGGGAAACGGATCGAATGAAAAAGGCCTTACGCCACCTTGGCGAAGAGCTCCTGCTTCTGCTCGGGCGAGCAGACGGCGCGGAAGGTGCCGCGCTGCTTGCCCCGGGCGAAGCGGGCCTTCTCGTTCTTGGTGGCGATCTCGCGGATGATGGCGGCGTAGACGGTCGCCTCGGGCGTCGCGGCGTCGGATTTCCACCAGCCCTTCTCGGCCGCCTTGGTGACGATCTCTTTCACGGCCATTTCCGCCCCGGCGTCGACCAGGACCATGAAGGCGGCCGTCAGGCCCGAGATGCGCTTGGGCTTGGCCGGCTTGGCCACCTTCGCGCCCGTTTGGGCCGTGTTGCGGCCCTTGGTGCTAGTGGCCCCGTTGGCCGACTTCTTGGCCGGCTTCGCGCCAGTCGCCGCCGTGGGCGACGTGGCGGCCTTCGTCGCCGCCTTCGCACGCCCCTTGGCGGCAGCCCGCTTCAGGCCGGCCAGATCGGCCTCGGTGCATTTGCGGTGGAGCCGGCGGGCCGACTTGATGCGGACCTTGCGTCGGGTGGCCACGTTCTTCGCCTCCCAGCCGCCGTGCCGGCTCTCCGCCTCGATACGCACGGGGACCTCGTTGCCGGTCACCTTGGCCATGTAGCACTGGCCGATCTTCACGTCGTTCTTCTTCATCGCAACTCTCCTTCGAAAAAGGGAAAACAAGGGTTAGTTCGCATCGTTGCGGCCCGCTTCGTAGGCGACCGCCAGGGCTTTTTTGATTTGCCAGACACCCACCTCATGGAAATCGAGACTGTCCAGTTTGCGTTCGGCAAGCGTGGGAATATGCAAGACGTTGCTGGCGATCCGCTCGATCAGTTGGTGTACTCGTTCCTTGCGGTCGCATTCTTCCGCCGCCGCTTGGTATTTCGCATGGAGGTCGAACGTTGCCTCGGTATGCGCTGCGGTCTCACGCAGCGCGTTGGCCGCCTTGCGCCAGAGGGCGGCTGCTTGCGGCCAAGCTTCGCCGCGTTCGGCCGATTCGGCTTCTTCGGCATAGTCGAGATGGTTGTGAGTGGGCGTGGTCATCGGTGTTCTCCTGTACGGTGGTTTGGGTTAGTAGGCGACGTCCCAGGCCCGCTTCGAGCCGTAGCAGCGTTGGCCCCCTTCGACGATGAAGACCACCGCGTCTTCGTCGACGTTTTGGTCCTCGTCATCCTCGTCGGTGTCGTTGATCTCTTCGCCCGAGGCCAGGCCGGTGATCTGGTTCTCGAACGGCCAGCTGCTCTGCGTCATCAGGCGGACTTCTGCGTCGCCGCCCAGTTCGTCGCGGTAGTCTTCGAGGCGTCCAATCAGTTCGTCGATCGTCATCGGGGTGTTCCTTATGGTTGGGGATTAGCTGCGGAAGGTGTAGTCGGCCAGGCCGGCGGCCAAAAAGTCGGCGATCGCGGCGGCGTCTTTCGTCACCGGGCGAACGTCCCAACCCCGGTCGAAGTTCACCACCGTTGTCTTGTCCGCCAGGCGCTGCACCCAAAGCTTCGAGATGCGGCTGTCGCCCCATTCGAACTCGGGCATATCGGCGTGTTCCGGGAAGACCAGGGCGTTGAATTTGTGGCCGGCGACGCGGCCGATCACCCAAGTCCCGGCCCCGGCGGCCCGGCGTGTCGTTTTGAGGATTTCGAGGTCGTCGCCCAAGTCGGCGTATTGGTCGGCGTGGTTGGCGTTCATCGTATTCTCCGTGGGTTTTGGATGTTGGTTGGGGATTTCGCTTCGCACAGTCACACATGAGCCATGAAATCCCAGACACCTCAAGCGCAGCCGGCCCCGATTTTGCCAGAATCTCGAAACTTTCTGCCCAGGGCGTGTGAAAGGACGCGGACATGTCAAACGAGTCAAAGAAACGGCTGGAAATCACGGCCATGACGCCGGCCGAATTGGCGGCCGTGCTGTCCGGCGCGTACCGCCGAAAGGTGACTGAAGAGCAAGTCATTGCGGTCGCCCGGGCGGGCAATCTGCTGGCCACCGACGGAACGATCAGCCTGATCCAATACACGGCGTTTCTGGCCGGGGAGGTTCGCGTTGGTAGCTCTTCTTGATGCCGATGCAACCCTGCCAGCAGTGCTAACCACCATTCCAGATCCACCCTTTCAGCGAGCTTCAACGTGATAAACCCGCAGAGTATGAAACCGGCCGAGCTGATGCGGGTGTTGAATACGGCTGGTCGTGGGACCGTGCTGACCGAGACGCGCTTGCGGCGTCATCGCAACCGGGCCGGCTACACGATCGGCGACGCGCGGACGATCAACCTGTTTCGTTACGCCGCCTGGCTGACGATCGAGCATTTTGCACCGAAGGAGGAACCGCAGGACTACGCCGAACGCAAACGGCGTCAGGCCCAGCGTAACGCCGAGCAGGTTCGCGCGGCGCAGGACATCGGCGAGCTTCCGGCGGTGGTGGATCCGGCGCGCAAAGCGGCGGCCGAAGGCTCGTTTCGCACGTTCTGCGAGACGTATTTTGGCGACGTCTTCTACCTGCCCTGGTCGGACGACCACCTGAAGGTGATCGAGAAGATCGAGCGGGCGGTCCGCACGGGCGGCCTGTTCGCGATGGCGTGCCCGCGAGGAATGGGGAAAACGGTCCTCTGTCAAACGGCCGTCGTCTGGTCGGCCCTGATCGGGGCGACGCCGTTCGTCACACTCATCGCCGCCAGTGCCGATCGGGCCAAGGACTTGCTGGAGAACATCAAGACCTGGCTGGAGACCAACACACTCTTAGCTGAGGACTTCCCCGAAGTCACCTATCCGATCAAGTGCCTGGAGCGGATCACAAACCGCCAGAAGGGCCAGAAATACAACGGCCAGCCGACGCGGATCGAATGGGCGGCCGACAAGATCGTCCTGCCGACGATCGAGGGCTCAAAAGCCTCTGGCGTGGTGAT
>JAFGFF010000392.1 GCA_016931075.1 Pirellulales bacterium | reverse complement strand
GACGGCCCGGGGTGGTGAACGGCTGATAGTGTACGGAAGTATACAGATACCGCCGCTGTCGTCAAGAGGGGGCCGGGTGAAAATTGCGTAAATTGGCCAGGCGCGATGCGTCAGGCCTTCCACCGACCGCTAAGCCGTCTCATCTAGGCCGAGGGAGTCGGGGGCGGCGTGCATGAGGCCGAATTTCTGGAGCCAGCCGAGACGGAAGGAGAGATCGGACGTCGAGGGCTCGCCCTCTTTTTCGCCGACGAAGCCCCAGGTCTCGCGCTCTTCGAGCTGTTCGCTGTAGAACTCGATCAGGTCGATCTGCTCGTCGGGGGCGACGCCCTTGCGGTCCAGGTCGGCGCGGACCAGGGCCAGTTCCTTGAGCACGTCGTCGGGCAGGGCGCCCGTCTTGTGCAGCTTCTGGAGCAGTTCCGAGAAGTCGCGGGGCGTGATGTCGGTGACATCGTACTGGGCGAGGATCTCGGTCAGCGCCTGGTTGCGCGACGTGCCCAGCTCGCTCGAAATGCCCAACTCGTCGAGCAGTTTCACCGTCTGCGATTCGTCCGGCTCGGCCCGGCGTCCGGCCGGCATCGCGTCGGAATACGTCCCATTTCCGATTCCGTTAATACGCATGATCGACACTCCTGTCTTTCAGTTAATCCGGTTACCAATTCCGGTTTCTATTCGTGCCTCGGGCTGATGAGGTTTTGTTCAACGTGTGCCACTGGCTCTGCCAGTGCTGGCGGCACTGGAATACTCACGGTCCCAGGCACTGGCAAAGCCAGTGGCACCCGGGCGGAGCCAGTGGCACACGGGGCACTGTAGGCGCAGCGGCAACCCGTTGGACCCGAGGCGAGGGAACACTCGTCCGGTGAACACAAGGCAAGCCCCGTGCCAAGGGATCACTCGGAAACGTGAGAATCACGCAATCGGCGTGTACCAGCAGACTTACGAGAAATTGAGAACATGCTGGCGTCGGACAGCCGGAGCAAGAAACACCGGTCGACGCGCCGATTTCACCCCGGCCAACGCGCCGAATCGGCCGGTCGACTCACCGGCTCACTTCGAGCATGCGCTGCAGGGCCACCAGCGCGTCCTGGGCGATCGCGTCGGGCACGCGGACCACATTGACGGGCGTGCCGGCGGCCAGGTTCTCCAAGGCCCAGCAGAGGTGGGGCAGGTCAATCCGCGACATGGTGCGGCAACTGGCGATCGTCGGCGAAAGGAAATAGATCGCCTGCTCGGGATGGGCCTCTTTGAGACGATTGACCAGATGCAGCTCCGTCCCGACGGCCCACCGCGTGCCCGGCGGGGCCGATTCGATCGCCTGGACAATCGCCCCGGTCGAGCCGACCACATTGGCCTGTTCGACGACTTCCTTCATGCACTCGGGATGGACGATCAGCTTCACGTCAGGATCGGCCTGTTTGAACCAGGCGGCGTGCTCGGGCAGGAAGAACTGGTGTACGTAGCAGTGACCCCGCCAGAGCAAGACACGGCCGCCGCGAATCGCTTCTTCCGTGTTTCCGCCCAACTCCGGCTGGTCTGGATCCCAGAGCGGCATGGCCTCCGGCGGGACGCCCATCGCCAGGGCCGTGTTGCGGCCCAGGTGTTGGTCGGGGAAGAAGAGCACCCGTGGACGCCGGGCCAACGCCCAATCGAGCACGGCCCGGGCGTTGGACGACGTGCAGACGATCCCGCCGTGACGCCCACAAAAGGCCTTCAGGTTGGCCGCCGAGTTGATATACGTGACGGGCGTCACCTCGTCGAGGTCGATCACCGAGCCGAGCTGCCGCCAGCACTCCTCGACCTGGTCGATGTCGGCCATGTCGGCCATCGGGCACCCGGCCGCCAGGTCGGGCAGAACGACCGGGATCCGCCGCCCGGCGCGCCGCTCGAGCTGCTCGGGCCGGTTGGCCAGGATGTCGGCCGTCTCGGCCATGAAGTGGACCCCGCAGAAAACGATCGCCTCGCACGACGCATCGGCCGCCGCCGACGCGCTGAGCTTGTAGCTGTCGCCCTGCAGGTCGGAGAAGGCGATTGCCTCGTTCCGCTGATAGTGATGACCCAGGATCAGCAACCGCGAGCCCATCGTGTCCCGAACGGCTTGCACCCGTCGCCCCAGGGTCGGCAGATCGAGGGCTTCGTAGGCTTCTAGATCCAAAGGCTGAGTGTTCACGGCATTCGCGGCAGGAGCAGACATGTGTGCGGGATTCCCTGGCTAGCATCGACGAAATGAGTCTTCCATGACGCATTGTTCAGCCCAACCCGGCCGGCGTCAATGGTGGCACGTGGGCCCCCACTCCGTAGACGCGGCGTCTCGCCGCGTTTTTTGGGAGTACGTGCAGGGTCGTCGCCGCGCTTCCGAAAGCGGCGAGACGCCGCTTCTACGAATAGGGCGAGACGCCGCTTCTACGGAGACGCTGTCTGCTCCTCAAGCCACTTGGCATACGGCCCGCTGGCGGCGACGATCGGAACGGCCAGGATCTCGGGCACGTCGTAGGGGTGAAGCTCGGTGATGGCCGTTTCGACCCGGGGGAAGAGCGACTGCCGGGTCTTGGCGACGCATTGCCACTCGCGGGCCGTTTCGATCTGGCCCTGCCAGCGATAGGTGCTCTGGATCGGGCCCCGGATCTGCACGCAGGCCGCCAGTCGCCGGGCGACCAGGGCCTGGGCAATCGCCTGGGCGTTCTCCTCGGTTTCGGTGGTTGTCAGGACTTCGATGTAATCTGTCACGACAATTCTCCCTCCTTCGGAGCGTCCCTGACTGCCCTGGACGACAGGATACACCACCTTTCGCGGTGTTGACCAGCCCGGGGCTTGCATTAGGATGTGGGCGTCTTGGTCATGGGGCGGTAGGCGTCCTGCCCGACAGGGTGGCTCCGCCGGCGGGGCCAAGAACCGGCGTGGTGGTGAGCCTCTTGAGTGTCTTCAAGTCCGTTTCTTGTCATTGGCCCCGATCAAGGGCCTGGTTCAAGGAGAATCGTATCATGTCCATTCCCTTTGCTTCAACGAGGTGTCGGATTCTTGGCGGGACGGTGCTGCTTGCGGTTCTCTTGGCGTCGGGTGACGCCCTGGCGGCTTTGTACTCGTGGAACGACATTAGCGGCGGTTCGTTCAACGACCCAATGAACTGGAATCCCAACGGCCTGCCCGGCGTGGTGGACAATGTCTTCTTCGACTTGGACAACGACTACGAAATCGAGTTTGGACAGAACGAGGCCAGCTATCGCGCCTACGTTGAGACGGACAACATCCAGCTTCAGTTGGGTGGACACCAATGGAGCGTGGCGAACGAGTGCTTCATTGGATGGACGGGAACCCAACAAGGTGCCGTCACCGTCCGGCACGGAATCTTTTCAGCCAACGATGTGTTCGTGGGATACCAGGACAACGCCATCGGCTCGCTGACCGTTTCGAACGAGGGCCACGTTGCGATCGGCTCGACCTTGGCCGTCGGCTACGTGGGCGAGGCCGTCGGAAACGTCCTCGTCGAAGACGGAGGGCAAATGGATGTTGGCTCGCTCTTTCTCGGAGAGTTCGGCGAAACGACCGGGGCGTTGCGGGTGACGGGCGTCGGTTCGAGATTCTTCTGCTCGTCGCTCTTGACGGTGGGTCTCTACGGACAGGGGATTCTCTACGTCGACGAGGGGGGAACGGTCACCAGCACCAACGGCTCGATCGGATTCGGCCACGACAGCACCGCAGCCGTTAATGGCCTCGGCTCCTCCTGGACCATCACGAATGAACTGGCCTTGGGCGACGTGGAAGGGGCCACCGGCACGCTCGACGTGCTCAACGGCGGATCGGTGATCTGCTACGGATCGTATGTCGGCCGGAACTCGGGCGGGCACGGGATCGTCCGTCTTGGCGGCGGCGGGGCGCGGTGGGATCATGACAACCGCCTCGTCGTCGGTTTCGATGGCCAGGGAGAAGTCCTCGTCAACAGCGACTCGACGGTCACGTGCGAAGACGCTTATCTGGGATTCTCGACCGGTTCGTCGGGAAAGGTCACGGTCAGCGGCGACGACGCGCTGTTGGAATGCCGCGGATCGCTCTTTGTCGGCGGCAACGCCTCTTCCGCGCGCGGTAGCAGCCTTCTGCTAGTCGAGGATAACGGCCAGGTCGACGTGGCCGGAACATTACGTCTCCACACCGACAGCGCCATGGTGCTCGACGGAGGAACGATCCGAACCGACCATTTGACGCTTGAACCCGATTCGACTTTTGAGTTCCGCGACGGGACGTTGACAATCACCGGCGGAGTGACGAACAATCTCTCGCCCGACGTTCTGTTGGACGGCTCTTCCGCCTCGCGGCTGCCCACGGTGCGATTGGTAACGGGAGCGACTATGAACGTCGCTGGTTTTTTGGTCCTCGGCCAGCGTAACCGAGGCGCCATGGAAGTCCACGGCGGCTCCGTGCTTCAGGCAGTCGACACCGTGTTGGGCGACGAGTTCGATTCGACCGGCGCGATGACCGTTTCAGATCTCGGCTCGTCCTGGGTGGTCTACAGCTCGCTGATCGTCGGCTCCGAAGGAAACGGCGTCCTGTGCGTCAAGGACGGCGCCGTCGTGAGCTCGCAGGACGGAATTCTCGGCGGCCAGATCGGCGGCAAGGGAGACGCAACCGTGGCGGGCAGCGGCGCGCGCTGGGAGACGGATCAGCTCTTCGTCGGTGGGCACGTCTCGGGCGCGGCCGGCAACGGTCGTTTGACCATCGGGCCCGGCGGAACGGTCCAGGTGACCGGCTTTCTGAACCTCTTTAGCACGGGCCAGGTCGACCTGGCCGGCGGAACGCTGGACATCGGACGTTGGACCAACGCCGGCGGCACGTTGAATTTCTCCTCCGGCACGCTCCGCTTCACGGGCTCTCCCCTCGTTATTGGCACGGGAGGGCTGCTGGGCGATCAGGTCCAGCTTGATCCGGGCATGCACCTCGAAGGGACGGTTGGCGCCCAAATCGACCCGGGAGCCCAATTGGAGATCGCTAGCGGGGCCTCGATCAGCTCCACTCAGATCGATAATCTCGGTCAGATGACGCTTCTGGGATCCTCCGCCCTGGTCACCAGCGACCTCTTATTCAACGAGGGCCTGCTCACCGGCGAAGGCCGGTTGGAGACCACGTTGCTAAACGCCAGCGCGGGCGAAGTTCGCGGCCAGGCCGGGCGTCGGCTCCTCTGCACCGGCGTGTACAATGCGAACCAGGGTGAAATCCATCTCGACGAGGGGACGATCGAGTTCACCGAAGGTCTCACGAATCAATACGGCGGATTCCTCGCCGGACGTGGAACGCTCAAGGTCCACGGAGGGCTGAACAACCTGGGAGTGATCGCCCTGAGCGGCGGATTCACCGACGTCTACGGCGACGTGAACAACGACGCGGGCACTTCGCAGATCATCGTCACCGGCGGCAGCGTCACCACGTTCTTCGACGACGTCCACAGCGACGGCCTGATTCGCATCAGCACTGGCAGCAGCGCCGTCTTCCTGGGCGAGTTGGCCGGCACGGGCGGCGCCACCGGACCGGGCACGGCCTACATCGAAGGCGACCTCCGCCCCGGCAACAGCCCCGCTGAAATTTCCTTCGGCGGCGACGTGGTCTTCAGCTCCGGCTCGGTCGTCGAAATCGAATTGGGCGGCCGGCTGGCCGGAGACGAATACGACGTGGTCCATGTGGCGGGCCAGGCGGTGCTCGACGGCCAATTGTCCGTCAGTCTGGTCGACGGGTTCGAGCCGGCCGGGGGCGACGCGTTCACCGTCTTGACCTATGCCTCGCGAAGCGGTGTGTTTGATTCCTACGAAGGACTCATGGACGGTCCCATACCGCTGATTCCCACCTACGGCGCGACGTCGTTGGTCTTGACAGTGGCCACGCCTGGCGATGCCAATCTCGACGGGCGGGTCGACGCCGACGACGCCAGGATCCTGGCCGACCGGTGGCTGCGGTCCTCCGGAATGATCTGGACGGACGGCGATTTCAACGGCGACCATCGGGTCGATGACCTCGACGCGTCGATCATGGCCGCTCATTGGCTGGCCGGCACCGAGGGAAGCCAAAGTGTGCCCGAGCCGTCCGGCCTGGTCCTCCTGACCGGACTGCTTGCCGCCGCCTGGTTCGGGCTTTTTCGATCGAATCACTCCAATCGCACGTTGTCCAGGTAGAATGTCCGCGGCTCCTTCAAGTTCACCGCGAAGAGCTGGATGAAGTGGATGACCGAGAGGTCGAGCTGACGCGAGACAGGACCAGCGGCGATCAGGGGAATTGCAGCCCGGATCCGGTTGGGACCGGGCTGAAGGTGAAGGACCATCTCAAAACGATCTTCCCACTCTCGCGTGGAAGGTTCGTCTTCCACCTTAAGGTGCATGTCGAGTGGGGTGTCGCCCTTGAGATCAAGGTCGAAGACCAGATACTCGTAGCCGGTCCAATCCGGATAGGGATGGATCATCCCGACGCCCGGATACTTGCCGGGCTTGAGTTCCACGCACAGCGCCCACCGCCCGTCGGTTGCCTTCTGCCGGACTCGTCGCATTCGGCAATCCCAGGCGTACCATCGCGAGAGCTCTCGCGGTTTTTCGAACGAGGACAACAAGGGCGTCTGGGTCCGTTGTTCGAGGGCGTCGGTCAGGACAACCAACGACGGGAAGGACACGCTGAGGACCAGGATGACGGCCAACGAGGGCAGGACGACCCGCCAGATCCGAGAGTCCGCCCGATGCCCTGCTATCAGGGCCAAGCCGGCAGCCGCGCCCAGGGCGTCGGCCAGCAGGTCGTCGAAGCTCGGCCGGCGTCCCACGTAGAACTGGACGATTTCGGCCATGCCTCCGAACATCACGAGTCCTGCCCAAGTGGCCAAACCCGCCGACAAGGGCCGCCATCGTCGCCACCGCTCGATGGCATGAAATCCGAGCACGGCGAACAGAGCAAAGGTCGGCGCGTGGGCCAGATTGCCCAATGGGCCGAACTCACGAGCCAGCCGGGGCAACGGAGCCACCAATAGGATGGCCAGCACCGACGCCAAGACGATCGCGAGAATCAGGTGATGACGCATGCCGTATTCCGGAAGACGTTAGATCTGGTGTTCCTGCCGAAACCGTTCGATGTCGTCGCGCTGGCCCATGACGATCAGTCGATCGTTGGTTTGGAACTCGGTCTTGGCGCCGGGGGCAAAGTGGAGTTGCTCGCCGTGCCGGACGGCCACGACCAGCAGTTCGTGGCGGCTGCGGATGTGCGATTCGCCCAGCGTCTTGCCGACCAGCGAGCATCCCTGCGGAAGCTTCAGCTCGGCCACCTCGACCTCGGCCACGTGCCGCCCGGCGACCAGCTCGACCAGTTCGAGGATCGACGGCCGGGTGATCATGGCGGCCATTCGCAACGCACCAGTGGCGGCCGGCAGGACCACGCGGTTGGCGCCCGCCTGGAGGAGCTTCTTCTCGGTGGTTGGGAACTCGCCCCGGGCGATAATCTGCAAGTCGCGGTTGAGGTTTCGCGCGGTCAGCGTGATGAAAACGTTATCGGCGTCCTTGGGCAGGGTCGTCACAAGGGCGTGCGCTTGCATGACACCTGCCTGCTCGAGCGCCTCTTCTTCGGTGGCGTTGTCGTTCAGGGCCAGATAGCCCTGCTCGGTGGCCTCGGTGATGCGTTCGGCGTCGTCGTCGACGATGCAGAACGCCTTGCCCTGGCTTTCGAGCTGTTGGGCCAGGATCTCGCCCATCCGGCCGAAGCCGCAGATGATGACGTGATCGCGCAACCGGCGGATTTCGCGGGTGACGCGTTGCAGGCCCAACGCCCGGTTGATTTCTCCTTCGGTCATCATTTGAACAAATGCTCCTATGATGTACAGGGCCGTGGACACGCCAAAGATGATCAAAACGGCCGTGAAGATCTCCATGCCGGGTGAATGGGAGAGATCGTGGACCTCCTCCAGCCCGACGGTCGAAAGGAGAATCACGACCATGTAGAACGAGTCGATCCATCCCCACCCGGCCAGCCGATAGCCCAACACGCCCACGATGAACACGACGCTCAACAGCAGCAAGCCGACCCGCAGGTGGAAGTGTTTTGAGGGCAGCTTCGACTTCATGATCGGCCGGCGGCGGGAGGTTAGGGCTAGCGTCAGAATAACTTGAGGTATTTATAGTGTTTGTAGGAGGCGACTCCTGTCGCCGAATGCCTGTTATTCAGGTCCCTTTCGGCGACAGGAGTCGCCTCCTACATGTGAAATCTGTCAGTTTATTTTTGCGCGAAACTTTAGGTGTGATAGTCGGCGTTGAGCCGGACGTACTCGGCGGTCAGGTCGGTGGTCCAAAATCGGGCGGCGGCCGTTCCCTCGCGAAAACCAAGCTGGATGTGTGTTTCCCGCTGGTCGGCGATCGAGGCCGAGACTTCCTGCTCGTCAAACGGCTCCGGCGCGCCCTCGTGGTAGAGACGGAATCCGTTGACGTGCAATTCTACGCTATCCGGGTCAAATGCGACGCCCGCATATCCGGCGGCCGAGACGATTCTCCCCCAGTTGGGATCGGCCCCCGCCACGGCCGTCTTGACCAGGGCGCTGCCGGCAACGGTCTTGGCGATTGCACGGGCGTCCTCGGGCGTTTTGCAGCCGGAAACGTCGATCGTGATCAGGTGCGAAGCTCCCTCGCCGTCGGCTGGGATCGCCCGGGCGAGTTCCTGACAGACCTCGTCCAGAGCCGCTTGAAATACCGTGAGACCTTTGCCCGACAGGGGCTGACCTCCTGCTTCGCCATTGGCCAACAGCAGGACCGTGTCGTTCGTGCTCGTGTGGCCTTCGACGCTGATGCAGTTGAAGCTCTGGTCCACTGCCGACTTCAACGCGGTCTGAGCCGTCTCAGGAATCAGGGCCGCATCGGTCAGGATCAGGCTGAGCATCGTGGCCATGTTCGGGCCGATCATCGCCGCGCCCTTGGCAAATCCGGTGATCTGGATCTCGGCGCCGTCCACCGTGACGGTCCGACCGGCCAGCTTCGGGACCGTGTCGGTGGTCATGATCCCCCGGGCGGCCGATTCAAGATCCTTGGGTGAGGAGCCCAGCTTCACCGCGGCGGCCGTGATCCCCTGCTCGATCTTTTCCATCGGCAGGTACTCGCCGATGACGCCGGTCGACATGACCAGCGCCTGTTCCGGTTCCGCGCCGCAGACGGCCGCCGCCATGCCCGCCATCAGCCGCGCGTCGTCCAGTCCTCGCCTGCCCGTGCAGGCGTTGGCCACGCCCGAGTTGACCACCACCGCCCGAATGGCCTCGCTCGGCGTCCGCTCGCGACACACGGCCACCGGCGCGGCGAAGACCCGATTCTGGGTGTAGACCCCGGCGGCCGTGGCGGGCGATTCCGACATGACCAGCGTCAGATCCAGCTTCCGCGGATCCGGCTTCACCCGGCTGTGAACGCCACAGAGCAAATATCCCTTAGGCACGCAATGCGGCATGGGAGAACCATTCCTTTCTAATAAAAAAAGGTGCCAGGCACCAAAATTGGAGGAAATAGGCAATCTGCCCTGTGGCTTTCTTCCTAAACTACCCAGATTTGGTGCCTGGCACCTTTTTTAGTCAAGGGCCGTGGTTTCGGGATGGCCGTACATGAGGTTGAAATTCTGGACCGCCGCGCCGGAGGCGCCTTTGATCAGGTTGTCCAGGCAACTGATCGTCACGATGCGGTCGCGAACCACTCGGGCGGTGACGTCGCAGTAGTTCGTGCCGGTCGAGTCCTTGGTGCCGGGCAGATGGTCGACCACGCGGACGAACGGCTCGTCGGCGTAGAAATCGCGGAGGACCTCGAGCAGTCTCTCCTCGGTCAACTCGCCCTTGGGCGCCGAGTAGGTGGTCGTCAGGATGCCCCGGTCCATGGGAACCAAATGCGGCGTGAAGATCACCTCGACCTTGTCGCCGGCGGCCATGCCAAGGATTCGTTCGATCTCGGGCGTGTGCCGGTGGCGGCCGATGTTGTAGGCCGAGATGCTCTCGTTGCACTCGGGGTAATGGGTGGTCATCTTGGGCGTGCGGCCCGCCCCGGAGACCCCGCTCTTCGAGTCGACGATGATGCCCGACGGCTCGATCAACCCGGCCCGAAGAAGCGGCGCCAGCGCCAGGATGGCCGACGTCGGGTAGCAGCCCGGGTTGGCCACCAACGGGGCGTCGGGAATCTGGTCGCGGAACAGCTCGGGCAGGCCGTAGACGACGTGGCCCAACCGGTCCGGATCGGCGTGCTTCTGGCCGTACCATTGGGCGAAGACTTCAGGATCGTCCAACCGATAGTCGGCGCTGAAGTCGACCACCCGGCAGCCGGCGTCCAGCAGAGGGGGCACCAGCGAGGCCGTCACGCCGTGCGGCAGGCAACTGAACACGCACTCCGCCCGGCTGGCCACCTCCGTCGGTCCCAGATCCTCCAGGCACAGGTCGAGTCGGTCGGTCAACGAGGGGTGGATCATCGCCACGGGCGGGTTGCCCTCCTGGCGACTGGTCAGGGCGACCATCTCGGCGTCCGGATGGCGCAGCAAGATCCGGATCAACTCCAGGGCCGTGTAGCCCGTCGCTCCTAGTATGGCGATTCGCGTCATGGCAACTCTTCCGTCCTGCCGGTTCGAGAATGAAGGGGCGAAAGCAGACCTCGCGTGTTGTCCGGAGGGTCCGGCCGACGCCAGAGGGGTAGTATACTCCGTGCATTCTCAAGCGGCCATGGGGTTCGCCGACATTGGGTGCCACTGCTGGCTTGTCCAGCAGTGCCCGATGAGAAACGACGGAAAAGCACTGCTGGACAAGTCAGCAGTGGCACCCGTGCATCAGGCAAAGACGGTGAAGCCCTCCTCTGGGTTCACAAGCAGCAGAAGGAAGGGTCCAAGAAATAAAGAAAGCCGCGTCCGGTGGAGGATGCCGGACGCGGCCTCTTTCTCGTCCAAGTCCTCGGTGGCGGCTCGATGAGGGAGGGCGTCGAGCTGCCTGTCGCATGGAGGTGGTGCGGAAACCGGGACTTGTCGCCACCAACCGGTGGCAGAGGAAAAGGAGTTGCGAAGACGCTTTTGGAGAAATGCAACCGGCGTGCCCGAAACAGGGCCAAACGGTCCTTCCGTCGGCCGGACTCTCTGTAAACCATTTTTCTCAAGGAAGTTGCGGGATATTTTCGCGGTTTTTGACAAATCGGGACTGTCCGCGAGGCCCGCCGCCACGTTGCGTCTGGTCCACGTCAGGGAGACGGCGTGTTGCCCGGGTGCCTCGGAAACGCAAGTCACTTCTCCGGGCATTCCCCTAGTGCAGGGGATGAGCCTAACCCGAATTGGTTCGCTTTTCCGGTTTGTTTTCCAGTCTGCCGCCCATTCCGGACACGTTCGCGTCAAAGTCGCCCGACTCTCGCGTTGCATCCCGGCCCTGCGCGCGATAGGCTGGAGGTTTCGGAGTAGAGTGCGAGAACGCTCCCCGCGTCGTCCAGGCTGGACGACCTCCGGCCCGTCGGGTTTCCGATCACGGCGTTTCTCTCCCGCGGGGTCCTTTCCCCCTTCGGTTTCCGTGTGTTCTGGGTTCCGTTCTTGGTGGACCCACTTCCCGCGGTCGGGGTCTTGAAAGGGCGTTTTCCCCGAAGCAAGGCGTGTGTGACAGCGTACCACGATTGATGTGAAGCAGAGGACCATGAACATGCCGGTCGATGCAACCTCGTGCCGATGTTGCGGCCGCGAGCCGTCGGAAGAGGAGCTGCTGGCCCAGCTCGACTCGATTCTCGAAGAGTACGTCGGTGTGCGCGGGGCGTTGATCCCCGTGCTCCAGACCACCCAGGCCCTGTTCGGCTACTTGCCCGAGTCGGCCTTGCGGAAGATCGCCACCGCCCTGGACAAGCCATTCAGCGAGGTGGCCGGCGTGGTCGGCTTCTACTCGTTCTTCACGACGGTGCCTCGCGGCAAGCACCTGGTCCGCGTCTGCCTCGGCACGGCCTGCTACGTCCGCGGCGGCAAGGAGGTCCTCGCCGCGTTGAAGGAAACGCTGGGCATCGAAGTCGGCGAGACGACGGGCGACCGGATGTTCTCACTCGACGTGGGCCGGTGCTTCGGCGCCTGTGGGCTGGCCCCCGTCATCATGATCGACGACGACGTTCATCAGCGGGTCCGGCCAACCAGGCTGTCGAAGATCCTCGACGCCTATCGCGATTCGAGCGCCGCCGCCGGGGAGGAAAAGGACTCATGAGCAAACATATCGCCAACCCAAAGGAACTGGCCAAAATCCGTGATCGGCTCCAAGCCGAAGAGCAGGCCCGACGCGAGAACCGCCACAAGCAGATCCGCGTCTGCATGGGCGCAAGCTGCATCGCCTCGGGCTCGCGGCAGGTCAAGGAGGCCCTCGAGGCCCAGATGGCCGAGCGCGGCGTGGGCGAGAACGTCTCGCTGATCGAGACGGGCTGCCTGGGACCCTGCTCGGCCGGCCCGGCCATCATGGTCGACGAGACTTTTTATGAAAATGTCCGGCCCGAGGACGCGGCCGACATCATCGCCCAGCACGTTTTGAAGGACCAGCCGGTCGAGCGGCTCACGCACAAGCGGCCCGACGGGCGCGACGTGCCGGCGGCCGCCGACATGGACTTCTTCAAGCGCCAGACGAAAATCGTTCTGCGCAACTGCGGCCAGATCGACCCGCAGCAAATCGACGACTACCTCGCCCGGGACGGCTACCAGGCCCTGGCCACCGTCCTGACGCAGAACAAGCCCGACGCGGTGCTCGAGACCATGAAGGTTTCCGGACTGCGAGGTCGCGGCGGGGCCGGGTTCCCGACCTGGATGAAGTGGAACTTCACCCGGCAGGCCCCCGGCGAGACGAAATACGTCGTCTGCAACGCCGACGAAGGCGACCCGGGCGCGTTCATGGACCGAAGCGTGTTGGAGGGCGACCCGCACAGCCTGATCGAAGGCATGGCCATCGCCGCCCACACGATCGGGGCCAAACAAGGCTACATCTACGTCCGGGCCGAATACCCCCTGGCCGTCGAGCGATTGAAGATCGCCTTGAAGCAAGCCGAGGAACGGGGCCTGTTGGGCAAAAAAATCCTGGGCTCGGGCTTCGATTTCAACCTCGAGATTCGCATGGGCTCCGGGGCGTTCGTCTGCGGCGAAGAAACGGCCCTGCTGACCTCGATCGAAGGCAACCGGGGCGAACCGCGTCCCCGCCCGCCGTTCCCGGCCCAAAAGGGCCTCTGGGGCTGTCCTACGTCGCTGAACAACGTCGAGACCTACGCCAACGTCCCGGCCATCCTGCACGAGGGAGGCAAGTGGTACGCCAAATACGGCACCGAGAAGAGCAAGGGCACCAAGGTCTTCGCCCTGGCCGGCACGATCAAAAACTCCGGCCTCGTCGAGGTGCCCATCGGAATGCCGCTGGGCGACCTGATCTACGACATCGGCGGCGGGATTCCCGACGGCAAGCAATTCAAGGCGGCCCAGATCGGCGGGCCCTCGGGCGGATGCATCCCCCGGCAGCACCTCAATGTGGCGCTCGACTACGAGTCGCTTTCCGAACTCGGGGCCATCATGGGCTCGGGCGGCCTGATCGTCATGGACGAGGATAGCTGCATGGTCGACGTCGCCCGATTCTTCCTCGAATTCGTCCAGGAAGAATCCTGCGGCAAGTGCGTCCCCTGCCGGGTCGGCACGAAGCGGATGCTCGAGATCCTCGAACGCATCTGCGCCGGCAAGGGCGAGGAAGAGGACATCGATCGGCTCATCGAGTTGGGCGAAATGATCAAGGACGCCTCGCTCTGCGGCCTGGGCCAGACGGCCCCCAACCCGGTCCTCTCGACCATCCGCCATTTCGGCAACGAATACGTCGAGCATATCCGCGACAAACGCTGCCGGGCGGGCGTCTGCGCGGCCCTGGTCAACGCGCCCTGTTCGAGTGCCTGTCCGGCCGAGGTCGACATCCCGGGCTACATCTCGCTCTGTGGCGAGCGGCGCTACGCCGAGGCCCTGCGGCTGCACCGCGAGCGGAATCCGTTCGCGGCGATTTGCTCCCGCGTGTGTTTCCACACGTGCGAGGAGAAGTGCCGACGCTCGACGCTCGACGCGCCGGTGTCGATCCGGGGAATCAAGCGGTTCATGGTCGATCAGGAGGTTACGGTTCAGTTACCCGAGGTCCGTGAAAACGAACGCAACGCGGCCCGGAGCGTGGCGATCGTCGGGGCCGGTCCGGCCGGTTTGTCGTGCGCCTACTTCCTCGCCCGGCTGGGTTACCGGCCCAAGGTCTACGAGGCCGAGCCACGACCCGGTGGGATGCTGGTCCAAGCCATCCCGGCTTACCGCTTGCCTCGTGAAATTGTCGCCCGCGAGATCCGCATGGTCGAAAACATGGGCGTCGACGTCCAGACTGACATACGATTGGGCCGCGACTTCACGCTCCAGTCGCTTCGGGCCGAAGGGTGCGAGGCCGTGTTCCTGGGCGTGGGAGCGCCGCTGGGCGTCGACCTGGGTATCCCCGGCTCCGACGCCGAAGGCATCACCGACGCGCTCTCATTCCTGCGGACGTACAATCTCCGCGGCTCGGTGCCGGTCGGCAAAAACGTCGTCGTGGTCGGCGGCGGCAACTCGGCTATCGACGCCGCACGAACGGCCGTGCGGCTCGGGGCCGAAAGCGTCACGGTCGTCTACCGACGCAGCCGCGAGGTCATGCCGGCCTACAAGGAAGAAATCGAAGAGGCCCAGGCCGAAGGCGTCGTGCTTCGGCTCTTGACCGCGCCGGTCGAGGTCGTGACGAAGGACAAGAAGGTCGTCGGCCTGAAGTGCCAGCCGATGCGACTGGGTGAGTTCGACCAGTCGGGACGCCGCCGGCCGGAGGAAGCGGGCGAGGCGTTCGTGCTGGACACGGACCACATCCTCGTGGCCATCGGCCAGACGCTCGACCCGCAGAAAATCTGCGACGGCGAGGCGCTCGAAACCCGCTACAACGCCTTCATCAAGGCCGATCCGGTCACCGGCCAGACGTCGACCCGGTGGATCTTCGCCGGCGGCGACGTCGTCACCGGCCCGTCGTCCGTGGTCGAAGCGGTCGCGGCGGGCGAACGGGCGGCCGTGGGCATCGACGCGTTCCTGACCGGCGCCGAACACGCCTTCTGGCGAGTCGAACGGCCAGTCGACACCTACTTCGATCCCGACGCCGACCCGTCCGACGTCCCGCGCGAAAAGCTCAGCATGATCCCGGTCGAACGCCGGTGCAACAATTTCGACGAAGTCGAGCAGCCCTGGCGCGAAGCGGTCGCCGTCCGCCAGGCCGGACGCTGCCTGCGATGCGACTACGGCAAACGGTGCGAGGGCGTCGGCGCGAGCATCGCCGACGACGCGGCATCGATGTAGCCAACCCCCGGAGAAACGAACGACACCACGGGTGCCATGTCCACGCTTGCGTGGACATGCGAAGGTAACGACGCCCCAGAGAAGCATGCCCACGCAAGCGTGGAGCATGGCACCCATTCGGAAAGAACTCATTCGGAGAGAACACTGCTGGGCAAGCCAGCAGTGGCACCCTGAGCACTCACTCATTGGCCTCGTGGACTGATTGAGAACGACGGCCCATTACCAAGGACCCCAACCCATGGTTTCCCTGACGATCAATCGTATCCCCGTCACCGTGCCCGAGGGAACGACGATCTTGCACGCCGCCGCCAAGGTCGGCATCCATATCCCGACGCTCTGCCACGTCGAGGACCTCCAGTCGATCGGCGCGTGCCGGGTGTGCGTCGTCGAAATCGAAGGGGCCCAGAACCTGGCCGCGTCGTGCTCGATGCCGGTTCGAGAGGGAATGGTCGTCCACACCAACAGCGCCCGGGCACGACGCGCACGCCGCGAAGTCGTCGAGCTGCTCCTCTCCGAGCACAATGGAGAGTGTACGACCTGCCTGCGCAACGAGGACTGCGAGTTGCAGTCACTCGCCTCGGAGTTGGGAATTCGCCTGGTCAGCTTCACCGGCCAACGGGCCAAGCGGTGGGTCGACACGTCGACGCCCGGGTTGGTCCGCGACATGGGCAAGTGCATCAAGTGCCGGCGGTGCGTGAGCGTCTGCAACGAGATCCAGCACGTCGGGGCCCTTTTTCCGCAAAACCGCGGTTTCGAGACGGTCATCGGTCCGGCGTTCAACCGCGACCTCAGCGCGGTGGCGTGCGTCCAGTGCGGCCAGTGCGTGGCCGTCTGCCCGGTCGGCGCGTTGACGGCGACCGACCAGATCGACGAGGTCTGGAAAGCGCTCGACAAACGAGGGAACCACGTGGTTGTCCAGACGGCCCCGGCCATTCGAGCCGCGCTTGGTGAGTGCTTTGGCTATCCGCCCGGCACGCTCGTGACGGGCAAGATGGTCGCCGCGCTGCGCCGGCTCGGGTTCGACGCCGTGTTCGACACCAACTTCACAGCCGACCTGACCATCATGGAGGAAGGGACCGAACTGCTCACGCGGCTGAAGAAGAAACTGGTCGACGGCCAGCACGTGGCCCTGCCCATGTTCACGAGCTGCTCGCCCGGCTGGATCCGGTACATGGAATACTTCAACCCCGACATGCTGGCGAACCTGTCGACGTGCAAGTCGCCGCAGCAGATGTTCGGGGCCGTGGCCAAAACCTACTACGCCGAAAAGCTGGGCAAGAAGCCCGAGGAGATTTTTGTCACCTCGATCATGCCCTGCACGGCGAAGAAAGCCGAGTGCGTCCGGCCCGAGATGGACGACAGCGGAGTGCGCGACGTCGACGTCGTTCTGACGACGCGCGAGCTGGGCCGGATGATCCGCGCCGCGGGCATCGACTTCCGGGCGCTGCCCGACGAAGAGATGGACGCCCCGCTGGGTCTCTCCTCCGGGGCGGCCGACATTTTCGCCAACACGGGCGGGGTGATGGAAGCCGCGCTGCGAACGGCCTACGAAATCGTCACCGGCCGCGAACTGCCGATGGAAAACCTGCACGTCACGCCCATTGCCGGGCTCGACGGCCTCAAGGAGGCCTCGCTGAAGATCGAAAAAACCCTGCCCGACTGGAAGTTCCTCGAAGGCGTCACGCTCAACGT
>JAFGFF010000391.1 GCA_016931075.1 Pirellulales bacterium | reverse complement strand
GAAGAGCGAATCCCGGACGGGTGGTTAGGGTATTTGCCCCAGATGCTAGGGCTGCAATTCAAGCAGCCTGGGGTAAATACCCCAGCCACTCGCCGGAAGAGGAACCTCGACCAACGGCAGCCCCCCAACAGAGAGCCCGCCTGGCTCGCGGCATGCCCAGCGGACTGGAGGGAACGAGGGCACAGGCCAAATCAAGCGGTTTTGTGCCCAGATGGAGCGCCCGGGCAGCGCCGCACAGAATCGGTTCGGAATCGGTGTCAGTCGACGCTTGAACCCCCCCGAATTTTCAGCGCCTATGCGAAAACGGGCGGTTTTCAACCAGGATCGAGCGCTCAGGAAGAACCATACATCCGCGATTCGGAATCGGCCTCGGCTGACGCTCGGCCCCCCCGAAATTTTAGTGTCCATGCGAAAACAGGCGGTTTTCAACCCGGGTGCCATGCTCAGACGCCGCCCTGGACATGGTCTCTATGTCGGGCAGCCTGCCGGCGGCGGATGAGCATGCCGGCGATGCCATTTCAAAGAGCATGCCCATCGCTGGCAAAAGCGACGTCTGGGCATGGCACCCGGCCGGACTGGAGGGCCATGCTCCGTCGTGGCCGCGTCATTCGGTGCACCCGGCCACGACAGGGCGTGGCCCTCCATTCGTGGTGTGTACCTGCTTCGGCGGAACTGAAAAAAGAGCGCGTAAGAATCCCCCGGATTCCAAGGGTTCATCCCAAGTCACGCCTCTGTCAGCCAAACCTATACGCACCACGCGGACCACCTTTTCACGCGCAAGAAACCCATACCTGGCATGACCAGGGACCATCCGAACGGGTCACGTCTCATGCCAGTTTGCCCGCTCTAAAGCGGAGCAAATCGAGGTCGTGGAGACGGCCAACACTGAGTGTGCGCGCGGGGTGAGTGATCACGACAGTACCCAAGAATTAAAAGAAGCCCAGTCAGCACGCCGTTTGGGCATGTTGTCCGATTTCCAGAACCGATCTCTCTGTGTTCCGCCCATGTCATTTCATGTCCAACGTCGCCGGCTTGCCCTTCGATTTCTTTCGCTGGTCCAGGGCTTCGTTGATTTTGTCGGCGACTTGGTGGGCAAGGTGGGTATAGCCTTGCGGGGTGTAGTGGACCTGGTCTTGGGTCTGCCAGTCGGCGGCGTGGGGGAGGACGAGTTGGTAGAGGTCGTTGATCGGGATGTCGTGCTGGCGCATGAGGGTCGCGGCGGCCCGATTGTGGCGGACGATGTCTTCAAAGCGGTCGCCTTGGCGCCCCATGACGGGCGTGGTGTTGGCCCAAATCAGCGTAGCGCCGGTCGACTCGAGCGTCGCGAGAATTTTCTTCAGGTTGGCCGCGTATTGCTCCGGCGTGGCGCGGATCGTCAGTTCGCCGGGCGCGTACTTGGATTCGTTCGGACCACGGACGAGCTGGTTGTCTTTATCCATCATGTGCGTGTCCCAGATGCCCCAATTGAAATGGATCACGTCCCACCGGCGCTTGCCGACCCATTTTTCGATGTTCTTGACGCCGTAGGCCGAATAGCAGCAGTTGCCCTGCGGGCGGTAGACGTTCGCCTTGCCGTCGAGCAGCTTGCGGACGGGCACGGTGTAGCCGATCGAGATCGAGTCGCCCAACAACAGCACGTTAGGCAATTTGGGATCGTCCTTGGGATTGGCGTAGGGCTTTTTCAAATAGGCCGGCAGCTTGGCCTCGGCGGGCTTCGCTTCTTGGGCATCGGCCGGTTTAGAATCCGACGATTTCGCGGCCGCCGGTCCGACTTCAGTAGTGAACAGACAACACAACACGACCAGGGCAGTTGCCCGGAAGATCAAACGGTGGTTTGGCATGAGGTGGAGCTCCGATATTTAAAAAATATTTGTGGATGTCTCCCCGTTTCCGTGTGCGATCCGCCCTCACCCAGCGGCTGCGCCGCCACCCTCTCCCAAAGGGAGAGGGGAGTTGTTTTCGGACAACCTCTTTGAAGTCGTGAGGATCGCATGCATTGGATTCTACTTCTCGGAATAAAGCAAACAGGCCGCGCGGCAGTGGCGGAAGGTGTCCAACTCCTTCCTGTAGTCGGCCGCAGGGTTGTCGAGGATCAGGCCGCCTTGATGCGTGAGCAGTTGGCGAACCGTGATTCCCTCCTTCCCATTCCACCTGAACTCAGGCACGTATTTCGTCACCGGTTGGTCCAGTTCAATCTTTCCCCGCTCGATCAGAACCATCACACTCGTCGCCATCGCAATCGGCTTGGTGACCGACGCCAGGTCGAACAGCGTGTCGGTCGTCATGGCCACCTTGTGCGGCACGAGTTGCCGATGCCCGTAGGCCTTGAGCCACACGATCTTCCCGCGATGCCCCACCGCCAACACGCAGTCAGGTCGGATCGGGCACTAGTTGCTCGTGGAAACCGCGCCGTAGGTACAAAGGACCGTTGCGGGTGTTTCTCCGCGATTGGTGATGCTGTGGGGGATATTGGCGTTGAAATGGGCACTGTCCCCTTCGCTCAAATCATAGGTTTGATCGTCGTAGCGCAGGCACACTTGTCCCTTGACGACGTAGAGGAACTCCTCGCCTTCGTGGGAGGTTGGTTCCTCGCGTTCGGAGGCGTCGGGAATCGTAATCAACAACGTTTCCATCGCTCCCGTGCTCTCGTGCGCGAGCAATTCGTAGATGATGCCCGTCTTCGGCCGGTCGCGTTCCAGGCGGACGCCCTTTCCCTTGGGGACAATGGATATCTCGGAAGGCTCACCAACCCCGCGAGTCAACTCCGAGACCGTCGTCTCCAAGGCCTCGGCGATCTTGGCCAGCGCGGGCAACGAGGGAGTTACCCGAAAGTTCTCGACCTTCGAGAGCGTGCTCCGCGTCAATCCGGTTCGCGAGGCGACCTGCTCGAGGGTGAAATTGAGGGCGATGCGTCTTTCCTTGATGGAACGGGCTAATGCGACCAGGCTCATGCTGATTCCTTCACCAAATGCTCGGGGGAGATCGAGGTTGATTCTTGTCTGTTCCAAAGCGATCGGGTGGTTTGCCGCAAATCCAATCCCCCCCACGCGGGACTCGATCGCCGACAAACGGGAAACCGAGCGGCGTTGCCTGCCGCTCCCTTCCCCCCATTCCTACCCGGTCCACGGCAATAGGGAAAGGCATCCACCGTGCCGGACCGCACGGACAAGGCGCCTCATCTCCAGATCGCCTGATGGGGCCCCTGCGACATGTTGCTTAATACTACACTTCTCCTATCTTACATACGGTGACTGTCCCGCAACACCCTTCTACTATATCTAGCTGATTCCTGCCGAACGTCGAAAGGGTTTAACAAAGACAAAGAAAGATCTTTCATAGTAAAAACCACCAACAGTCTAGCAGAAATACCACCCTTACGGGGCATATTGAACCCGGCTTAAAAAGTGCATATCAGGCAACATCAACCCAGAAAAATAACGATCTTTGGCAGTAAATGTTGACTGCTATGCAACACCTGGTCTAGAATAGCGTTCGATCGGAGGCCTGACCGCCTCCTCAATCTCTGGCCTTCTTGGACCTGGAGTATGCCTATGTTCTGCCGTCGTTTTCTCGTTGGTGTCGCGACGATCGTGGTGGCGTTTATGGCAACGCCGCTTCTTGCGGCCACAACCCTTTGGGACTTTCAATCCAATCTTGACGCGTCCAGCGGCTACAGCGTGCTGGACTACCGCGATGCCACCACGCAAACCGGCACGTCGTTCGGGGTAACGGACGGCTTGACCGTGCCGAACATCGAGTCGCAGCAGGTCGGCTACATGTCGTTTCCGAGGTCGGGCAACCCGGGCGGATTTCTCGTGGACCGATCCTACGACGACCTTCCGCTGCACTCCTACACCTTGGCGTGGGACGTGCTCGTGCCCGCAAGCAGTTTCAACTCCTACAGCTACATGGGCCTCTTCAACGCCAATCCGGTGGGCACGGATGACGCCGAGTTTTACATCGACTTGCGCACGGCAACCGCCGGGCAACTGTTCGCCGACCGCGACCGCGACAACAGCAAGGTCTATTCCTCGTCGACAGGTATCATCCAACCGGACACATGGCACCGGATCGTTTGGGCGTACGATCAGAACGACCCGGTGGCGGACATCCGCTTTTTTGTCGACGGCGTGAAGGTCGGCGCCAGCGACACGGCGTTTGGCGAGACAGGATTCTCTCTGCCCAATTATTTCCCCGTGTTTCAGGACGGCGGCCCCCAGATGGACCACGCGCCGGGACTCGTCGCGAGCATGGCGTTGGTGGATCGCGCGCTGACCGACGGAGAGATCGTCAGCCTTGGCGGACCGAAGGCTGCCGGATTCGCGGCGATCGCCGACCCCGGTCCTCCGCCCACGCCTCCCGCTCCTCCTACTCCGGCCATCGGATTCAATCTGGCGTTCTTGCCCGACACCCAAAATGAAGCCGAGGGCAATCCGGCCATGTTTCAGAGCCAGGTGGACTGGATTGTCAAGAATCGAGTCAGTCAGAAGATCGCCTTCGTTGGCCACTTGGGCGACATCACCGACAACGGGAATGTGACCGAATACAACACGTCGCACACCATCTTGTTCCAGTTGGACAGCGCTCAAAATCTTCCCTGGGGCGTCTGCGCAGGCAATCACGATATTGGCACGACCGCCAAGAATGCCCTCTTCGACCAGTACTTCGGCCCGACGAACTTCGCAGGCAAGGAGTGGTACGGCGACACCACATGCCAGCAGAGTTCCTATCAGATCTTCAGCGCCCGAGGGCGAGACTACCTCGTGCTGGACATTCAGTACGCCGGCGATTCGGAGGTGCTGGCCTGGGCGCAGGACGTCATCGACGCCAATCCGGACATGCCCACGATCGTCAACACGCACATGTATTTCACGCCGGACGGCGGCTACGAACCCTACGCCACGACGATTTGGGACGGCCTGATCGACGACAACTCGCAGATCTTTCTGGTGGTATGCGGGCATCACGACTCGCAGGGGCCGAAATATGCCACGCGTACCAACGCCGCCGGCCAGGTCGTGTATGAATTAATGACCGACTACCAGCAGACGGACTACGGCGGAGGCTACCTCAGGCTGCTGAATTTCGACGAGGAGAACTCCGTGATCCACGCGTCGGTCTACTCGCCGTACTACGACCTCGATCACGACGTCTTCCCGTACGACCAATTCAACATCGCCATGGACTTCGACGCGCGGCTCGGCCCGGCGGCCACTCCGGGCGACGCCAATTGCGACGGACAGGTTGACGAGGCCGACGCCAGAATTCTGGCCCAACATTGGCTGACCGAGGTCGTCGACTGGCGACAAGGCGACTTCAACGGCGACGGCAAGGTGGACGACCTGGACGCTTCGATCCTGGCGGCCCATTGGCGCGACGGCGTGGCGGCCGAGCATGTGCCCGAGCCATCGACGCTGGTGTTGTTGCTGGGTCTTTTGTTGGTCGCGGTGGCCCGACGACGAAAGGGGTAGATCGAGTTTTCCGCCGCGAGCGGGCGACCGCCCTCGGCAAACAAGGTGGGTCTGAGAAAATCGACCATTACTCACAAGAATCTCGTTCAGACAAAGGTGGACAACTGGTTTTTCATCACGAACTTTACTGAAGGAGGAAAGCATGTTACGGCACACTGCATCAAGGCTTTTCGTGCTCGCGATCGTTCTGACAATGATCGCGCCCGTCGGCGTACAAGCCGAGACCATGGGGTCGTCGAACTACGCGGCGGCCGTACAAGCCCTCTCGCCGCCGATCTACCTGCGGCTGAGTGAGCCGACCGGCATGGCGGTGGGCGACCCGGTCGTCAATGACGGAACGCTCGGCACCGCCGGCCTGGGGATGACCTGGGGGCTGGTGGGATACGAAAGCACGCAGCCGATTTCGGGCGTCGACGGCGCTGGACCAGACGTCGCCATTGACGGGCAATCCCTTGTCGGCCTGGAAGACGACAACACGGCGGCCCAGTTTATCGCCAGCACTGGCAGCGGCGTCAACTCCCGCCTCATGAACGTCTTGGACTACGTGGCGACGATGGATCAGGAAGAGGTGACGTATTCGTTCTTCTTCAAGACAACGGACGCGTCGAGCTATCCCCGAGTGATCACCTCGCATCCCAGCAATGCCAACCGGTTCGACTTGTGCATGACCGGCGGCATGTGGTCGCTCGTGACCAACGGCAGCACCACGGACACGGCGGACAACAAGGACGCGAACGAGAGATTCTACTACAACGACGGGCAGTGGCACCATCTCGTGGCCATTCGCCAGGGCGACGAAGCAGCCGACGCCAGGCTCTATATCGACGGCGAGGAAGTCTCGCTGGTGGCGCGCGACGGAAGCTGGAGCGCCGGCTACGGCCTGCGAATCGGTTCACGAGGCAACGTGAACAACGGTTGGACCGGCACGATCGACGAGGTGGTCATGTGGAATCGGGCACTGAGCGACACGGAGGCTCGCGGCCTGTACCAAGCGTCGACCGCGGTGCCCGAGCCGTCAACCCTGGCTCTTCTGGCCACGATGCTCCTGGCCGGAGCAGCCTTTTCGCGCCGAAGGTTCTCGAAGGCGTCGTGATTCGACGAGGCGCCGCGTCAATGAAATGACGCGTGGGAGATGCCGGGGGGGATTTGTCGCTTTCCCTAACGGGGATGGCTTGGGGGTGAGTGCGACAAAAGCGGCGGTCCAGTACGGCGGCAATGGCGTGGGCGCCATTGCCGCCGACTCGGCCTTATTGAACCTTGCATGGTCAATCATCAATCGGGCGCCATGGGCGGCGGAGCCTCCCGGGCGGCGGGACGGGTAGCCAGCGCCGTCGGCCGGGCCGGGAGGCCGCGGTCCGCCTTGCCCTTCGGTCGTCGCATCAGTCGACCGGGCAGAAACGCATTCTTGTTACTCGTCCTTCGTCCGGAACCGGTAGACGATCGGGTCGAGGGGCACACCGCCGGCACTTTGGAAGTTTTTGTGGGAGAGGCTGTTCAGGCCCAGGCGGTAGTCATGGCCAGGCTGCAGGGCGACGGGACGGATGCACGTCTTGCCGTCGGCGCTCCAGCGGACCCGTTTGTCTGGGACGCCTGGCGGATAGTGCTCGCCGCCGCCGGTCCAGGAGAAGCCGCCGCCCATGGGCACGTTGAACGTGACGCGGAGTTCCTTGATGCCCGGGTCGACGTCGGTGGCTCCGTTGGCCGGGACCATCGAGACGATCTTGGGCTTCTTGACCATGGCCTTCAGCTTGTCGCTGGCGCCCTTGGTGGTGAAGTAGACGGCCGTGGGCGGGGTCGGGACGCCGTCGGCGCCGCGGAAGTTGCGGAAGCTCTTCGAATTGATGCCCACTCGATAGTACCAGGCCCGTTTGAGCGTCACCGGCAGGACGCACGTTCGCTTGTCCTTCCAGTAGGGCCGCTTGCCTTCGGCGACCGGCGGATAGTACTGGCCGCCGCCCGTCCAGGAGAATCCGCCCGCCATGTCCCGGTCGAACGTGACCGTGATTTCGCTGGTGGCTGGATCGACGTCGGTCGCTCCGACGGCCGGCGAGGTCGACACGATGACCGGATACGAAGTGCGTTGCCGGGCCGGCTCGCCAAACGGATCGGTCACCGGCACGGTGTTCACGGCCGGCGGCGTCTCGGACGGGATGGGCGTTTGTGTTTCCAGGGCCGTTTCGGTGTTGGGCGGCGCGAGGTTCAGCGCGGCGCCAGGCGCGACGACCAATACGCCCACCACGAGCACGGCCCAGCCCAGCCACGGCATCCGACGATAAAACGTTCTTCGCGTGTCCATGATCTTCTCCAGTCGTTTCTCGGTAACAAGACTTGCACCCACTCCCGGCAACAGCGCGGGCTGCGCCTGCCGTCGGAGTTTCAAAACGTCAAGGAGGCTCTGCGCGTACTTGCCCGGGTCGCAGTGCAGACTGGCTACCACCTCTTCATCACAGCAATACTCCCGCTCGCGGCTCAGGCGGATGTTCGCCCACCAGATGAGTGGGTGGAACCACCACAGGGCCTGGGCCGCCACCTGCAACGCGCCGACGACGTGGTCGCCGCGCCGCACGTGAATCAATTCATGGGCGATCACCCGCTCGACCTGCCCGTCCAGACGCTCGCCGACGAGCACCTGCGGCAAGATCAGCGTGGGTCTCCACAGACCACACACGGCAGGTCCGAAGGGCTGCGTGGTCACGATCACCTCCACCGGACGACGCAGTCCCAGCCGGCGCGAAAGGTCGGTCACCAACCCGGTGACCAACGCGCCGGTCGGAATGCGTGTTCCTCGCAGCAGGACGGTGTAGCTGATCCACCGCCCGATCAGAATGCCCCCCAGGGCCACCGCGCCGCAGATCCAGACGGCCACCAGCACTACGCCGGTCGGCAGCCGCCTGACGACAGGCTCGGCCGCGGGCGCCTCGACCGGCTCGGCTGTGGTAACGACCGCTGCCGCGTTGTCGCCCGGCTCGACGGTGTCCGGTTCCGCGACTACAACCGGCGCGGCGGATACGGCATCCGCCCCGAGCCAACTGAACACGCCCGTCGGACTGCTCCACACGGGCGGCGTGAAACATTTTAGTAGGACGACCAGCCACAACACGTAGGCCAGGTGCGGGCGACGCCGTCCGAGCCACAGGGCCAGGCCGCCGATCAGCACCACGACCAGGGTGACCTGCCATAGCTGGGTCCAGATCAGACTCCCGATCGACTCGAAGGGAAGACTCATCTCTTGTGCCTCCTCAGCTTGTCCAACGTCTTCTGGAGCTGGTCGACCTCCTCGTCCGACAGGCCCCGGTCGTGGATCAAGTGCTGGAACAACGGCAACGCCTCGCCGTCGAACACCTGGTCCAGGAAATCGCCCACCACCTGGCCGACCACCCGATCGGGCGCGACCTTGGGGCTATAGACGTTGTTTCGCCCCTCGCGTCGCGTTTTCAGATAGCCCTTGTCCTTCAGACGCCGCAGATAGGTCTGGACCGTCCAGAAATCCAGCTCCCGGTCTTCCGGCAGCGCTTCGAGCACCTCGCGCACGGTCGCCTCGCCCAGGTCCCACACAATCCGGGCGATCTCCAACTCCGACTTGGGCAACGGGGGCCGCTTGGCCATGGGGCACCTCTTTGAGACAAAGTACAATTGAACGTCAATATAACGTTCATTTGTACGTTGTCAAGAGGGCCGAAGTACTAAAAAAAGACAAATTCTTGGACGGCCAGGAGTCGAGTCTCACCAAACAAGTCCTGGCGAGAGAACGTACCCGCGGGGGGTCATGCCGTCTGAAGAACCGCTTCGACGTGCTCCAGCCGCAGGGCCAGGGCGGTGAACGAGGCGGTCAGGGAGATGGCTGGCTGGTGGAGAGCGACAGGCGTGCCGGCGGCGGTGGCAGCCAGGCAGGCGGCCGGGTCGGCAGGAATGACGCCCAACACGCTGCAGTTCAGCTCGCTCCGGACGTCGGCCAGATTGATTGGCGAGGCAGCTTCGGTGCGATGGACCACGACGGCCCCGATCGCACTCGAGTCGACGTCCCATGTAATGAACTGATCGAGCTTGCGCTTCGCCGCTTCCAGGGCGGTCGGTTCAAGCTCGACGACGAGAACCACCTGGTCGCAGCGGGTCATGGCCGCCTGGCACCATGGGTCGGGCAACGTTGGGCAGTCCAGCAGCGTCAAATGGGCCGTCGAGGTCAGCCGATCGACCAACGCGCTCGCCTCGCCGGGAAGCATGTCCCGGACCAAGGTGCCACGCTGCGGGGCGGCCAGAAGCCGAATGCCCGACGAATGATAAGTCAGGTAATTCTCCATTCGGCACGTCTCGATTACGCCGCAACTGTCCATCAGGAGTGTGGCCAGGTCAGCGCGGGGCGCCAGATCCAGTTGGCAGGCGGCCGTCCCGAAGTCGGCCCGAAGCTCAGCCACATTGACCGGCCAGTCGGGTTTGGCCATCACGGCGGCCAGGTTCAACGCCAGCGTGGTCGTGCCAACGCCCCCCTTAGCCCCCGTGATCGCAATCGCCTTGCCTCCGCCGAACGAGGACGGCATCGGATACCGGTTGCTCGAAACGGCGTCCAGCGCCGCGCGAACCCGGGCTTGCACCACTCGGGGCGAGATCGGCTTGATCAGGTAGTCGGCTGCGCCCCCGTCGAGACACTCCGAGATGGTCGAATCCATGTCGACCGTGGTCACGATGATGATCGGCAGATCCCGCGTCTCAGTCCGTGCCTTCAAATGACGCAACGCGGTCAAGCCGTCCATGAAGGGCATCACCAGGTCCAGCAGAACGACATCGGGCGGATCTTGCCGGATTAGCGCCAGTGCCTCCTCGCCGTTGGACGCCTCGACGAATTCATACCCATCCGACTCCAGCGCGCGCTGAAGCATCTTCCGGCAGCCGAAATCGTCGTCCGCGATCAGAATACGAGCCATGGGAATCCGTTGGCCGCCCCGGGGATGGAGACACCATGCCTGCCCCGTGACCGACAACACCATGACGGACCGGGGTGGCTTTCTCCCCAAATATAGGGCTCAATTTTCACCAATGTGCTGTACTTGGGGCATCCAGATGCAATGGATAGGGGCATTCCACCAGGAAGCATTCGTTTCAGGCCAAAAAAGTCCCGGTTTACCGGAAAAACCGTCCTTCCCGGCTCGGAAACCCCGCTGTAGCCCACCCGGAATTGCGGCAATCCGCACAGACATTTCTGCCGAAAAAGCCCTAATTGGCATCCCGATCGGATGAGCGTGGTTCCAAATCGGCACGATGTGGCCGGGCAGGCGTTTGCGAGATGTGCAGGCCGACAAGCCGGGCCACCAGCACCACCAGGTAGAGCTGGCCCGTGACCGCCTGGGTCGCGGCCAACATCCGGGCAAGCGCCGAGACAGGGATGATGTCGCCGTAGCCCAACGTGCTCATCGTGACAAGGCTGAAGTAGAGCGGGTAGGCCAGGCCGTCCATGCTGAACGGTGCTGGGTTCGAACTGGCCAGACTGTAGTGGAACGATCCCGGCTGAAGCAGTGCGATCAGCGAATAGACGTTGGCCCAAACGAATCCTAGAAGGAGATAGACGCACAGCGACGCGCAGATTACGTTGAACGTCACGTGTCGTGGTTCGAAGAGCCGGTAGAGCAAGACGACAGCCACGAACGTGAGGAACAGGATGTCGACCACGTACATTGCCGCCATTGACCCAACCGGCCGCTCAAAGAGACTGGCCAGATGCAAGATCAGTGACGGCCCGCCCAGCGAAAAGGCCAGCCATGCCGTCAGACGCCGCTGGCAGACGGCCAGCACGGCCGACAGCAACATGACGACGGAGAAGACCGTCAACGCCAAGTGGGCACCGAACGTGGAGATGGACGGTTCGAGCAGTTCCACCACTGGGGTCGCGACAATGAGCATCAACATCGCGACGAGTAGCACACTGAACCGATGGGCGTTCAGCCCGGCCACCGTTCTGGAACGAGTCCACCGTTCGTACAGTTGGCCCAACGTGTTTCTCCCCATTTACGGCCTTATTTCTCGGACAGGTGACGTGTTAACAGAATCCACGTGGCACGTCAACCACCGCTTTGCGCAGCCCTCCCCCTTTGCCAGCCTTTCCCCGGCTTCCGGCTGGGCTGGCCGGGTGCCCGGCGGCGCGGTAGACTTCCGTGGGCTTGGGAACATGCGGACACGAGGCACGCTTTCAGCGGGCAAAGGACATGAAATCACTCAAAGGCCAGCTCCTGGTCGCCACGCCGCATCTGCCCGACGAGAATTTCTTCCGGACGGTCGTCTTGATGGTCGAGCACAACGCCAACGGTGCCTTGGGAGTCGTACTCAACCGGCCGGCCAGCCAGTCGGTGGCCGAACTGTGGGAGCAGGTCAGCGAGGAGCCGTGCACGTCGCCGCAGAAGATCCACTTTGGCGGCCCGGTCTCCGGACCCCTCATGGCCGTGCACACCGACCGGAACCTGGCGGAGATGGAAATCCTGCCTGGTGTCTTCCTCGCCGCTCAAAAAGGAAACCTCGACCAACTCGTTCGCCAGGAAGAACACCCGTTCCGGGTCTTCTTGGGACATTCCGGCTGGGGAGGTGGGCAACTCGAAGGGGAACTCGAACACGGTTCCTGGTTGATCACCCCAGCCACGATCGAATATGTTTTCTTCGCCGACGACAACTTGTGGGAAACGGTCGCCCGGCATATCGGTGATACGGTCCTTCTCGAAGCGCTCAAAATCGACCATCTTCCACAAGACCCCTCGGTCAATTGAGTGGGTCTTGCACGGAACGGGACAGTCTCGGAACCGAAAGGTGAGACCGTCCCCAGGCAATCTCCTGACAGCCTCAGCACACGGAAGTCCCCATGAAGCGTCATCCTTTTGCCAACTTCATCACGGTACTGGTCGTTTGCTGGATCGGGATCGTCGTCGCCGCCGCGTTTTTCAATCCGGAAGAGGCCCAACGGATGTGGCACGAGGCTGTCTCCGGCGCCGACAAGGCGAACCCGGACGGCCAGCCGGGCTCATTACTGGATGAAATCGATCTACCAGGGCTGTTTTCTCATTCGGAGAACACGCCGGCGAAGTGGTTCCTGTTCGTCTCGGCCGTCTTCATCGCGATGCTGGTCGCCCGGATCTTGGTCGCCGTGCTGAGCCGGGTCGGTCGCCGACTGGAATCGCAGGGGTGGAACGCCCGGGCGCACCTGGCGAACGACCTGATCGGCCCCGCCAGCCTGGCGATTTTCACCTTTGGTTTGGCCATCGGGCTGGCAGGCATTAAGAAAAGCGAACCGCTGCAGACGTTTTGCAGCAAGACACTCCTGTTGATGTATTCGATCGCCGCCTTCTGGTACGCCTACAATTTGATCGCGGTCGTCGACGTCGGCCTGAGGCGTTTCACGGCCCGAACCGAGTCGAAACTCGACGAGCAGCTTGTCCCGCTCATCCGCAAAACGCTCCGCGTGGTGCTGATCGTCATTGGGGCGATGTTCATCATCGAGTCGGTTTTTCAACAGGACATCGGCGCCTGGCTGGCCGGGCTTGGGATCGCCGGCCTGGCCGTTTCGCTGGCCGCCCAGGATTCGCTCAAGAACCTGTTCGGCTCCATCACGATCCTCTTGGACCGGCCGTTCAAGGTCGGCGAGCGGATCATCTACGGCGGCTACGACGGCGTGATCGAGGAGATCGGGTTCCGCTCGACCAAGGTCCGCACGTTCACCGGCCACCTGGTCACCGTGCCCAACTCGACCATCGTCAACACGGCCGTCGAGAACGTCGCCCGGCGACCCTATATCCGCCGGATCATGGACGTCACGATCACCTACGACACGCCCCGCGCGAAGATCGAAGAGGCCGTCAACATTCTTCGCAACATTTTGGAGGAGGAAGACCTGGCCGGGCCGATCCACCAGACGATCGACGGCAACGACTACCCACCGCGGGTTTACTTCAACGACTACAAGGCCGACAGCCTCAACCTTTTCGTCATCTACTGGTACGCCCCGCCGGCCTGGTGGGACTACATGGACCACGCCCAGCGGCTGAACCTGCGGATCTTCGAGGAGTTT
>JAFGFF010000390.1 GCA_016931075.1 Pirellulales bacterium | reverse complement strand
GGAAGGCTAGCAGGGCCGTATGGTCTGGTGTGGCTTCCTTTCCGATAGAATGGGGCAGCAGCCCACGTTGGGCTGGGAAAAGCGGCTCTCGGCGAGAACCTTCGACGTGATGCAAAGCTGGATGACCAGTCTCGATGCCTACTGGCGGCTGACCCGGCCAGGTGTGTTGGCTGGCGTGTTAGGGGCGATGGGCGTTGCCGCACTGGTGGCCGGGCCGGAGATGCCGGGCTGGGCACGATTGTTTAATGCGCTGAGCGGGGCGGGGCTACTGATGGCCGGGGCGGTGGCCATGAACCAGCGGCTCGAGCGGGAGGCCGACGCGACGATGGCCCGAACGGCCGGGCGGCCCCTGCCGGCCAGCCAATTGGCGCCCGCCGCGGTGACGCGATTCGCGGTCCTTGTGTCGCTCGGGGGTCTGGCGTGGCTGGCCGCCGCGACGGATTGGACCGTGACGCTCACGGCCGCCGTGAGTTGGGTCGGATACGTGCTGGTCTACACGCCGCTCAAACGGCGAACCGCCTGGCAGACGCCCGTCGGCGCGATCGCCGGGGCCTTGCCGATGCTCCTTGGCGCGGCCGTGGCCGGCGCCCTATTCACACCCCGCGCGGCGTGGCTGTTTGGCGTGGTGTTCTTCTGGCAGTTTCCGCACACCATGGCGATCGGCTGGCGCTATCGTCAAGAATACACGGCCGGCCGGATCCTGGTCGCCGCCGTGGCCGATCCGAGCGGTCGCCTGGCAGGCCGTCTTGCCGTGTTCGGCACGGCGGGCTTGCTGGGCCTGAGCGTGGTCCCTTGGGCAATGTCCGTGATGACCTGGCCACTCGGTGCGGCGGTGGTCGGTTTGGCGTTGATGCACCTGGGATTCTCCATAGCCTTCGCACGGCGACCCAACGACGCGACCGCCCGGGCGCTGGGCCGTGTGGCGATGGCCCATCTCCCGTTGTTGCTCGCGCTGTCGCTGATCGCCGTACATGGATAAGATTCCTTGGAGGGCCACGCTCCGTCGTGGCCGAGGGCGGCTCTCGGGTGGTGACGATTGATACAAGCTTCCCGGACGCGACGGAGCGCGTCCCTCCAAAGGAACGCAAACACTCGCGCTGTCGTTGATCGCGATCCGGGGATAGAGCTACCGAATCTGAACGATGGCCATTTCGGCGGCGGCTTGGAGGAGTTGGTCGAGTTGGGCCACCGTCTCGGCGACCTGGCGTCGGGTGAGGCCCAGGTCGGTGAAGATCTCGGTCGGGGGCGCCGCCATGTCCCGGATGCCCAGTGACGTGATGTCGCGCAGGTGGCAGAAGAAGTTGGCCACCGCCACGGTGCAGGCCAGCAGGTGGTGCTCGCCTTCGCACTCTTGGGGCGAGTGATGATAGCGGATGGCCGCGACTTGCGACGGGGGCACGTGCCACCGCTCGGCGACGAACCCGCCCAGCATCGCGTGGTCGAAGCCCAGCAGCCGTTGTTCGGTGGCCAGAACCGGAGCGCTGCCGTCCAACGCGTCGATGATCCGGCAGAACGGGTCGTGGAGGTACTGGTCCATGAGGATATAGCCGACGTCGTGCAGCAGACCGGCCAGGTAGGCCTCTTGGGACGGGACCTTGCCGCATGTCTCGGCCACCTGCCGGGCGATCAGCCCCGTGGCCACCATGTGGCTCCACAGCCCATGGCGCGTGTAGTTTTCATGGCCCGACGACTCGGTAAACAGAGGCGACACGTAGGCCGTCAACGCCAGGTTGCGGATCTCGTCGAATCCGATCAGCGTGATCGCCTGCTTCAAATCCGAAATGGAGTTGCTCAGCCCGAAGGCCGAGGAGTTGACGGTCCGCATCAGTCGCATGGCCAGGGCCGGGTCGTTGCGGACCGCGTCGAGCAGGTCGTCGGCGTTGCTGCTGGGATTGTCGGCCAGGGAGATGATCAGATGGGCCGTCGTCGGCAACGTCGAGACTTCGCCGATCCGCGAGAAGATCTGCTCGATCAGCTCGTTTGGCAGGTCGTTGCGCGGCGCATCCGTGACGGCGGACGCATCGGGCGATTCGGACTGGGGAGCGGTCTGTTCCATCGATCCCTTTCGGTGTCCGTCACAGGGGGCAACTCGCGTTGTTGGATCCGACGCTGGTCTGTGGACCGACGCCTTTTCATGCTCCGTCCTCCAGCCCCTCGGCCGGCTGTAAATCTTGCCGACTCGATCAACTCAAGCATACCTTAAAATAAAAAGTGATCACCGAGCATATCTTCCAGAAGCAGGCGTTGCTCCTCCGACAGGGTCTCTCGGCTCTGCCGGCTGGCGTCGTACCAGAGCCACTCGATCTCCTGTCGGGTGGTTTCCGGTAGCTCGTCCATTGACACATTTGACGGCTGATCGACCAAAAGCGTCTGGGTTCGAGCCCTCGCAAGCGTAATGATCCGGCGAATCGACTGGGTTTGCTCCGGAGTGAGCTGCAACGCCTTGCTCACCTCCGGATCGACGAGAATCCCGATTCTTAGGGATTGGCGACGCAGTTGATTCAATCGATACCATTGGCCGCCCGAAAGCAGACGCCTCAGGGCCTGTTTCACCCGGGCACGTTCCTCGGCGGGCAGACGTATCGATGGTATCCACGAAGATGATTCTTCCGTCTTCTCTGCCGAATACGCTAAAAGTGGTTTGAGCAACTCGTCGAGCTTCTCGATCTGGTCGGCGTCGAGCCCCAACTCCGCCCGGACTCGAGGAAGCAGGGCCAATTCCCAAATTTCCGCCCCGGGCCAGAGTGGCGAAAGACGGGCCGGCTCCGACGACTCCTGCATGACCGCGCGCAGATCGGTCGGGCAGATCCCGACGATCGTCACGGCAGCGCATGCGAGGAAGATCGAAACCAGGCGCGACATGGGGCGCTCCTTCGACAAATCGCCCGGCTGAAAATCGAGAGAATCAGCCGTGCGGGGGCCCTGCCTTCGGACGGCTCCGTTCCGAGAAAGGTCCCAATACAACTATATGTCGAAATAACCCACCCTTCAGGAGGGTCCTGGTCGGCGGCGGGGTGCCACTGCTGGCTTGTCCAGCAGTGTTTTCGGCACTGCTGGACAAGCCAGCAGTGGCACCCGACTCCTCATTACGCCTGTTACGGAATACTAGTCGGCGGCGGGCGAGGGGACCAGGTCCAGCAGCCGGGCACGGAGTTCGGGCGGAATCCGTTTGTCATCGTGGGGATTCTGACTCTCCAATTCCAGGGCGGCGGCCCGTTGGAGATGCATGGCCTCGTCGTGCCCGGCCGCGTGCAGGGCTACGGCCAACTTGGCCCGGAGGACCGCGTTGTTCGGATACAACTCCGCCGCGCGACGATACGCCCGAATTGCCTTTTCGAGCCACTCTTTGTGCCCTCGCATCTCGAAGGCCTTGAAATAACGGTCGGCCGCGGACGCCCAGAGCGCATCGGCGCGGGGAGCCCGGCGAAGGGTCTCCGCCGAAGCGTCTTCGAACTCGCGGAACCGGTCAGTCGAGCCGTCGACTTGCCATTGGGCAAACGCCAGCGAAGAGAGCAGTTCCCACGGCTCGGGATTGAACCGATCGGCCTGGGTCGCCGCCCGAAGGTGCTTGGCCGCCTCGGACGGTTCGCGCCAGGCCGCATTGAGCGGCGCTCGGGCCGCGACGACCGGGCGATAGGCCGTGACGTAGCAGCCCACCGCCAGACCGGTCAGCACGACCGAGGCGATCAGGCCTACGACAACCGTAAGCCGCGACGTCTCGGACGCATCTTTCGGCACGGCGCCGAAGAGCCCGACGGCCAGCAGAACCCAAAACGTACCGGCCACGCCGGGGAAGCTGATCCCGCCGGCGGCCAGCAGATTGACCAGCAGCACGCCCAGCCCGACGGCCACGAGCCACGCCGGCAACTCGCCCCGCTCGATCCAGTCTTGCAGACCCCAAAGAACCATCGCGGCCAACGGCAGCCCCAGTCCCATGACAGCCAAGCCCGGCGGACCGACACCTATAAAAAATCCCAACGGCCAACTGGCCACCACGCCGAACAAAGCGCCACCGAAGATCCAATACATCGCATCCGGACCATCGGGCTTCGGTACGGATACTTTATTCCGAGCCAGCTTCACTCCAAAGCAGGCCAGCACCGCCAGCAAGGCCAAGGCGGCGGGCGTTCCGGCGGTCGCCCAGATTTCGAGCAGGAAGTTGTGCGGATCGGCCACCTCTTCGCTCGCCTCGGGCAGCTTATATTCAGTGTAAAAATCCTGGAACTGGCCCGGCCCGCAACCCCACCACGGACGATCGCCGATCATCGCTGCCGAAGCCCGCCAGTATTGCACCCGATAGCCGAGCGACTTCGACGCCTCGCTGAGCACCTCCCGGTCCAGCCCTCCGACCGCGATCGCCCCGCCGACCAGGGCCACGAGAACCGCGCCGCCAATCAGCGGCGCCCGCCATCCGAAGCGGACCTTGTGCCGCCAGGCGATCAACGCGACCAGCGCAAGCCCCAGCCCGGCGGCTACG
>JAFGFF010000389.1 GCA_016931075.1 Pirellulales bacterium | reverse complement strand
CGAGCCCCCAGACCCCCGCCTCCTCACGGAATCTCCACCTCGACCATGCCTTCGTTGTCGATCTCGAGGCCTTTGAGTTCGGCCGTGTGTTGGGTGCCGGGTTCGCCCATGCGGAGGGTGTAGGAGCCGTCGGCTTTGAAAACTTTGGGGCGGAATTCTGCGTCCTTCGCGCGGATGGTGTAGACGACTTCGTTGGTGGCTTCGTCGATTACTTGGACGACCGGGTTTTTCATGCCGACGAATTTTAAGCGGGGAAGATAGCCGGCCGGTTTGCGGCCGTAGTTGTCGAGTTGGTTGATGGTGCGGGGCCAGCCGGGGAACTGTTTGGCGTCGGGCACGGTCGGGTCGGCGTAGCGGGGCCAGCACTCGACGGTGACGGTGCGGTTCTTCTTATCGAGTTTCAAGATGCCGTAGCCGGGGGCCCGGTCGTACATGTCGGCCGGCTGGCGGCCCGACTTGCCCGGGTTGGCAATGGCGTAGACGGTGATGCGGTTGCCGAACCCATCGAGGTAGTCGCCCGTGTAGGGCGGCATGCCCTCTTGATGGTTCCCGCCGGGTTTGGCCGGGTCCCATTTTCGCGGATAGAAATTGGCCGTGGCGGGCACGCACAGCGAATAGCCGGCGTCGCCGTACTGCTTGATGCCGTGATGGATGAGCGAGCCGAGGTGCTGATCGCCGGCGATCATGAAGGCGAACCCGCGGCGCAGGGCGTCCAGGGCCTGGTTCCGACCGGTTTGCGGCCAGCCGTTCGAGTCGCAGTCGGCCGCCAGCCGCTCGTTGGCGTGCGTGGTGGCCACGTTGGCCAGGATGGTCTGCGAGACGGCCACCTTCATGTCGGCGTCCTTCCAGTCGGTCGCCCACTCGCGGAGGAATTTGAGTTGCCGGTCGCCCATCAGGATGGCCCCGGGCACGTCGAGTTTCTTCGGGTCGTAGCCGTCGATCGTGATGTGGCCGTTGATGATCTTGGCCTCGGGCACCAGCGGCGTGGCGCACGACTTGAACTTCCGGTCTTCGAGAATGGCGAAGCTGATCCGGCCGTAGGTCAACGGGCAGTAGTAGACGCCGATGCCCTGGGCGACCGGCGTGGGATCGTATGGGTCGGGCAGGTGACTCGTCTGAGTCCGCTCGACCATGTTGACGAACTCGGGCGGCATCAGGTACCCGCCGTCGTCCTGCCGGTCGGCGTGCCGGCCGCCGCAGCCCCACAGGTTGCCCTGGAAGACGTCGTGGTCGTCGGGCTGGCACGAGGTCGGCGTGTCGCGGATCAGGTCGTGGTACATCCAGCACCACATGTACCACTTGTAGAGATAATCGAGCATCGCCTTGTCGACCGGGCTCTTGACCGGCACGGTCGGGCTGGCGCCTTCGTAGATCTGGTCGCCGACGAAGAAGTAGATGTCGGGCTTCTGCTTGGCCAGGTTGTCGACCACTTCCTGGTGCGGGAACCAAACGGCCTCCGGCGTCCAGGCCATGCGGCGTTCAACCCGATATTTATAGCGGTTGATATGGCAAACACAGGCCAGGCCGGCCACGGTGATCGTCTGCTTGTCGACCGGATCGGGCCGGATGTGGCCCTCGTAGGTGATTTGTTTCGTCTTGCCGCCCGACTGATGCAGGTCGTAGACGATCCGGTAGTCGGCCCCCTGGGTGCTGTCCCAGTTTTCAATGCGGAAGGGGACGGTCCAGCCGGGCGCGACGATCTTCTGCGAGTCGACCTTCCTCCAAGGCTCGTCGGCCGAGTGGCGGATTTCGAGCCGGGCCGTGTCGGTGTCGTTTTCAGCCAGCGGGGGCAGTTGGGCCGTCATCTTCAGGACACCTCGGCTGAGCGTGTGCAGAGCACAGAGGATCGGCCCGAACGCGCGATCGTCATGGGTTTCGACTTTATCGCCTGAGACTTGCCAGTCGCGGAACCAGAACCCCGGCGCGTCGCCGGCCGAGGGCTGGCTGGCGAACAGGGCCAGGTTGCCGATTAGCACGGGCGCCGGGACGTTGCGCAGCACGATCTTGGCCAGCGGCGGCATCTTCGGATCGGCCGGGTGATGGGCCGACAGGGTCAGGGTGTACTTCTTCTCGCTCTGCGGCGTGGCGGTGAGCACCAGTTCGACGCCTCGCATGAGCCGCGACTCGGGCGTGGTCAATTGATCGCTGCCCGACTTGTCGGCGGCCACCTCGAACTTGGCCGGGACGTTGGCTCGCTGTCCGCCGGGCTTGGTCCCGCGGCGCGCGTTGTCGCGGAAGAAGAGCTTGCCCGCGCCGTCGATGCCGGCCAGGATGCCTCCGCCCGGGCCGGGCGAATGGTGAACCAGTGAGGCGGCCCGATAGTCCAAAACCTTTCCGCCCGCGCCGATCAGGAACCCCGCCGAGTCGTCCGCCGAGGGGAACGCGCCGGCCGTGCCGCCGCAACCGACGGTGACACGCATCGAGAACTCGCCCGGCTTGGGGCCCAGTTGCCGGGTCAGCAGGTGGACCGTCCGATACGGCTCGGGGGCGATGCATTCGAGCCGGCCGTCGTGCAGACGCCAGTCCTCGAGCCGGTTGGCCCAATATTCAGGTCCAACCCACGGCCGGGTCACGTCGTCGGGCCACTGGCTGCGGAACTCGCTGGCCGGAGTAGTGTTAGTAATTAGTAGAAGCGTGACAAATCCCAGGGAGAGGGCCGTTCGTGACATGGCGTGACTCCTTTTGCCTTCTTGCTCCAAATGCTTGTGTGGAAGCAACCCATACCCTGTAGGGAACGCCCTCTGTGGCGTTCCTCTGCGGCGTTCCTACAGTTTCTGCAGGATTGTAGCCTTCAAAACCGGAACGCCACAGAGGGCGTTCCCTACAGGGTGTCGATTGGCGATTCATGTCAGGCACAGCCTGACCTACGGCTGCAGTACTGGCCGTATTATGGGGGACAGGAGGCGGGCCGGCAAGGCGCGTTCCGACTGGGGGGTAGACTGGTTGCACCGACACGGGCCGTGAGAGATAATACGTGTGCTTTCCCACCTGACGGGGCGCGAATAGTCGCCCGACTTCCTGCCGAATTGATAGGTGTCTTTCCACCAATCTCTCCACCTCCCCTAGGCCCAACGGTCCCCGAGGTCCCGCGGCAGAGCACGCCTATGATCCGAAAAGAATCGAGCCAGGGCGTCGGCTACTCGGTGGTCGACATCAACGACGTCGCCCACGTTTACGCGGCGGCCGTGCCCCGCTGCGACGGTGACCTGGCCGACCAGGCGGCCGACGCGCTCGAGACGATTCGGGACGTTTTGGACGAGGAGGGCACCCGGGGATCCATTGTCAATCAGGCCGTGTTTGTCCGTCATGCGGATCAGATCGGCCAGTGCCGGCGGATCATCAAGGCCTTCTACGGACCCGACCTTCCCGCGACGACCTACATCGCCCAGCCGCCCTGCGAAGGCAAGCTCCTGGCCATCGAAGCGTGCGGCGTCGGGCGAGGCCGGGGCGAGGTGCAAATCGAGCGACGCTCCGAACGACTCGTGATCACGCGGCACGACGACGTGGCGTGGATCCACTGCGGCCAGGTCTTCCCCGAAACGTTGGCCGATTCGGTCTACCCGCGTTCGATCGACGCGTTCGGGCGAGTGGGCCGGCTTCTGGCCGACGCCGGCGCCCGGTTCGACCACGTGATCCGCACCTGGCTCTACCTGGGCGACATCGTTGGACCGGAGGGGGACACGCAGCGCTACAAGGAACTCAATCGGGCAAGGACCGATTACTACCGCGACATCCACTTCGGCAACAACCACGTGGCCGCCGGGCAAGAGATCTATCCGGCCAGCACGGGCATCGGCACCGACGGGACCGATGTGCTGATGAGCTGCATCGCCCTGACGACCACGCGCGACGACGTCCGCCTGGTTCCGCTGGAAAATCCCTGCCAGAAATCGGCCTTTGCCTACTCGGCCCGATACGGTTCCGACAGCCCCAAGTTCGCCCGGGCGATGGCCGTCGCAGTCGGCGACGTGATCACCCTCTTCGTCTCGGGCACGGCCAGCATCACCGATTCGGAGAGTCGTCACCCGGGCGACGTCGAGGCCCAGACCCATCAGACCCTCGACAACATCGCCGCGTTGATCTCGTCCGAGAACCTCGCCCGTCACGGCCTGCCCGACCGGACCGCCACCCTATCCGACCTGGCCCAAGCCCGCGTCTACCTGAAGCGCCGCGCCGACTACGCCCCCGTCCGCTCCGTCTGCCGCGCCCGCCTCGGCGAGCTCCCAATCATCTACGCCGAAGCCGACGTCTGCCGCCCCGAACTCCTCGTCGAAATCGAAGGCGTGGCGTACGCACACCGTTCTTGACGGACACCTGGAGGGACGCGCTCCGTCGCGTCCGCGATCTCTGGCTCGCCTCGGCCACGACAGAGCGTGGCCCTCCAGGGGCCCGGGTGCCATGTCCACGCTCGCGTGGACATGTGGAGACCGTGACATCCCAGGAAGGCATGCCCACGCAAGCGTGGAGCATGGCACCCGAATCCCCGGATGTGTTCGGGAAGACTATCGCGCCCGCACCCGACAACCCCGGAGGCCCAGGGCCAGCATTCCGGCAGCCAACAGCATCAGCGTCGACGGCTCGGGTACGGAGTTCGATTCGCTGGCCGGATTCCAATGGGCGGCCAGAATCGAGGCGTCCAGGTCGTTGACCGCGCCGTCGTTGTTGAAGTCGCCCATCGACCAGGTTGCGTCGTCCTTGGTCAGCCAGTATTCGGCCAGAATCGCCACATCGTCCTTGTCAACACGGTTGTCGCCGTTGACGTCGCCGGGGAGCCAGACGTCCTTGACCGGGGTAACGGCGTAGGTACTGAGACCCTCGGCCGTGAAACAGGCATAGGTTCCGTCGTACGTCAGGTCCCAGGCGTCGTAGATGGCCCAGTCGGATCCGTCGTAGTGCCATATCTGCAAGTCGGCCCGCGACTGGCCCGAGCCCACGTCGAACGAGAGATACGCAGGCTCATCCGGCGTGTAGTCGCCCGTAACGGTGAACTCCCAACCGCCCAGGACCGACTCGCCCGGGTCCATATGGTCTTCCAAGTCGCTGAGCGTGTCACCCCCAATCGCCGTGGCCGTGAAATCGATCACCGAAGGGCCGTCGGTCGCCAACAGGCTCGTGCCAACCGTCCAGCCGGTGGCCGTATCGTTGACCTGCAGACGCTGGATGGTCTCCTGATTGAACTGGAGCCGCATGCCCGAGGCGGCCTGGATAACCGGCGAGGCCGTGAACTCATGCGTGGTGTCATTCCATGTCCCGCCGAGCGCCTCATAGGTCCCGCTTCCGCTCCAGTTGCCAGCTGCGATAGGCGAGTAGGTCGCCCCGACTACCGGGTGAATCCCGGCGATGATTCGAACCGTGCCGTCGTTGGTCAGCATGCGGCTTCCGCTATCCAGAATAAGCTGGCTTCCCTCGCTGACCTCAATGGCCATCAGCGATTGGGAGTTGATCGACGCATCCTCAGCGACAACCTGTCCACCGCTAGTGATGCTCAGCCTGCCGGTACCCTGATTGCCGACATAGAGTTCCTTGCTGTTGGTCCACGTCGATCCGACGCCGTTCACGATGACCGTGCCCGTCGAGCCGGACCAGTGGCCGATGCGGCCAAAGCTGTTGCTGACGGCGCCACCGTCAGTGATTCTTAACGCGCCGCTCCCTTCGGAGCCAACAAGGAGCCCCCCGCTGCTGGTCCAGGTCGACCCGGCGCCGTCCACGCTGACTGTGCCCGTGGAACCGGCCATAGTCGCGATGGGACTATTGGCATTACTGACCGCGCCACCGCCGGTGATACTCAGCGTGCCGTCGCCCATACCGCCAAGACGGAGGTCGTCGCTGTTGTGCCACGCGGACCCGGCGCCGTCCACGGCAACCGTACCCGCGGAACCCGAATGGTAGCCGACGTAGCCCGAAGACGATTCCACGACAACGCCTTGGGAGATGCTCGTTGTTCCGACGCCGCCGTAGCCGGCTCCCATGGAGCCGGAGCCGTCAACATTGAGGTGAACGGTGATGTTCCGATCCGATCCGTCACCGATGGTGAACGTCTGCTCGACGCCGTGCGTGGCGTCGAAGACCAAGTTAACGTCCGAGACCATTCCGCAGGCGTTAATGGTGCCCGTTCCAGACAAATCGTCCTCGGCACAGAGAAGACCATGCGTGGTCAACGTGCCATTGTCGAAGTGGATCACGCCTGAGGAACTTTCGGAGGCTGCCACGAAGGTGTCTTTCGCAACGGTGACATCGCCGCCGCCGGTGATGCTCAGCGAGCCGCTGCCGCCACTGCCAACAGCGAGTTGCTCACTGTTTTTCCACGTCGACCCGGCACCGTTGACAATGACCGTGCCCGTGGAGTCGGACCAGCAGCCGATGGAGCCGTAGCTGTTACGGACCGTGCCACCGCCGGTAATGCTAAGCGTGCCACAGCCCATATCGCCAACGCGGAGCCGCTCGCTGTTGTTCCACGCGGACCCGGCGCCATCCACTGTAACCGTGCCTGTGGAACCCGATTGGTGACCGATGTAGCCCGAAGACGACTCCACGACAACACCTTGGGAGATGCTTGTTGTTCCGACACCGCCGTGGCCAGCTCCCATGGAGCCGGAACCGTCGACGTTGAGGTGGACGGTGATGTTCTGATCCGATCCGTTGCCGATCGTGAGCGTCTTCTCCAAACCGTGCGTGGCGTCGAAGACCAGATCGACATCAGAAACCAGCCCGCCGGTATTGACAGTGCCCGTGCCGGACAGGTGATTGGTGCCACAGACGAAGCCACCCGTCGTCAACGTTCCATTGTCGAAGTGGATGACACCTGACGCACCTTGGGAAGCGGACACGATAGTATCTTCCGCCACCATGACGATGCCCCCGCCCGCGATGCTCAACGTGCCGCTTCCGCGGAGCCCAACATTGAGGTGTCCGCCGTTGTTCCACGTCGACCCTGCGCCGCTCACGGTGACCGTGCCCGTGGAACCGGGATACCGACCGATGTCGCAGTCGTTGCCATTGCTGACTTCCCCACCGCCGCTGATACTCAGTACACCGATGCCATTGTAGCCAATATGGAACCACTCGCGGTTGGTCCACACCGAACCAACGCCGTCCACGATGACCGTTCCCGTTACGCCGGCCCCGAAGCCGATGCGGCCGATGTAGGACTCAATCGTGCCCGCACCGCCAACACCATCAACTGTAAGGCTGCCCGTTGAGTACTTCCCAACGTATCCAGAGGTGCTGCTTGTCCAGTTGGTCGGATTAGCAGGATCAAGGTCCCCTGACCAAGTCACGGCGGCATGGGCCGTTTGGGATTGAGAGAGGGCCAAGAGGCAGACGAGGACGAGGGGGAAAAGCTGAAGGCCTTTGGTGCGGTTCATTTCGTCCTCATCGAATGCGTGTTCTTCTTGACGGTACAGGCCGGAACGGAGGCGGAAAGCGGAAAACGGGGGAGCGGGGGCCTGGGTTCTCGCCGGCCGATTTGGGAGGTGAGAAACGAACCCCCCGCTGGGTGCAGGCCATTGTCAGGGCATGCCCACACCCTAATGGCAGGGCACGGGCCTGTCAAGAATGGAGAGACTTGCGCCCTTGCTTTTTTGGCGCATGATGGCCCGGCGAAACGCGAGCCTCAGGGGGGATTACGACGAGGCCGGGTTCGCTTCGGGCGAGGAAGTGGCCGGGGATTGGGCCAGGAAGTGGGCGGCGGTGGCGAGGAGGGCTTGGCGGTCGATGGGTTTGGTGGCGTAGTCGTCGCAGCCGGCCTCCATGCAGCGGTCGCGATCGCTGGCCATGGCGTGGGCGGTCAGGGCGACGATGGGACCGGCGTAGCCTTGACCGCGGAGGCTGGCGGTGGCGGCGTAGCCGTCCATGACGGGCATCTGCATGTCCATGAAGATCAAGTCGAAGGGCTTGCCCGCCTGGGCGGCGGTGATGGCCCGTTCGACGGCGACGCGTCCGTTTTCGGCCAGGGTGACGTCCGCGCCGGCCTTGGTGAGGATCAGGCGAATGAGGCGTTGGTTGTCGGGGCCATCCTCGGCCAGGAGAATCCGTCCGGCCAGTTTCGGCGGGTCGGAATTATCCGGGGGAGCCGTGGTTTGATGTGCCGGACACGAGGCTTCTTTATCACGTTGGCGGTGGAGGCACATCTTCACGCCGCCCAACGGGCCGGTGGCGATGCGCACACGAAATCGGCTTCCTTTGCCCTGTTTGCTCTGAACGGTGATCGAGCCGCCCAACCGCTCGGCCAGGTTCTTGCTGATGGCCAGTCCGAGGCCCGTGCCGCCGAACCGGCGCGTGGTCGACGTATCGGCCTGGGTGAACGGCTCGAAGAGGTGCTTGACCTGCCGGGCGTTCATGCCGATGCCCGTGTCGAGGACGTCAATTTCCAGATAGTCGGCGCCGGGGGCCTGCTTGTCATCAGGAGTTTTTTTATCGTCTGGGGTCTGTTTCTCGTCGCTCTCTTCATGCACGAAGCGGGAGACGACACGGACCCGGCCTTCCTTGGTGAACTTGATGGCGTTGCCTACCAGGTTGACGAGGATTTGCCGCAGACGAGTGGGGTCGGTTTGGATGGTCTCGGGCAGCGGGCCTTCTTGCTCGAAAAGGAGCGGGATCTTCTTTTCATCCGCCCGGACTTGCATCAACTCTTGCACCTCATCCAGCAGATCAAAGGGGCTGGTCTTGAGTTGTTCGACTTCGAGCTTGCCCGTCTCGATCTTCGAGAGGTCGAGGATGTCGTTGATGATCTGGAGGAGGTAAGAGGCGTTGCGCGAGATGGTTTGGACGTGGCTTTCGATCTGGTCGGTACGTTTTGGACACTCGGGCGGACATCCCTCGACGAGCAGATCGATGTACCCGAGGATCGCCGTCATGGGCGTGCGGATTTCATGGCTCATATTGGCGAGGAACTCGGACTTGGAGCGGCTGGCGGCCTCGGCGGCTTCCTTTGCTTCACGGAGCCCTTCGGCCGTTTTCTTTCGAGCGGTGATGTCGCGGAAGACGATCAGGTCGGCTCGGCGCCCGTCGTGGGTGGCCAAACCGGCGTTGACTTCGACGGCGATGGGTCGTCCGCTTCGATGGAGCAGGGCCGACTCGTAGACGGCCGGCACCTCTTCACCGGCCATTCGCTTCTCGTAGTGTTCGAGAATCTTTGGCCGTTCGTTCTCGGGGATGAAGTCAAGGAAGGGTCGGTTGATCGCTTCGTCGATGGGGACGCCAAGCATGGTGGCCAGCGAGGGGTTGGCATAGCGGATCAAGTTGTCCTGGATGATCACGATGCCATCGTTGGCCCGTTCGACCAGGTTGCGATACTTATCCTCGCTTTTCAACAGGGCGTCGGTCACCGCGCGGCGTTCGCTGATCTCCATGTTCAGTCGTCGGTTGGTCTGTTGAAGTTCTCGCGTTCGGGTTCCGACCAAATCGGTAAGGTGATCGCGGTGCTGAGTCAGTTCTTCTTCGGCGCGGCGGCGGGCCGTGATCTGATTTTCCAAGGCCCGATTCCGATCGGTCAGTTCAACGTCACGTGCGTGGAGCGTGTCCGCCATCCGGTTGAAGACCGCGGTCAGGTCGCCCAGCTCATCGGCTCCGGCGTAAACGCCACGCGCGGTCAGGTCGCCGTCGGCCATTCGGCCCGTCACGTTTCGGAGTTCCCTCAGGGGTCGCAATTGGCGTCGCACAACCAGATAGGTGATGCCCGCCAGGAGAAGCGAGCCGGTCAGCGTGGTTGCCACCATCATCAGGATCTGGCGTTGGACGGCCGCCTTGACGAGCGCGATGGGAATGCCGATGCGGAACTCGCCCCAATAGCGTCCGTCGAGATAGATGGGAGCCGCGTATTCATTGTATTGGTGGCCGTCGATTTCGACGATCGCCGTGGCAGCGCTCGTATTGTGATCAGCGAGGTGGTGTGGAAGAAGGGGGGGGGCGAGAAACGTGCGATTGTGTCGGTGATCGGTGTGAACGGGGACGTACCCGTCGGCGCGGATCGGGTACGCGTAGTAGATCATGTCGGAGTCGAGAAACGCATCGAGTTGCCCGATCAGGTTCTCTTGAAGGAACTGATCATAGGCGGCATGCACTTGAGGCGGATCGGTTCCTTCGATGGGCGTGTATTCATCGTCGAAGAGCGCGGCCATGTCGAGCAGGTCGCTGACGATCGCCTGCCGAACCACACGCTGGAGAATCCTGGCTCCCAGCAGTGCGTCTTGATTTCCCTGGCTGGCGAACTGGTGGGTCACCAGGCAATAGGTCTGGTAACCCGACCCGGCCGCGATCAAGAGCGAGACCAGGCCAAGGCCGATCAGCAGAATCGTCACGATGCGTCGTGCCATAGCGTCGTGGGGCTTGGGAATGCTGTGAGTTGGATGTAAAGGCGAATCACTAGGTTTCGGGAACGACTACTGCGCCGCGTGTGAGGGTCGCGGGCAATCGCAAGCCAAGACGCTTGGCCGTGTCACGGTTAATCATTTTGATACCCACGTTTGCCCTTTTCACGGGCAGAGCCCGAATCGGAACACCGCGGAGGATCTCCAGGGCGTACTTGGCCGCTTCTTGGCCATGTTCCTGCCCCGACTCGACAACCCCCATCAGCAAACCATCCTGAACGCCGAACTCGAAGAATCCAAGTGTCGGAATCTTGGCGTTCTCCACGGTCCACATCATAACCTTGACTGGGTCAAGGATTGCCGGATTGTCTCCATCTCTGATCGTGTGATACATATAGATGGCCAATACATCAGCTTGTTGATTGCTCTCATAGACGATCTTTTTCCAGTCAGAGAACTTGTCGACAAGACGGACTTTTGTTTCGCAGTCGACCGGATGGTCCCTCATGAACTGCACGGCGCCCTCGGAGGTCGGGTCCTCGCTGCTGAGAACAGTGATTTTCTTGACCGCACCAAGTTGTTGAGCCAGTCGAACAGACTTACGGAAGAAGGGACGCTCAATGATGCCCGTCACGTTGGAGGCTGGATAACCGTACTTCGACGGCGGTGTATTCACACCGCAGAAGACGATCGGGATCTCCGTATCGACGTACATTCTACCGAAGTATTGTTGGGCATTGTCATCGGCCGTAATAATCACATCAGGGCGCCAATCTCGCACGAGGTATATGGCCATGTCCCCTGCTTTCCTCTTCCACGCTTCATCCTCCCTTTGCTTTGTGTTCATGTAGTACACATTGAACTCAACCCCGGTTCCAGCCAACACCTTGCGGGCTCCCTCAACGATCGCGTCGGACCACGGGTAACCCTCATGGTAACTGTTGATGAGAAGGACTCTCTTCCCTCGGACATCGGCCGTGGCGGGCGCCGTGCGGGATACATCGTCGCGGGTCGGGCGAATTTTTTCCGGGGGTGCTTCAACACATGCCCCCAATAGTGCGGTGAGCAATGCGATTATCACCAGCTCCAGTTTTCGCGACTTGTTCTCCTGCCACCCCATCACATCTAGCTCCCTCCCCGACGGCATTCTATTGCTGGACCACCTCGGACTCCGGACCGTCCGCAGAAGAGTCGGTCGGATAAATAAATACACCAAGCCCCTAACGGCCCTGGACGTATCTTCTCTTCTAGAGCAAGTTTAGATTACGCGGTTCCGTTCCGCCGGCTCAGTGGTATGCTGGCAACGATTGGATTTATCTTGATTTTGGCACCGCAACCGGTCGTTACGGCATTGGGGATTTGCCGGGCAAGAGTCGGTCTTCACCAGCCCTGTTCCACTACCAAGCCAGTAAAAATGGGGATCTCCACCTACACACTCTGGCGAGTCATGATCGGAAAAATCTCTCTAGACTGCAGCCGAATCGGGCGGCGGCACCACTGGCCGCCCCGATTTCTTCATGCGAACCGTGCCTGGTGGTTACCTTCCCTCGCTGTGACGTTGGTTTCCCCCCATTCTTGGGTATTTCAGGAGTTGACCCCCTGAGTCTGTGGCCTTAAAGTAAAGGTTTGGGGTCTAGTTAGGGGCTAGGACTTCGAGGCACTCGGCTGGACGGGAGTCATCGGCCGTGGAAAGGCCGGCTGACGGCCTCGAGGACCATGGTTTTGGAACAGGCTTGCAATCCTGCGGCGTGGTGGTTTGTCGATGCTGTCCAAGCGGATCATTCCTTGCCTGGATGTAAATCAAGGACGCGTCGTCAAGGGAACCAATTTCCTTAATCTTAGGGACGCGGGCGACCCTGTGGAGGTGGCCGCACGATACGAGGCCGAGGGGGCCGACGAACTGGTCTTCCTCGATATCACCGCCAGTCACGAGCAGCGGGACATCATCCTCGACGTGGTCCGTCGGACTGCCGAGGTGGTGTTCATGCCCTTGACGGTCGGCGGTGGAATCCGCACGATGGACGACATCCGAGCGCTCCTTTCGGCCGGCAGCGACAAGGTTTCGATCAACTCGGCCGCCTGTCGCGACCCGGAGTTCGTCCGGCAGGCCGCCCGACGGTTCGGAAGCCAATGCATCGTGGTCAACATCGACCCGAAACGAGTATGGAAAGAGGGAGTCGAGTTCTGGGAGGTACACATCAACGGCGGCCGTATCGGCACGGGGCTTGAGGCGGTGGCCTGGGCCCAAGAGGTCGAGGCGTTGGGGGCGGGTGAGATCGTCTTGACCTCGATGGACGCCGACGGCACGAAGGACGG
>JAFGFF010000388.1 GCA_016931075.1 Pirellulales bacterium | reverse complement strand
GAAAGAGCACTGCTGGACAAGCCAGCAGTGGCACCCGTGTCGGAAAAGAAATCGCCCGTGGGAGCGGTTTGGGCGGAGATTCTACAGACGCAACCCGTTCAAAGAGCTACGGCACCACGATGTTTTCGCCTTCTGCGCGGGTGCTTAGGCCGTAGTAGACATCCATGTCGATGCTGTCGTTGAGGAAAACCACATGCCCGTCGGCGAAGGCGAAATTCGCGCCCTGGGGATGCCGGCTGTGGAAGCCCACGTTGTCCAAAACGAGCCACGCGCCGACATTCGCATAGTCGACGTAGTTCAGCGGAATGGATGTGAAGGCGATCGAGCCGTTCGACAGGGCCCAGACTTTGAAATGGTCGTACTCGGGGACGATCTCCCCGATGATCACGGTGTTGCTCGTGCCGTCCTGGAAGCTTTTCATGGTTGGCGGCACCCGATAGCTATGTCGCCAGAAGGTGCCCGTGCATTCCTTGATGAACGGCGCAGATCCGAGATTATTGCAGTAGGGAAGCCCTCCGAAGGTGCATGGCGAACCCGGGCCAAGCGGCACATGGGGGCCCACGACGCCGGCGTAGTTCATCGTGGCCAAAGGGTATCCCTGACTGCCCGGGTATTGCCACGCATCGGTGCGGAAAGATTCCTGGCTATCCCCGTCGAGTGAATCGCTTGGGCAGAGGTAGGCGGGGACCAGCTTGCTGATGATGCTCTGGTTCTGGGCATTCAGAATGCCATGACCGGTCGCGGCGGTCCCGCTGAGGTCGAGCACGTCATACATGCTGCCCTTTTCGAGCAACGGGAGAATGTGGGCCATCCAGCTTGCCCCGTTGGGGTTCAGTTTCGGATCGTCATTTACGTATTTGTGTTGCGGATAGTTGACCGGCAACATGCGCGACTGGCTTTCGTAGGCGAGCGCGGCCAAGACGATTTGCCTCAGGTTGTTATTGCACTGGATCCGTCGCGCCGCCTCGCGGGCTGCCTGAACGGCCGGCAGCAGCAGCGCGATGAGGATGCCGATGATGGCGATCACCACGAGCAATTCGACCAGTGTAAAGGCTGATTTCTTTCGTTCACTCCAGAACGATCGGCCACTCATTGCGTCCCTCCTTCACCTCGAAACGCAGCGGAGATTCCTCCGCCACGGCGTACTTTGCGGGGATTTTTGATGGGGGAATCTTCAACTCCGATCCATGCTGATCGTTTTTTTGGATCACCCCCGAACTGCAGTTGACGGTCACGCGGTGCCAGCCCAGCGCCACGCCCTCGTGATCGACGGTCTTGATTCGGAAAGATCCGTCCGGCTGGATGACGCCAACCGCGGCCGGGCCGGGCGTGCCTTGCTCCGGATGGAACACCACGCGACCCTCGGTAAGCGGCTTGCTCTGGTACGTGACCGTGCCCTCGACCGTGGCCGTCGAGTAGGGCAACTTGGAGCCACAGCCGACGACCGAGGTCAATAGAACAATCAGAAGGCACCAATATCCAGTACCGAGCCCCCCGCGCGACGCCGAACTTATATCATTCGACGTCGTGTCGCCGCTTCGTGACAATGCGAGCATCAATGAATCCTGTTCTCTGACCCTTGCTGTATGCTTGGCCTTATGCCGAAGGCCTCTTCGGTTTTGAGTGCGATGTTCCGTGCTCGCGTGGGCGTGGGGAGCCTTAGACATCGTGAGGATGTACCCACGCGAGCATGGAACATGGCATCCTGCCGCCTCTTCCAATGGTCTGAGAGGCGCCGCTCTGGTGATTTGGATTAAACGAGTATTCGTGGCAAGGCGTTTGAGTGTTCCGTGTCAAGTGACGATGACAAGCTTTCATCAACTGCCCTTATCCCCTCCCCTCTCCCCAAGGGAGGAGGGAGAAGGGAGGGGAGGTTTCATTCTTGAACCGGCCGTCTAGCGACGGCGAATCCACAGCATCAGTGCCCCGCAGATCAGCATTGCCCAGGTCGTCGGCTCGGGCACCGGGGCATAGGCGCCTTTGGTGAAACCGACGTAGTCGATATTGACGTCCGCGGCCGTATTGGTGCCGAGGTCGCCGAAGTTGATGTAGTTTTGTGTATAGGCATAACCGGTTACGTCCTCCAAGCCCGGCACGACAATCCCGTCGCGATAGACCGTAAGCTTCTTGTCCGTATCTTGCGTGACGCGGAAGGTGTGGAACTCACCCACGTTGTTTGGTGTGGAGAATTCACCGGCTCCATACAGCATCACCGAATTGGCCCTGACGGTCAGGCTGGCCAACTGCGTGCCTTCCACGGTAAGCATGGCGTAGGCGATATCATCACTGCTGTCGGCGATGGAGTTGATTTTCGCCCGAATCTCGGCCGTGTAGCCGGTCGACGGAGTGATGCCTACCTGTTGCCAGGCGTTACCCGCTACGGTGCCGTAGCTTATCAGATAGCCTTTCAAGTTGACATCGGCCGTGGTGTTATAGCTCACATAGTCAACGCCATCATAAACCAGCGCGGTGCCAACCTGTGCCCAACCGGATGGCACGCTGGGCGTATCGCAGTCGTAGACATAGTCGAAATCATCAATGCCGAGCATTGTTTCCGCCATGGCCGCATGGCTGCTCAGAGCGAGGATTCCGATTGCCAAAACGGCGCCCCACAAAACTCGGTGTGTTGTTCTCTGCATTTGAATCTCCTCACGCGTGGGTTAAAAATGTCTTGCGCCCCGATGCATGCTATCGGTGGCGACGCCAAAGGATTCCCTCTGCTCTTGTTCGTTTCCGCTTGCCTTTCACTTCCGTCGCCAAATCAACCAGCCAAACGCCATCGACAGCAACAGCGCCGCCGCGCCTGGTTCGGGCGCGCCGACGGCTTCGGTCCCGTGGCCCCAATTGGCCGCCATGATCGACGCGTCCAGGTCGTCGACGATGTCGTCGTCGTTAAAATCGCCCTGTTCCCAATCGACGCCCGTCTTGAGCCAATTCTCCGCCAAGCGTCGTGCGTCAAGGGCGTCAACCTTGCCATCCTTGGTGGCGTCGCCCGGTGGGTAGACGCTTACCGATTCGAGAACGGTGTAATCGCCGTCCGTGGAAATCACGTATCCGTTCGGGCAACTGATGTCGCCGGCCGTGATCAGCGCCAGCATGTCCGTTTCACTGATCTCGGTGCCGAGCAGTCTCAACTGGCCGTCGGTCAGCGTGATCAGGTGGTCCGTGAACGTGCCGGCGTCGATATAGTCCTCGGCCTGCAAAACGCCGCCGTCGATATCGAGTCGGAGTTGGCCCGTGTTGATGCCCGTGGGCGTGATGGGCAAATCGTTCTCATCCGTCGTGCGGCCCATGGACAGGGCCCCATGGACGGTCATCAGGCCGCCGTTGAGCGTGAGGTCGACGTTGGCGTCGGTGTCATACCAGCCGAGGATCAGGTCGCCCAAGGTGGTGGGGGCCAGTCCGATATCCACCGTGCCGTCGTCCAGGATGAACTGCGTGGACGATCCGCCCGTGGTAGTGGAATACCCCAGGGCGCAGTAGCCGTTGATGTTCACATCACCACTGTAGACGTGGGTCGTGGAGGTGGCCTGTCCGGAGACGGCCGCACCACCGCCGAAGAACGTCTTGAAGTCGCGTCCGACGTTGACTACCGAAGTGCCGTGGATGTTTAGCTCTCCGACCGAGGTTCCGTCATAACCGACCTGCAAGTCGAGATCCGCCTGGAGCGTGGAATCGGTCACATATCCCGTTCCGGCGCCGCCATCGCCGAAATAGATCATTTCTGACGCGCCGGCCAGGCCGCCGCTTTCGAGCGTGAGGGTGCCCGTGCCGCGGTCGGCGCCGATGATATAGCCCACCAGCAGCGCGCTTCCGTTGGCCCAGAGCCGACCGCCGTTGGTGACCGTGGCGGAACCCGTGCCCGCATAACCGACGACGACACTGTCGACGGCCGTGATGTCGCTTCCCGTGCCGTCGATGGTCACCGTTCCCTGCGCGCCTGCCAAGTAGCCCGGCATGAAACTCATGCCGACGTTGACCTTGCCGCCGCTTTGTACATGCAGCGTGCCATTTCCTGTGGCGCTCCTGCCGGCAAACAAATGATACCCTGTCGAAAAGTTTCCGCCGTTGCGGACGGTCATTTCCGTGGATCCCCAGAAGCCCAGCGTGGTGGAGGTGGTATTATTGGTTCCCGCGTTGAGTGTGGCGCCGTTCACGGTCACGAAGGCCTGGGTGTTCTGTTCGTATCCGCCGGCGAATTCGGTGGCCACGGTCACCAGGCCATTGTTCTTGACCTCCAGGTTAGCGATGGCCCCGGGGCCACCGCCCAGGCGGAAGACGGTTGCCGCGGAGTATGTACCACCGTCGACAACGATGGTGCCCGTGCCCCCGTCCCAGCCGAGCCAGGAGGCGTTTCGCGGCGCGAGGCTTGCGCCACTACCGTTGATGTTGACTGTGCATGTGCCTCCGTAGCCGACAAGGGAATACAGAGGCGATATGGTCGATCCCCCTTGGATGTTGATTGTCGTATTGGCAGTTGTTCCAGCGCCGCCGTAGATGCCGGCGCCAAGCGTCAACGTGCTGCCGCTGTCCAGCGTCATCGTGCAATCCGTGCCGCCAAAAACCAGCGCGTCGCTCAACAAGTAGTTTTCTGGATCGTCGACGACCTTGTTGACTATCCCAGCGTTGATGTTGATGGCCGTGACGTCGTCATTGACGTAGGCATAATGCGGAGCTCCGTTATAGAACTCGCCCGGCGCCACGCCTCGATACTGTTCACTCGGATAAGTCCAATCGGTGGTTCCGGTCACGGACCAGTTGGCCGGCGTTTCCCAAACGTTGTCGAAACCATATCCCACCCAGTCCCAGACGACCGCCGCGCTGGCGACATTCGCCATAACCATCACGATGATCAAAGCAGCCAGATATCGGATCATCTTACGTGCTCCTTCCCAGGGATTTTTTTAGAAGCTCTTCGCGAAGACAAGCATGTCCCTGCGGGTCATAGTGCGGTTCATTCATTGCTCCCAGCGCAACTTGGCCCCTTCTTCGGGATATAGCCGCGTGGCCATATCCCCCCTCGGGTATCTTGCAGGCGGAAGCCTGTGACGAGGGCGTCTGGTGGTTTATTGCGTCAAGACGAGTCTCTTGCACAAGCTTCCACGTCAGGGCGCAACCCGACTCCGTTGCTCCTCTCCTTGTCAGCGTAGTTACAGCCCTGAAAACATCAACGCGAGTAAGTGTCTGATTGCGTCAAGGCAATGTTCTGTTTGCTGCAATTCGTGGGAAATGTCCCCCGTTGTGGTGGTTTGTGTCGCGATTACCGTGATACATACTGAATAAAGTGCGATATCAGTAGGCGGGAGACACTGGTTTGAACTTCCGTTAATCGGGCGAGCAGGTATTTGATATTGATACGGATCTTCTGTATGCCGCAATCGATCCAATGGATCCCGGCGGAGTGAACGCGGATGTCCAATTCCAAGCAAGTCCTGTTGATGATCGAAACTTCCCGAGGGTGGGGACGTGACTTACTCGAAGGGGTAGGCCGGTACGCCATGGCTCACGGGAGCTGGTCGCTGTGTGTGAGCGACTACGCTTTGGATGCCTCCCGGCACCACTGGCTGGCAGAGTGGCGGGGTGACGGGATCATCTTCTGGAGTGGTACGACGGCGACGTCCGACGCGATTCGCGCCGGCGGGGTGCCGGCCGTGGATACAAGCTACTCGATGGTCGCCCACGGCTTTCCCGCGGTCTGCGTCGACGAAAGGGAGATTGCCCAGGCCGCCGTCGAGCATTTTTTCGAGCGGCAGTACACGAATTTCGCCTTCTGCGCGATCACGAACGCTCGTTGGGTCCAGTGGCGGCGCGAAGCTTTTGTCGCGCTGCTCAAGGAAGCGGGCTTGGGGTGCCGCACGATATCCACTGCGGCGGCCACCCACCCTTCGGATTGGCTCCGGCAGACTCAGCAACTGGCCCATTGGGCCCAAGAGCTGCCCAAACCGGCGGCCGTCTTTGCCGCCAACGACATGGCGGGCATGAGGCTGTTGGAAGCGTGTCATGCGGCCGACGTCGCCGTTCCAGAACAGGTTGCCGTACTCGGCGTCGACACGGACACTGTGCTCACGACGTTAACGTCGCCGCCCATGTCGAGCATCGATCTGAACGCCGAGGGGCTGGGCTACGAGGCGGCCGCGCTGCTGGATCGTCTCATGGCCGGTGAACCGCCGCCGGAGGGGCCCGTCTTGGCGCATCCACGCGGTGTCATCGTCCGGCAGTCGACCGACACGCTTGCCATCGACGATCCCGACGTCGTCGAGTCGTTGCGGTTCATCCGGCAGCACGCCCACGAAGGCATCGCCGTCGCGGATCTCGTGAGAAACCTGAACATCTCCCGGGCGACCCTGGAACGCCGTTTCAGCGACAAGCTCGGCCGCACGCCCAAGGAGGAGATCGTTCGTGTTTGCATCGAGAAAGCAAAACGCCTATTAAAGCTCACCGACTACACCCTTCAACGCATCGCCGCCCTGAGCGGATTCAAAACGGCCTCCCACTTCGGCGTCGTCTTCAAACGCGCCACCGGCATGTCCCCCAAGGCGTTTCGGGAAGAGGCGTCGTAAGCCTGCCAGGTTTCACTGTAGGGAACGCCCTCTGCGGCGTTCCTGCGGGGATGATTGCCTCAAACCCGGAACGCCACAGAGGGCGTTCCCTACAGGCGTTTTTGCGGAGATGATTGACTCAGACGCGGTTACCGTTCACGGATTGAGCGTACAAAAGGGGGCAGGTGCATGTTTTCGGCTTGTCCGTCAATCGCGAGCGGCGAGACAACTGGCCGAAAAATGCACCAGTCCCCAGCTTGCGAACGCTTCTGCCAGGGCGTGACGCCGGTAGTGTCTGTTCGGCCCTGTTGCGTCTACGGCAAGCCGAGGAGGTTTTGTGCTGGCTCAATCCTTCCGGATCCTGCGGTGTTCCGGTGGCCGGGCTCTACGGCGTGGATGGGGATCTTTATCCGCCCCGTCGGTGACCCATGACTTCAGGGCGAAGCCGATGACGATGCCGATGAGGCAGATGACGTAGAAGGTGAAGGGATTGTTGCCCATGCCGTGAGAAAGGTTCATGCCGAACAGCGTGGCCAGGGCCATGAGCGGGAAGGTGATCGCGGCGAGGATGTTCAGCTTGTGTTGGGCCAGAGCCATGTCGGCCGAGCGGGCGGCCTGGGTCTCGGCGTGGCGGGCGATCCGGAAGTCGAGGGCGCCCCGGGCGTCGCCCAGGAGAAGTTCGAAGTTCCGGGCGATTTCGTAGGCCTCGTCACGCATGGCGATCAGGAAGGCGTCGTGCTTGACCAATTCCCGGGCCGATTGGAGCGCGTCGCGCATGTTGCCCGCCGAACGGGCGGGCGGGGCGACCCTCTCGATCAGCTCGAATAGCTCCTCCGAGGTCTGCGCCTTGCGGTACGCCTCTTCCAACTCGTTGCCCAGCGCCCGGTACTCGCCCACGAGCCGGCGGAGCTGGGTCTCGCCCTCGGGCCGGCCGTTGCACTGAAACCGCCCGTCGGGCGTGCGGAGGAAGACACGAAACTCCCGCTCCAGATCGTCCGGCCCGGGCGGCGCATGCAGGATCAGCAACAGATGATCCACCTCGAAGATGGCCCTCTGCCGCCCATAGCTCGACTCCCCCAACCGCCTCTCAATCTCCGGCGGCAACGTCCAGTCGTAGGTCTTTCGCTTCATGGTGTTTTTCCGGTTGTCTGTATTGGCTCAACGATTCGGCCATCCGCGGTCACGCCAGGAGCCTGAAGGGCTCACACATGTCAGCCCAGGGCATCGCCCTGGGGATCGGTTTCGGTTGCGTCAAGAAGAGCTCTGAAGGAGCGAAACAACGGACCGTGGTGGCCTTGTCGCGCCCTTTCAGGGCTTTCTTTGGGAAGGTCACCCCTTTCCCCAGGGCGTTGCCCTGGGCTGATTTGTTCCAGCCCTTCAGGCTGGGCGTGCCTGTTCTACTCCTCATCCGACTCCAGCACCACCGGCATGTCGACGCGGCGGCCGGAGCGGACGACGGTCAGGGTGATGCGGTCGCCGGGCTTTTTGCCTTCGACGTAGTCGAGGAGCATCTCGGCGTCGGAGATCTTGCGGCCGTCGACGGCCACGAGCAGATCGGCGGCGGTGCGGTCGAGGGTGCGGTATTCGTAGATGACGTTGCCCTGTTGACGGCGGCGGCGGATGACTTGCGGGCCGCGCAGGCCGGCCTTGTCGGCGGGGCCGCCCGGTACGAGGCTCCGGATGCGCAGGCCCTCGGGCGTCTGGAAGACGGTCACGATGCCCAGGTCGGCGCGGATGATGCGGCCTTGCTCGATCAGTTGGGGGACGATTCGGGCGATCGTGTTGACGGGGATGGCGAACCCGATGCCGGCCGACTCGCCGATCCGGCTGGCGATGGCCGTGTTCATGCCGATCATGCGTCCCCGGCTGTCCAACAGCGGTCCGCCCGAGTTGCCCGGGTTGATCGCCGCGTCGATCTGGATGAGCGACTTGATCTTCCGGTTGCCTCGTCTCGCGGGCAGCGTCCGGTTGAGGCTCGAAATGATGCCCGTCGTGAGGGTCCGCTCGAAGCCGAACGGGTTGCCGATGGCGTAGACCCGCTGGCCGACGTGCAGCCCGGTCGACTGGCCGAACGTGACCGGCACGAGCGACGCGGCCGGCGCGTCGATCTTCAACACGGCGACGTCAGTGACCAGGTCGCCCCCGACGAGGGTCGCTTCGTAGGTCGAGCCGTCGTAGAGCGTGACCTGGATGTTCTGGGCACCGTCGACCACGTGATAGTTGGTCAGGACGTGGCCCTGGCGATCGATCACCGTGCCGCTTCCTTCCCCCTTGCCGGGCACGCCCGCGTCGAAGCCGAAGAACCGGTCGGGCCGGATCACCTGCGTCGTGATGTTCACCGCGCTGCGGTTGCACGATTCGTAGACGGCCACGTTGACCCGTTCCTCGGGCGTCAGCTCGTCGACCACCGCCGGGGCAGCCGGGCGAGCGGGCAGGGCAGGGGAGGGGGCCAGTCCGACCGGCCGGCCCGGCTCCTGGGCGTGGGTCGAAGGCAACAGTGTGGGCGCGTTCACGGCCACCACGGCCACGATCGCCCCCAGCGTGGCGGATACAAAGCATAGGAAGAACGTTCTTTTCATGGTCAATACCTCTCTCGTTTATCGCACGGGGGCTGTCCCCTTGAACGCTACAGTTTTGGAGGGACGCGCTCCGTCGCGTCCGTTGCGCGGGGAAAACCCGTCCGCAATCCCCGGCCACGACGGAGCGTGACCCTCCAGCGTCATTATTCATTTTACAGGAGATCGGACGGACGAACCAACATGGCGGGCGGCCGCCTGGGCACCTGGGCAGAACGTGGGGGAGTTGGTAAACTGGTCGGGACCATCACGCCATGAAAAGACGGCTTTCCGAAACCTGGCTGTTTCTGCGGGAATTCCGGCGGAACTTTCACACGACCGGGGCCATTTTGCCCAGCGGCCGGCGGCTCTCGGCCGCGCTGGCCCGACACGTGGGCCGGCGGGGCGTGCCCGAGCGGGTGTTGGAGGTCGGACCGGGCACCGGCGCGGTCACCCGGCACATCGTCCCCGCCCTGGGGCCCGACGACCGGCTCGATCTGGTCGAACTCAACGCCAGCTTCGCCCAACGCCTCCGCGAGGATTTTGAGAACGATCCGCTGCTGCAACCGGCGGCCGGGCGCGTCCGGGTGATTGAATCGCCAATCCAGGAGCTGAACCAGGACACCCGGTACAATGTCATTATCTCCGGGCTGCCGCTGAATAACTTCTCGGCCGAGATGGTCGAGCAGATCCTCGATGCCTTGCAAGGGCTGGCAGCCCCGGGCGGCATCCTGTCGTTTTTCGAGTACATCGCCATCCGGCGTGCCCGAGCCATGGTCAGCGGCCCGACCGAGCGTCGCCGGCTGCGCGGGATCGGCCTGGCCCTGGACCGCGTGCTCGACGGCCGCGAGTTCGCCCGCGACGCCATCTGGCCCAACGTCCCGCCCGCCTGGGTTCACCACGTTCGATTCGATGAGCCATGATTTCATTGGGTGCCACTGGCTCTGCTTGTGCTGGAAGTCACAATTACACTGGGTGCCGGGTGCCATGCCCAGACGACCGCCTTGGCGGCGGATGGGCATGCTGGTAAAGATGTCCCAATATCATGCCCATCCGCCGCTGAAGCGATGTCTGGGCATGGCACCCTGATACGACGTTTGAACCGAGACACCATGATCACGATCATCGACTACGGCATGGGCAACCTTCGCAGTGTGCAGAAGGCGTTCGAACGCGTCGGGCACGAGGCCCAAATCAGCAACCGGACGGAGGACATCCAGCGGGCCGACAAGGTTGTCCTGCCGGGCGTCGGGGCGTTCGAAGACGCCATGGCCGAACTGAAACGCCGTCGGCTGGTCGATCCGATCCTTGCGGCCATCGAGTCGGGCAAGCCGTTCCTGGGCATCTGCCTGGGCCTGCAGCTCCTGTTCGAGACGAGCCACGAAAACGGCCGGCACGAAGGGCTCGGCGTCCTGGGCGGCGAAGTCGTCCGGTTCGACCTGCCCCGCGAGTACACCGTTCCCCACATGGGCTGGAACCAACTCTTGATCCGCCGCCCGTCGCCGCTCTACGCGGGCCTCGCCGACGGGACCCAAGTCTACTTCGTCCACTCCTACTACGTTGTGCCCACCGACCGGAGCGTCATCGCCACCGAGACCGACTACCCCGACCTCTTCTGTTCGAGCATCTGGCGCGACAACCTCTTCGCCACCCAATTCCACCCCGAAAAAAGCCAATCCGACGGCCTGAAAATGCTGTCCAACTTCGCGGGGCTGTAGTAATAGTTAAGATCGCGAGTGTTTATAAGTTAACTCACGTCGGGTGCCACTGGCTTTGCCAGTGTTTTGGGGGCAAGAGAGAAGACTCCCGAACTCCTTTAATATCCTGAATATCATGACGCCAAACTTCGAGGTGGAGACAAGAAGGATACTTCGTCTGTATGAGCGGAAGATACTTTTAGAGCAAGAGGCAGTGAACGGATTCCTCTACTGTGCGACAAAGGTTGTTGAGGTGGAGGCAATGAAAGGGGATGCCGAACAAACGCTCCAAACAATATTCCTGCTTCTGCCATTCCAGTTACAGACGGCAGTCCGAGCAAAGCTGAACGAACTCAAAAACTCGGATTTCAAATGGTATCCCCCGGTATTAGGGCCAGAATTATCTGCGGATAGATTGGAGCAGATCAGTGGTCATTTGAAATGGATGGAAAAGCTGAGAGTCTTTGAGGCATTGTAGCTCCCAGAAGTCCTTGGTTAATTATTGACGTCCAGCACGCGAGCAGCCCTGGAACTTCCGGCATGAATTCCGAAGAAGTCTACAAGGCGAAGGTCATCGAAGGTTTGCAGGAGCTTTCGGACGAGGCTTTTCAGCGGCGGGCGTGGCTTGCGTCCGACGGGTCGGAGGTTTCCTCCTTCAGCGAAGCGATTTGCGGGCTGTTTGATGATGACGGATTGAGTGACGATCTTGAACGCGGAAAACTTCCGTCCGTCTTCGCTCACGAAATCCATGAAGGGCTTCGAGAACTTGGCAAACTCGTTGACCGTGCCGCAAAACAATTCCACTCGTTGCCGCCGCTTGCCATCATCGACCATCCGCAAATGCAAGAAATCAGAACCCTCGCGGCCGAGGTGCTCGCGAAAATCAGATGACCTGAAAAAGAAGAAGGGGAAGCGGGAGCCTATTATGTTGCGGTGTTCAATCGTCCAGAGAGAAGACACCCGACCCCGTTAGCTTTTCGAGATTGCGGCCGACACACAACTTCTTTTTTCGTGCTTTCGTACTTTCGTGGTTTCGTGATAGCGTCTGGAAAGACCGTTTTCCGCCGTCGGGTGTGAAGCGACGCTGATTGGCCATTTCGTCACGAAAGCACGAAAGTACGAAAGACGAAATGAAGGCAATGGACGCGGTTGGTTCTTCGAGGATGAATGGGTGCGTAACATCTTGCTGGGAAGGGAGTTACGGCCATCTTGTCAGGCGGTTAAGGCCCCTCTGGCCCGCCATCGCTCCCCGGCCGGGTGATCTATCCTTGTTTATCAGGGATTTTTATTGATTCCGATAGCCGATGTTCGTGTTCCGCCGCCGATGGGCCGCTTCGCAGCCTGATCGGCTCCATCGGGGGTTTCGGACACGTTGATTGGCAATGCAGACCTCAATAGATCCGACACGTCGGCAGCTTGCCTGGGTAACAGAATCCAGCGGTGCTAGACGTGATTTGCGGGAGCGTTGCGCGCCGTGGAAGTCATCATTTTTATTGGCGGACTGGCCGGACTGGTCTGGGGCATGGTGCTGTTGGCCCGGGGTGGGCTGATGGCCGGGTGTCTGGCCGTGTTGTTGGCCGGGGCCTGTTTTGGGCATCCGTTCTATCACGTGGCGGCGGGGCCACTGCCGGTGACGCTTGATCGGGTGCTTTGGGCCGCCGTGTTGGGCCTTTATGTCGTCTGGCGGCGGCACGGGCGGACGGAAGGTCGGCCGCCGGGTCGGGTCGAGTGGGTGTTGGCCGCGTTTTTCGCCGTGCTCTTGGCCAGCACGATGATGCACGACTGGCGACGCGACGACAACGCGCCCTTGGCCCATTTTCTGTTTCTGTTCGTCATGCCCTTGGGCGTTTATGTGGTTGCCCGCGATTGTTGCATGTCGGCGCGGAACACGAAGGTCGTGCTGTGGGGGCTGGTGGGCTTCGCGTTCTACCTGGCCGTGATCGGCGTGGCCGAGGTGAACGCGCAGTGGTGGGCCGTGTTCCCGAAATACATTGCCGAATCGAAATATCAGGAGTTTTTGGGCCGGGCGCGAGGGCCGTTTCTGAATCCGGCCGCCTCGGGCTACTACATGGCGGTGGGGCTGTTCGCCGCGATGTTGCTTTGGCCTGGGCTGGGACGTCGAGGACGCGCCGCGCTGTTGCTGGTCGGCCTGGTCCTGGGGGCGGGCCTCTACAGCACGCTGACACGGACGGTTTGGATTGGCGCGGCGCTGGGGATCATGATCATTGCCGCGCTGCGGATCCCGCGTCGCCTGCGGGTGCCGTTGTTGGGCGGGGCGATGCTGCTGGGCCTGGTCGTGGTGGGCACGCAGTGGGAACGGCTGCTGGTCTACAAACGCGACAAGGGGCTCAGTGCCCAGGAGGCGGCCCTGTCGGTCCAACTCCGGCCGATCCTGGCCCAAGTGGCGTGGAACATGTTTTTGGACCGGCCGTTGTTCGGGTGCGGCTTCGGCCAGTATCCGGTGGCCCAGCTCGATTACCTGGCCGACCGCTCGACGACGTTGCCGCTGGGCAAGGCGAAGGACTACGCCCAACACAATGTGTTCCTGGCCCTGCTGACCGAGACGGGCCTGGTGGGCATGGCGCTGTTTGTCGCCGTGCTGGGGCTCTGGTGCCGGGCGGCGTGGCGAGTGTGGCGCAGCGACGGGCCGCCCGACTGGGCTCGGGCGCAAGGGCTGCTCTTCCTGGCGATGATGGGATTCTATCTCGTCAACGGGATGTTCCACGACGTCTCGCTCATTCCGCAGGCGAACATGCTCTTGTTCTTCCTGGCCGGCACGACCATGGCCACGGCCATGCAGTTCAGGCCCGCATCGATTGCATCACCGATTAGGGCAGAAGCGATTGGATCGCGGTCGCTGGCAGGTTCATGAGCGAGCAGGGCAGGGGAGTGAGTTTGAAAAGTCGGGTGCCACCGCTGGCTTGTCCAGCAGTGTTTTATTGAATGCTGCATTGCTAATGATCGGGTGCCATGGGCGGCTTGTCCGCCCTTGTGGCCCTACGGCAAGGGCGGACAAGCCGCCCATGGCACCCGAGTGATGATTGACTATGCATGGATCAATAGAACCACTGCCCACCGGCATTGCTGGACAAGCCAGCAGTGGCACCCAGATGTGCAGGGCAGGGGAGTGGAATCGAGATTAGATGAAGAACGACTCGGACAATACGAAGAGAACGGACGCGCAGCCGGTGCTGGACTTGTGCCGGTTTCTGGGGGCGGCGGCCATTGTCTGGTTGCACACGGTGCGTTCGCCTGAGTTGCTTCCTTCCACGGCGATAGGGCGGTTTGCCGTGCCGTTCTTTACACTGGCTACGGTCTTCTTCGTGTTCGAAGGGATCCGCCACCGCCCGGACCGGACGTGGGGCCAATACGCCCGGGGGCGGCTCGCGCGGATCGGTCTGCCGTTCGTGGCCTGGACGCTGGTGGGCCTGGCCTATCAGGCGTGCCTGGCTTGGGGGCTGGGCCGGCCGGTCGAGTGGAAGGGCGTTCGGCTGCTCTGGGAAGGCTCGACGTATAACCTGTGGTTTTTGTCGTTTCTGCTGGCGGTGAATCTGGCCGTCTTTCCGTTGGGCATGGCGACTCACGACCGGCCGAGAATGCGCGGCGCGGTGGCCATGGCGGCCGCGTTGTTGGGAATTGCCATTGCCTCCGTGCCTGGTGCGATGGTGTTGTCGATCGAAAACGACTACTGGCGGTTCGTCGTATGCGCCTTGTCGTCGGTATTTTGGGGCGTCGGGCTGGCCCTGTTCTGGAGTTGGCCGGCGTCTCGCGTGCTGGAACGAAACGCGAGCACCGCCTTGGGAGGGCTATTGTTTCTGGCGGCCACGATTGGATTGTGGCGCGTCGGTGGGCGGATGCCGCTGCTGGAATCGTTGGCCGGCCTGGGCGTGATGATCGTCGCCTTGCGGCCCGGTTTGGGCAAGACGCCGGCGAGCTGGCGGAAGCTCGGCGCGTTGGCCTTCGGGATCTACTTGGCCCATCCGCTTTTCATGAGCGTTTACGACGGCCTGGCAAAACGGTTGCCTGTCGACCGGCTCGCCTGGCAATACGACGTCGGCCTGTTCGTCCTCGTGCTGGGCAGCAGTGTCTTGCTCGCGTGGCTCCTGCATCGATACCGCTGGACGCGTTGGCTCGCGCCGTAGGATTCCCTAGCTTCAATACCCAACCAGATCAGTGGGTATCAACCGCGGTCTCGTGGACCGTTTCTTCGGCCGGCGACTTGGGCAGCCAGCAATGGGCCGTCCAGAAGGAAGCGAGCTGGCAGAGGGACTGCCGGAATGCGGCGAAGTCGGTCGACTTGGGCACGAACGCGTTCGCACCGGCTTCGAGGCATCGGGTCTTGACCGATTCTTGTCGTTCGGCGCTGAGCACGATGACCGGCATGGCCTGGAGCTGGCGGATTGCGCGGATTCGCCTCAAAACCTCCAAGCCCGGCAGATCGGGAAGATGCAGATCCAGCAGGACCAGGAAAGGCCGCTTTGAAGCCGTGCCCTGTTCAATTGCAGCGCCGTTTTTTACCGACACACCCAGCGCGGTCAGGGCCGCGGTTGCCGAGTCGACCACGCGACAGGATTGGCCGCTCTGTCGGGTCAGAACACGGCTGATGAGTTCGGCATGGTCCGGGTCGTCTTCGACCACCAGAAACGAGTCGACGACCGTTTGAATGTGGCCAGGTCCGGAGAGATCGTCGGCCAGATGCTCATCGAGCAATAACGGAGTCGAAGCCTCGTCGCGCCAGACGCGGACTTCTTTTGGCGCATCGACTCCCAGCTTGACCCGCTGCTTGCGGATGCCCAGGATCTTGACCCGGATCTCGGGCCCGATATGGACCACCGTGTCGCAGGCCCTAGAAAGAACTAACATGTGAGATTCTTTCCCCAGCAGACCGTCGGCACGCGGGGACGGTGCGACGCGGAGCCTGTCTCAATAAGCAACGACGCAATGACGACGCAGCCATGCGAGACAGCTTCTTCCGACGATCCCCCCGACGATCATGCCCCGAAAGCACAATACTCCTGCCAACACCACGGAAGGCAACTCGTGTCATGCAAGTCGGCCCATCCGTCTCGAATTCGGCGGGTTGCCAAGCAATGAACGCCCGGCGTCCGAAAGCGGTTCGCTAAGAAGCAGATCAGGCACCACGCCGAGCGAATGACACCCCAATCTGAGCTATTCTACTCATATACGGGCGTCGTTCAAGTGTTTTTGTGTGAGAAAGACGCATTCGTGTAGAAGACTTCGCAGGGGACTGTGTGTAGAAGAAAGGCAATGTGTTTTCGGTGGTATTACTTCTGGCCTGCCTTCCACGATGAGAAGCAAGGACACCATGCCGGGGTGATAGCACATGCCACGTAACAGCGGGGTAGGTTTCGACTGCGGACGAAATTATACTCCTGGAAGGTGGGTGACTTTTCTGAAGTGGCATCTTTCGAGGTTTCTTTTTTTCGTCGTCGTTCCTGGAATCCCGCGCGGGCCCAGGCAGGACGTCGCAGCCGCGCGGTTCCTATCCGTACACCGACATAGGAGCCGAAACCGTGAAACCCCATTTCTTACGTTGGCCTACGATCGCCGCCGCGGCCGAAAGGCAGATGCAGGCGTGGTCGCGGTGCCAAGAGATCACCGACCGGCTGTTCGCAGGGCAGGGGACCATACCGACCGGTCGACGCGTCTGGCCCTACTTGGCCATCTCGCGTGAAGCCGGGGCAGGGGGGAGCCTGATCGCCGAGGCGGTCGGGCGGACGCTCGGGTGGGAGGTGCTGGGCCGCAGCCTGTTGGACCAGGTGGCCCAACGGTATCAACTACCCCGGCCCATGCTCGAGTTGGTCGACGAGACCCAATCGAATTGGGCCCACGACATCTTGGGCACGTGGCTCGACTCGAAGGTCGTGCCGCACGAGAAGTACGTTTGCTTCTTGCGCCATGTCATTCTGAGGGCCGCCTACGCCGGACCGGCCGTGTTCATCGGCCGCGGGGCCCAATTCTTCCTGCCGCGCCGACAAGGCCTGGCCGTGCGGATCGTTGCCTCGGAGCCGTATCGCGTGGCGAACCTCGCCGACCAGCGTGGGCTCAGTCCGCGCGAAGCGCAACGCGTGATCCGGACGATCGACCATGGCCGGCGCGAGTTCGTCGCCCGGTATTTCCGGCAGGACATCGACGATCCGCACCTCTACGACATCGTGCTCAACGTCGAGCACCGCGGCCCGGGGGCGACGGTCGACGCCATCGTCCAGTTGTGCCAGCAGGCGGTGGTGGAGGGGTAGAGGGG
>JAFGFF010000387.1 GCA_016931075.1 Pirellulales bacterium | reverse complement strand
GAACCGCCCCCACCGGTCGTAGAGCGCCTGCTCCATCTTCCGCTCGACCTCAACCCGTCGGGCCGGATGCAGAAAGAAATCCTCGTCGAACGTGATGCCCTCGTGACGGCGCCACCACGACGGGTGCAACACGATGTCCACCGGCAACATGCCGGACTCAAGCTGGTCGTTGCGACGATAGACCATCTGACCTTCCTGGCATCGATAGGAAACGAAACTTATTGGAAATTAAGACTCTCACACCGGGCGCCACTGGCTTTGCCAGTGCCTTGAAGCACGATTATTTCAGCACTGGCAGAGCCAGCGGCGCCCAGAAATAACACCCTTTCCCACTCTCTTCGTGCTTTCGTACTTTCGTGTTTTCGTGATCTAGAGACCAAAAACGCTGCAAGTTGGTATAAGTTGTCCGAAACTGGAAAGGCATTTCTCGCCTTTTCCAGGAAAAACGTCTTCCGTGACGCTATCACGAAAGCACGAAAGTACGAAAACACGAAGAAGAAGCAAATCAGGGAATGAATAGTCGGTGTATATGCCGGGCGTACAGGTTTTCGGTGACGTTTTGGGCGACGACGTCGGCGTGGCGGGCAAGGGCGTCGAGGTAGCGAGGGCCCAGCATGGCGGCCACTTTGTAGGCGACGTGGAGCAGTTGACGCAGATGAGGGTTGTACGCCGGGCAGGCGGGGTCGTGGCGCAGGGCCGAGGCGAACGTGTCGGCGTCCCAGCCGTCGACCACCTCGGGCGTGGGCAATAGGGCCGGGTCGATGTCGATCACCGTGGCGTAGGGACCGCACAGTTCGTCGAACCGATCCAGTGCCTCGGCGTAGATCTGCTTCGCCATCGCCAGGCCGTCGCCGCCGGCGCTGGCCAGGCCGATCAACTCTTCGAGCCACGTCGTGCCGGCCGTCTTCAGGTGCAAGCCGGTGTCGAATCGAGTGATGGCCTCGCGAATCGGCCCGTAGATCGAGAACTTGTCGCTGCCGCTGTGCACGCTCAGTTTCAAGTTCTCCGGCAGACCGAACCGCCCGACGGCCCAGGCGATCACGGCCAGGTCCTGCTCGAACTCGACGGCGAATTGGTCTGGATCGCCGACATAATCAACGCCCTTATTAAACCGGCCGGAGAATCGCGGCGCGATCGTTTGGGCGGGGATGCCCTCATCGGCCAGAGCGGCCAGGATCAGGAGCAGTTCGACGGGCGTCTGCGGCCGGTCGGTCTCGTCCATCGAGACCTCGGTCACGAAGGCGTCGGCGTCTTTAGCCGCTTCGATGTGTCGATAGAGACGGCCCGCCTCGGCCGCCGCTTCGAGATAAACGCCGGCCACCGCCCGGGCGGTCGGCTCGTCGATTTCCAGCGGTTCGGCGATGCCGGGGATTTCGAGCCGGCCGAGGCATTCCGGGTGACGCTTCAAAAAGGCGTCGACCTGCTCGGGCGGCGCAGGCCGGCCTATCGCCTCGGCCACGTCGAGCGTGAAGAAGTCGCTGGCTTTCAAAAACGCGTTGACGTTGCCCGAGCTGATGTGGTCGGCGTCGACGAAATAGGGCCCGGTGTAGCCGGCAGACGCCACGGCGGCGTCGGCCTCGGCGCGAACCGCCTCGGGCCGGGTGCCGACGATCGTGTGCTCGCGGTGTGACTTGTTCCAGACCGGCGCGATCTCGACCCCCTGGTCCGCCGCCCGTTGGACTGCCGCCAACTGGGCCGGGCCCTGCCGGCCGAACCGATCGCCCACGCCGATGGAGTATTTGGGAAGCTTCACGATTCCTTCTTTCTGCCGTTGCCCCTCCCAACGGTCCTTGCATCTCGCCTCCTACATGCGAGGTCGGTGTCAAGCCTATTGGGCCAGTTTCTTCATCGTCCAGGCCATGTTGGCCGCCAGGTTGTCGATCGTTTCGAGCCCCTCTTCGTCGTGCTCGACGTCTCCCTTCTCACGGCCGATGCCGACGTTCCAGTAGGTCGAGCCGGGCACGATCATCTCGCTCAACAGGAAGAAGTAGTTGAGCTGGGCGAACGTGAAGTTCTTGCCCGCCCGTCGGGCCACGACGATCGCCGCCCCCACCTTCCGCCGCAGGAAGTTGCCGTGCCGGCGCGAGACGTAGCCGACGCGATCCAACAGGGCCATCGTCTCGGGCGTGGCCGAGCCGAAATAGACGGGCGAGCCGACCAGGATGCCGTCGGCCGCCTGGAACCGTTCGATTACGCCTTCGAATGCCGGATCGTCCAGCACGCATTCGGCTGTCTTCGTTTTGGAACACCCGCCACACGCCGTGCATGGCTTGACCGGCCGCCCGGCCAACGAGAGAAAGTCCGTCTCGAATCCCTCTCCGGCCAGGGCGTCCAGCGCCCGGCGAATCAGTGTCTCCGTATTCCCGCCCTTTCGTGGGCTGCCCGAGATGCCCAGTACCCGCATGGATGGTTCCTCCTTGGTAGCTTGTTCGATATCCCTGGAGGGACGCGCTGTGGTCACGTCCATTTGTAGTGGAGGTTATCCGGGAATTCGATTCTGTAGGAGGCGACTCCTGTCGCCGATCGGGGACTCGGAACATCTTCGGCGACAGGAGTCGCCTCCTACAAATTGCGTATTCTCACGTATTGAATTCCCGGACACCCTCGTCTGTAGTAGCAAATGGACACGAATGAGCGTGGCCCTCCACGCTAGCGGCATCCGTGTTTCAGCCCCGAATATACCGCATAGGGAGAATCACTTGTACGGGGCGACCCTTTGCCGCCCACAAGCTGTAGGGTGGGGCACGCCTGACCCACTCCGATATCATTCTTCCGAGGGGTGCTGCCCGCATAACCGGCAGACTTTACCAAAACCACCAGTTGGCGGAAGGAATGGTCGATATCAAGAAGTGCGCTGACATGCGCCTTCGCGTTGACAGGAGGCCCGGATCATGCGAATCGGCCAACTCCTATCGAGTCTGCTTCCACCCGCTTCGGTGGGCGTCGGAGGTTGCGGCGGTTCCCGTGCGTCCGAGGAACCGACGGGTATCGACACGAACGACACGGTGGAGATCTCGCCCGAGGGCGAAGCCCAAGCGGCCAAGGAAGCGGCCGGGCAGACCGAGGCAGACAGCGAGGAGGCCGAGCCGGGACAACTGACCGACGAACAGCGCCGCGAGGTCCAGAAGCTTCAGACCCAGGACCGCGCGGTCCGTGCCCACGAGCAGGCCCATCTCTCGGTGGCCGGCCGCTATGCGTCGGGCGGGCCGCATTTCGAGTATCAAACCGGCCCGGACGGCCGGCGTTACGCTGTGGGCGGCGAAGTCTCGATCGATAGCTCGCCCGAGGACGATCCCGAGGCCACGATCCGCAAGGCCCAAGTGATCCGGGCCGCCGCATTGGCCCCGGCCGATCCGTCGGCCCAGGACCAGCGTGTGGCCGCCAAGGCCACGAAAATGGAAGCCGACGCCCGGGCCGAACTCCGCCAGGCCGAGCAGAATCCGGAGCAGGCCCTCTCCGGCCAGACCGATCCGGCGGCGGGTGAATCGAACATCTTGCGGCCCTTCTTGGCCGATGCGGGGTTCCTACGGTTAGGCGCCCGTTTCGACGCGGTGGCCTGAACCGGTGGTCTGAATCGCGGTTTCCCCCTTCAATTCGGGGGTCTCTCTCAATAAAGGCCTTGCCCCGCCTCTGTTTTTTAGCTGGTGAGTGCGTTTCGTCGGCAATAGAATAGGGGAATAGCGACCTGCTGAATAAGGGGTGCCAACAGCCCGTTGAAGAAAGAGGACAGGGTGCCATGCCCAGACGTCGCTTCAGCGGCGGATGGGCATGATATTGTGAGGCATCCTTGCCAACATGCCCATCCGCCGCTGAAGCGACGTCT